>NZ_BAAHAA010000020.1:56241-75566 GCF_054777915.1 Nocardioides marmoraquaticus | reverse complement strand
CAACGCCGAGCGCGACGAGCGCGCACCCGGCGAGCGACGTGGTGGCGCGGGCGTCGAGGCCGCCCAGCAGCCCGGCGGCGCCGGCCGCGACCACGTCGAGCCCCAGCAGCGCGGCTGCCACGACCCACAGGGTCTCGGCCGAGGCGCGCAGACCGCGGCGGGTCAGCAGCACCGCCAGGCCGACGAGCGAGGCGGTGAGCGCGGCCATCACCAGGCTGCGCCCGGCGAGGCCCAGCAGGCTCCACGCCACCCCGAGGAAGATCGCGGCGAAGACGAACAGGCACAGCCCGCCGAGCGCCAGCAGGACGACCGGCACCGAGCTGGCCCGCACGCCGCCCGGGACGGCCGCCGGGGGTGCCGGGACGGGAGCGGGGACCGGTGCCGGGGCGGGCGCCGAGGCCTCCCGGCGCAGCCGCTCGACCAGCGCGTCGGCGCCGAGCACCGCCCGCCACAGCTCCACGGCGGTGGGGCCCTGGAGGACCAGGTCGCACCCGGGGCAGCGCGACCCGGCCGGCGCCGGGAGGAGCGGCGTACGGCAGTCGGGGCACACGGTGGGGTCCGCGAGTCGGCTCATGCCGACCAGCGTGGCCACGACGGCCCGTCACCGGCGTCGGTCCGGGTGCTCGACCCGGCTGGGTACTCCTACTCAGCCGGCGCGGGGCTGCGCTTGCCGGCGGCGGTTCCGTCGTGGTGCCAGACCACGCGCTGGGGCAGGGGCATGACGATGCCCTCGTGGTCGAAGCGGGCCTTGATGCGCTGGCGCATCTCGCGGGCGACCGCCCACTGCTCGAGCGGGGCGGTCTTGAGCGTGACCCGCACGACGACACCGTCGGGGCCGAGGTTCTCGACGCCCCAGACCTCCGGCTCCTCGATGACGACGTCGCGGTAGTCGTCGTCGTCCCACAGGTCGTGGGCCACGTCGCGCAGGACCTGCGTGACGCGCACGAGGTCCTCGCCGTACCCGACGCTGATGTCGAGCACGGTGCGTGCCCAGTTCTGGCTCTGGTTGCCGACCCGGAGGATCTCGCCGTTGCGGACGTACCAGACGGTGCCGTTGACGTCGCGCACCCGAGTGACGCGCAGGCCCACCGCCTCGACCGTGCCGATGGCCTCGCCGAGGTCGACGGCGTCGCCGACGCCGTACTGGTCCTCGACCATCATCATCACGCCGGACAGGAAGTCCTTGACGAGGTTCTGCGCGCCGAAGCCGATCGCGAGACCGAGCACGCCCGCGCTGGCGAGGATCGGGGCGACGTCCATGCCCACCTCGGAGAGCACCATGACGAAGGCCACCCCGAACACGGCGGCGGTGATGATGCTCTTCAGCAGCGTGCCGAGGCTGCGGGCGCGCTGGGCGCGGCGGCCCACCCCGTGGCGCGAGCCGGGGATGGTCTGGGTCTCGGCCCGTCGGATCACCCGCTCGACGGCCTTGCTCGCCAGCCACCGCACCAGCAGGGCGACCAGCAGGATCGCGAGGATCTTCGCCGGCACCCCGATGAGCCAGGTGGCGACCCGGGAGGCGAGCTCGTTGCCGGTCCAGTCGTAGACCGCCGCGCAGGTCAGGCTCTCGCTGTCCTGGCACACGGCCGGCAGGTCGTCGGCCGAGGGCAGGGCGGAGGTCACGGACGCCACGGCGGTGGCGAGCGTGGGCAGGGCGTCGAGGACCGACCCGGTGGCCGGCCCGAGGGGGAGCGCAGGCATGCCCGCGAGGCTACGAGGACGCCCCGGCATGACCCAAGCCAGATCCGGATACCATCGGGGTGTGCTGACTCACGAGCGTGCCCGACACGCCCGACGTGCCACGACCCTGGCGGCCGTGCCGGCCGCCGTGGTGCTCGCGGCCGCCTCGCCGGCGGCCGCCGACACCCCCGCCGCCTGGGGCGAGGTGCCCGACGTCTCGGTGCTCGGCTTCCTCCTGGTCCTGGTGATCCTGCCCGTCGGGCTGTTCCTGGTGATCGCGCTGCTCGCGTTCCTGCCGAGCCTGCGCGACAAGGGCTACGAGCCCGGGGCGGGCTGGCGCGGCGAGCCCGAGTGGTTCGGGTCGCCCCGCAAGGGCCTGGGCGCGGCCGACGAGGTCACCCCCGAGCAGCTGGCGTCGGGTCGGGAGGGCACCGGGGGCACCAGTGGCAGCTGGTGAGTTCTCGGCCGCCCAGCAGGCCCAGATCGACCGGGCGATGTTCCAGGCGGAGCAGACGTGCCGCTTCGAGTTCTCGGTCTACGTCGGCGCCGCCCAGGGCCCCTCACGCGACTACGCGCACCGGCTCCACGCGGCGCTGACCCGGCCGGCCCGCAGCGTGCTGGTCCTGGTCGACCCGTCGGCGCGCCGCCTCGAGATCGTCACCGGTGCCGAGGTGCGCCCGGTGCTCGACGACGACGCGGTCCGCGACGGCGCCGAGCGCATGCAGACCGCCTTCGGCGCCGGCGACCTCGTGGGTGGCCTCACCCACGGCATCGCCGAGCTCGCCGCCACGGCGCGCGACCGCCGCAGCAACGCCTGAGCCCTCAGGAGGCGTCGCAGGCCTGGCCGGCGAGGTAGCGCTCGACGTCGGCCGCGCCCTCGCGCACGTAGCGCTGGGCCGCCGGGTTGGCCGAGGTGGTCGCGAGCCACTCCTGGACCCGGGCCAGCAGCTCGGGCGAGGCCAGCGGACGGGGGAAGAGGCCCTCGAGCGCCGTCGAGGCCCGCTGCGTGCCCTTCTGCTCCCACAGGGTGGCCGCGACCTCGAGGTACTTCTCGACGTAGGGCTCGAGCACCTCGGTTTGGCCGACCTGCACGAAGGCGGTGACCGTGCTGCGCTGCGTCTCGTTGGGCACGTCGTCGCGCACCACCGCGATCTCCCACGCCTCGGCCTTCGCCTCGGCCGTGGGTCGGGCGGCGAGCGCCGCTGCGGCGCGCTGCTGCCCGGTGATGGTCTGGTCGCGCTCGCGCTCGGCGGCGATGCGGTCGGCGTCGACCCGACCCTCGCGCGCCAGGGCGGTCACCAGGGTCCAGCGCAGGTCGCTGTCGATGGTCAGCCCCGGCAGGTCGCGACCACCGTCGAGCAGCGCCTCGAGGGCGTCGAGGGCCGCGGGGGAGTGGGCCGCGCCGGCCAGCGCCCGCAGGAAGGTGAGCTGGTGGTCGCTGCCGGCCTCGGCCTGCTCGAGCAGCTCGAGCAGGCCCGACTCCCAGCGCGCCCGCAGCGCGGGACGGTGGGCCGGGTCGCTGAAGCTGGCGACGGCCGAGGCGGCGTACGACGGGATCCGGCTGGAGCCGGCCGGGTCGGTCTCCGAGCCGATGTTGCGCAGGACGAGCTCGACGAAGTCGCGCGCCCGCATCTCGGCGTCGCGGGTCATGTCCCACGCGGCGGTCCAGCACAGCGCCCGTGCCAGCGAGTCGTCGAGCCGGCCGAGGCCCTCGACCACGGCGGCCAGCGACCGCTCGTCGAGGCGGATCTTGGCGTAGGTCAGGTCGCCCTCGTTGAGCAGCAGCAGGTCGGGCTGGCGCTCGCCGAGGAGCTGCTCGACGTGGGTGGTCTCGTCGCGCACGTCGACCTCGACCGAGGAGCGACGCACCAGCCGCTCGCCCTCGCGGTCGTAGAGGCCGATGCCGATGCGGTGACGGCGCAACGTCGGGTGCTCCTCGGTCGCGCTCTGGTGCACCTCGAAGCGGGTGTAGCGGCCCTCGCCGTCGAGGTCGAAGTCGGCGGCCAGGGTGTTGACGCCACTGGTCTGCAGCCACTCCTTGGCCCACGAGTCGAGCTCGCGGCCCGAGGGTCCCTCGAGCGCGCGGAGCAGGTCGCCGAACTCGGTGTTGGAGAAGGCGTGCTCGCGGAAGTAGTCGCGCAGCCCGACCAGGAAGTTGGGCAGGCCGACCCACGCGACGAGCTGCTTGAGCACCGAGGCGCCCTTGGCGTAGGTGATGCCGTCGAAGTTGACCTCGACCGCGCGCAGGTCGTGGTTGTCGGCGGCGATCGGGTGGGTCGAGGGCAGCTGGTCCTGGCGCAGCGCCCAGTTCTTGCGGACGTTGGCGAACCCGGTCCAGGCCTCGTCGAAGGCCGTGGCCTCGACCGCCGCCTGGTGGCAGGCCCACTCGGCGAAGGACTCGTTGAGCCACAGGTCGTCCCACCAGCGCATCGTCACGAGGTCGCCGAACCACATGTGGGCCATCTCGTGCAGGATCACGGTGGCGCGGAACTCGTAGAACGACGCGTCCTGGCGTCCACGGGGGAGGTACTCGTCGCGCAGTGTCACCGCGCCGGCGTTCTCCATCGCGCCCATGTTGTACTCCGGCACGTAGAGCTGGTCGTACTTGCCGAACGGGTAGGCCATGTCGAAGGCGTCCTCGAAGTAGGCGAAGCCCTGCCTCGTGACCGTGACGAGCTCGTCGACGTCGAGGTGCGGCAGCAGCGACTGCCGGCAGTAGTGGCCGAGCGGTATGGTGCCGAAGCGGCCCTCGTAGACGTCGTGGGCCGCGTGGTACTCGCCCGCGACCAGCGCTGTGATGTAGGTCGACATCGGCAACGTCTCGGCGAAGCGCCACACCGCACGGCCGTCACCCAGCGCCTCGGGCTCCGGCGTCGGCGCGTTGGACACGACCGCCCAGCGCTCGGGGGCGGTCACGTGGAAGGTGAAGCGGCTCTTGAGGTCGGGCTGCTCGAAGGTGGCGTAGACCCGGCGGGCGTCCGGCACCTCGAACTGGGTGTAGGTGTAGACCCGGTCGTCGGCCGGGTCGACGAAGCGGTGCAGGCCCTCGCCGGTGCGGGAGTAGGGCAGGGTCGCCTCGACGACCACCTCGTTGTCGGCCGCGAGCCCCTCGAGCGCGACGCGGCTGTCGGCGTACGCCGCCGGGGCCAGCCGGGCGCCGTTGAGCGTCACGACGAGGTCCTCGGCGTCGACCAGGTCGAGGAAGGTCGAGGCGCCGGGCTCGCTGCTGCGGAAGCGCAGGGTGGTGCGCGAGGCGAAGCGTGTCTCGCCGACGGTGAGGTCGAGCTCCACGAGGTAGGAGTCGACGCTCAGCAGCTGGGCGCGGGTGCGCGCCTCGTCCCGGGTCAGGTTGGTGCCTGGCATGGGCCGATCATGTCACCGGGACCCGACGGTCGCGGAGGCCCCTGCTCGCGAGGAACAAACCGGCGCCCCGGGGTACTTGTGACCACCATGAGCACCGACACCGCCCCCGAGACCAGCAGCGGCAAGGACCGCGCCGACTTCTGGTTCGACCCCCGTTGCCCCTTCGCCTGGATCACCTCCCGCTGGATGCTCGAGGTCGAGCAGGTGCGGGACGTGGAGGTCCACTGGCACGTGATGAGCCTCGCCTACCTCAACCAGGACAAGGACATCCCCGACAGCTACCGCGAAATGCTCAGCACCGCGTGGGGCCCGGTCCGCGTCTGCATCAAGGCCGAGCAGGAGCACGGCAGCGAGGTGCTCGCACCGCTCTACACCGCCTTCGGCACCCGCATCCACCTCGAGGAGCAGGACGCCACCACCCGGCAGCTCGCCGTCGACGCCCTGCGTGACGCGGGCCTGCCGGAGGAGCTCGCCGAGGCGTGGGACGACTCGTCCCTCGACGAGGCGGTCGCGAAGAGCCACCACGAGGGCATGGACGCCGTGGGTGACGACGTCGGCACCCCGACCATCCACGTCAACGGCACCGCGTTCTTCGGTCCGGTGATCACCAAGGCCCCGCGCGGCGAGGAGGCCGGCCAGCTGTGGGACGGCATCGTGCAGGCCGCCTCCTACCCGCTGTTCTTCGAGCTCAAGCGCAGCCGCAGCGCCGACCTCGACTTCAGCTGAGGCTCACGCGCGCCGGAAGCCGCCCTCGCTGTCGAGCACCTGACCGACCACCCAGCGTCCCTCGTCGCTCACCAGCCAGGCGACGAGCCGGGCGGGGTCGTCGGGCTCGCCGAACCGACCGGCCGGGAAGCGCTCGCGGATCCACGCCAGCGCCTCCGGCCGGTCGCTGGTCCCCTCGGTGAGGTAGCCCGTGTCGACCGGGCCGGGGTTGACCGCATTGAGCAGCACGCCCCTGTCGGCCAGCTCGTCGGCGACGGTCGCGAGCACGCCGGCGAGGGCAGCCTTGGCGGCGGCGTACGCGACCTCGCCGCGCATCGGGCCGAGGGACTGGCCCGAGGTCAGCCACACGACGCGGCCGCCCTCTCGGCCGTCGTGCTGGCGCGCGAACGCGGCGGTCAGCAGCAGGGTGGAGCGTGCGTCGACCTGCCAGTGCCCGTCGAGCGTCTCGGCGGTCTGCTCGAGGAGGCCGCCGTCGCCGCCGCTGCGGGCGTGGTTGCACACCAGCACGTCGAGGTGGCCCAGCTCACCGCGGGCGTGCGCGACGACCGCGTCCGGGGCGGTCGGCCCGACGAGGTCGGCCTCGACGTCGGTGAGCCGGGCGCCGGGCACCAGGAGGGCGCGCAGGTCGTCCAGGGCGGCGGCGGTGTCGTCGGCGCCCCATGGTTGCGCCGCGTCGTGGGCGGCGAGGTGGTGCACGCACAGGCTCGCGCCCATGCCGGCCAGGCGGGTGGCGATCGCGTGGCCGATGCCGCTGCGACGGGCCGCCCCGGTCACGAGGGCCGAGCGCCCTTCGAGAGGCAGCGTCACGAGCTGCCGCTCGAGGCCGCCGCCGTCGACGCCGTGATCGCCGCCATGGTGGCGGCGTTGGCGGCGGCGATGGCGTCCTTGACCCCCGCGGCCGCCCAGTCGCCCTCGGCCACGACCTTCGCCCGCCGGGCCACGTCGCGCGACCTGCGGCGATCCGAGCGCACCACCTTCTGGGCGACGTCCGCGCCCGACAGCAGCGCGACGAGTGCTCCCGTGCGGTCGTCGGGCACGTCGTCGCGCAGGAGCACGGCCTCGAGCCGGGCCCGCAGCGCCTCCTCGTGGCGTCCGTCGGCCTCGGGCCACGTGGTGCGGGGGAACAGCCCGAGCACCTTGCCCTGCTCCCGCCGCACGAACCCACGGTCGGCGAGACGCTCCAGCAACGGGTCGCGCCGCTTGCGGCCGAGCCGCGTCACCAGGTCCTGCGCGGTGCGCTCCTTCTCGGCGACCAGGTCCTGCGCCTCGCGCAGCAGCGGGTCGGCGGGCACCTCGGGGGTCGCCCGGACCCGGTCCTTCGGGGTCCAGCCCCACCGCTTCTCCTGGGGCACGGGCTCCACGTGGCCGCCGAGCGCGAGCTCGACGAGCAGGGCCCCGCCGAGCACCGGGTCGAGGTGGTAGGCGTGCTGCACGCTGCCCTTCTCGTCGTGCAGCAGCAGGAGCAGCAGGTCCTCGGCGATGAGCACGTCTCGGGTGGGGTCGTCAGCCATGGACCCATCCTGGGAAACCCGGTCGGTGGGGCGCCAGTGCTTTCCCTAACCTTGACCCCATGACACATGTCCTGTCCGCCGTCGCCTGGCCGTACGCCAACGGCCCGCGCCACATCGGCCACGTGGCCGGTTTCGGCGTGCCCTCCGACGTCTTCAGCAGGTACATGCGCATGGCCGGCCACGACGTCCTCATGGTCTCGGGCACCGACGAGCACGGCACCCCGATCCTCATCGCCGCCGACGAGGCGGGCGTCACGCCGCAGGAGCTCGCCGACCGCAACCACCGCGTCATCGCCGAGGACCTCGTCGGCCTCGGCGTCTCCTACGACCTCTACACCCGCACGACCACCCGCAACCACACCGCGGTCGTCCAGGAGCTGTTCACGGGGTGCCACGACAACGGCTACTTCCTCGAGCGCACGACGTACGGCGCCATCAGCCCGTCGACGGGTCGCACGCTGCCCGACCGCTACATCGAGGGCACCTGCCCGATCTGCGGCCACGACGGCGCCCGCGGTGACCAGTGCGACAACTGCGGCAACCAGCTCGACCCCGCCGACCTGAAGGACCCGGTCTCGCGCATCAACGGCGAGACGCCGGAGTTCGTCGAGACCAACCACTTCTTCCTCGACCTGCCGGCCCTGGCGGGGGCGCTGGGGGAGTGGCTCGACGAGCGCGAGGCCTCGGGCACCTGGCGGCCCAACGTCATCCGGTTCTCCAAGAACATCCTCGAGGAGATCCGGCCCCGCGCGATGACGCGCGACATCGACTGGGGCATCCCGGTGCCGCTCGACGGCTGGCGCGACGACCCGACCAAGAAGCTCTACGTCTGGTTCGACGCCGTCGTCGGCTACCTCTCGGCCAGCATCGAGTGGGCCCGCCGCACCGGTGACGCCGAGCGCTGGCGGGAGTGGTGGAACGACCCGGAGGCGCTGTCCTACTACTTCATGGGCAAGGACAACATCACCTTCCACAGCCAGATCTGGCCCGCGGAGCTGCTGGCCTACTCGGGCCGGGGCGACAAGGGCGGCGAGCCCGGGCGGTTCGGCGCGCTCAACCTGCCGACCGAGGTCGTCTCGAGCGAGTTCCTCACCATGGAGGGGCGGAAGTTCTCCTCCTCCAAGCGCGTCGTCATCTACGTGCGCGACATGCTCGCCCGCTACCAGCCCGACGCCTTCCGCTACTTCGTCGCGGTCGCCGGCCCGGAGAACCAGGACAGCGACTTCACCTGGTCGGAGTTCGTGCGCCGCACCAACGACGAGCTGGTCGCCGGCTGGGGCAACCTGGTCAACCGCACGGCGTCGATGGTCGCGAAGAGCTTCGGCGAGGTCCCCGCCGCCGGGCCGCTCGAGGAGGCCGACCAGGGGCTGCTCGACCGGGTCGAGGAGGCCTTCACGACGGTGGGCGACCTGATCGCCCGGCACCGGCAGAAGGCGGCGGTCTCCGAGGCGATGCGCGTCGTCGGCGAGGTCAACCGCTACGTCACCGACACCGCCCCGTGGACGCTCAAGGGTGACGACCAGCGCGAGCGGCTCGCCACGGTGCTGCACGTGACGGCGCAGTGCGTGGCCGACCTCAACGTCGTGCTCAGCCCGTTCCTGCCGTTCTCGGCCAACGCCGTCCACGCCGTCCTCGGTGGCGAGGGCGTCGTCCAGCCGATGCCCGAGCTCGTGGAGAGCGACGACCTCGACGGCGGGGCCGGCTACCCGGTCATCACCGGCGACTACACCGGCGCCGCGCCCTGGCGTCGTACGGCGCTCGTGGCCGGCACGCCGGTGGCCAGGCCGACTCCCGTCTTCACCAAGCTCGACCCCGAGCTCGTCGACGAGGAGCTGGCACGGCTCGCGGGCGGCAGCGGTGCCTGAGGTCAACCCGTTGCTGTGGCCCCAGGCCCGCCGTGCCGTCGCGGCGGCGGCCGGCGAGCTGCGGCCGAGCGAGCCCGGCTTCGACGTGGCGGCCGAGCGCGCGCAGGCCCGGGCCGAGGCCGCCGTGGAGCCGCGCCACCCGGTGGCGGAGGTGCGCGACGTCGATGCCGCGGGCGTGCCGTGCCGCCTCTACGTCCCGCACGACGCCCGACCCGGCGTGGTCGTGCACCTGCACGGGGGCGGGTTCGTGCTCAACGACGTCGAGGTGCACGACAACGCCGCGCGCCGCCTGGCCGACCGGGCCCGGCTCGCGGTGCTCAGCGTCGACTACCGCCGTCCGCCGGAGCACCGCTTCCCGGCGGCCGCCGACGACGCGGAAGCGGCGGTGCGCTGGGCGCGCGGGGCCTTCGGCGGGCCGGTGCACGCCCACGGCGACAGCGCCGGGGCCAACCTGGCGCTCGTGGCCGCGCTCCGGCTGCCGGGCACCCTCGCCGCGCTGGCGCTGACCTACCCCTTCCTCGACCCCCGGGCGGCCGGGGCGTCGTACGGTCTCCAGGGCGTGGGCTTCCACCCCGATGACGCCGCCTGGTACTGGGACCAGTACGCCGCCTCGCCGGCCGACCTCGACGACCCCGACCTGGCGCCGCTGCGGTCCTCCGACGACCGACTGGCCGCGCTCCCGCCCACGCTGGTCACCACGGCGGAGGCCGACCCGCTGTGCGACGAGGGCGAGCTGTTGGCCCGGCGGCTGGCCGAGCTGGGGGTGGCGGTCACGGCGACGCGCTACCTGGGCCAGGTGCACGGCTTCTGGCGCCACGCTGGGGTCTTCGACCCCGCCGAGCCGTTGACGGCCCAGGTCGCCGGCTTCCTCTCCCTGCACTCCTCCTAGGCTGGTCGCATGCGCGTGCACCTCGGCTCCGACCACGCGGGCCTGGAGCTGAAGGCCCACCTCGTCCAGTGGCTCGAGGACCACGGCCACGAGCCGGTCGACCACGGGCCGTTCACCTACGACGCGCTCGACGACTACCCGGTCTTCTGCCTGCGCGCGGCCGAGGGCGTGGTGGGCGACCCCGGCAGCCTCGGCGTCGTCATCGGTGGGTCGGGCAACGGCGAGCAGATCGCGGCCAACAAGGTCCCGGGCGTGCGCTGCGCGCTCGCGTGGAGCGAGGAGACCGCCCGGCTGGGTCGCGAGCACAACGACGCCAACGTCGTCTCGGTCGGGGGGCGGCTGCACCCCGTCGACGACATGACCCGCTTCGTCGAGGTGTTCCTCACCACCGGCTTCACCGGCGAGGACCGCCACGTGCGGCGCATCCGGATGATGTCCGACTACGAGCTCGAGGCAGTGCTCCCGCCGCTCCCCGCGTCGGCCCGCGGCCTCGGTCCCGACGAGCATGCCTGAGGGGCACACCCTCTTCCGGCTGGCCACCGACCTGCGCGAGGCCTTCGCGGGCGACGTCGTGTCGTGCAGCAGCCCGCAGGGCCGGTTCGCCGACTCGGCGGCCGTGCTCGACGGCCTCGTGCTGACGGGGGCCAGCTCGCGGGGCAAGCACCTGTTCGTCGACTTCGACCAGGACCTCGCGGTGCACGTCCACCTCGGGCTCTACGGGAAGTTCCGCGTCAGCGCGGCGCCCGCGCCACCGCCGTACGGCCAGGTGCGCTGGCGGCTGGTCTCCGAGCGGTCGTACGCCGACCTCCGCGGCGCCACCGCCTGCCAGCTGGTCACCCCGGAGGAGCGCGGCGCGATCCTCGACCGGCTCGGACCCGACCCGCTCGACCCGGGAGCCGACCCGGAGCATGCCTGGGACCGCGTCCGTCGCTCCCGTGCACCCATCGGCGGGCTGCTGATGGACCAGCAGGTGGTGGCCGGCGTCGGCAACGTCTACCGCGCCGAGGTCCTCTTCCGGCAGAGGCTGCACCCGCTGCGGCCCGGGAGGTCGGTGACGAGGCCGCGCTTCGAGGCGCTGTGGGCGGACCTCGTGGAGCTGATGCCCGAGGGCGTCCGGCTCGGGCGCATCGTGACGATGCGGCCCGAGGACGAGCCCGCGGCCCGGGAGGCGTCGCCCGCGGAGGGTCGCCGGGTGCGCTACTACGTCTACCGTCGCGGCGGCCGTCCGTGCCTGGTCTGCGGGTCCAAGGTGCGGCACGAGGTGCTCCAGCAGCGCAACCTGTTCTGGTGCCCGCGTTGCCAGCCCGCGTACCGCCCGCGCGCCGTAAGGTAGGCCGACCTCGCGTCCGGGGACCGGCCTCCGGTCGCCTCCGTCCGCCCGCACCCGACCTCCGAAGGCCCGCCGTGCCCCGACGCCGCACCCTCTACGCGAGGACGACCTGGCCGCGCCTGCGCCGCGAGCTGACGGTCAACGACCGGTTGCCGCTGCTCGGCCTGGTGCTGGTCACGCTGCTGATCACCGGCCTGGGCCTGGCGTTCCGCGAGTGGGTGCCCTTCACGACGCTGCTGCTGCCCATGGTGCTGGGGAGCATCCTGCTCGGGCCGCGGTCGCTGCCGTGGTTCGTCGTCTTCGTGTGCGGCTGCATCTGCCTGGTGCTCTTCGTCACCGCCGAGCAGATCAGCGAGCGTGCGATCACACGGCTCGTGGTGACCTTCGCCATCGCGCTGCTCATCATGGGCACGTCGTTCCGGCGCAGCCGTCTCGGCGTCTCCGGCCCGCGGGGGGAGTCGATCTTCGTCGACCTCCGTGACCGCATCGCCCGGCAGGGCACGCTGCCGCCGCTGCCGGGCCAGTGGCTGGTCGAGGTCGCGCAGCGCTCGGCGGGCGGCACCTCCTTCGCCGGCGACTTCGTCGTGGCCCAGCGCACCCACGACCACTCCCACCTCGACGTCGCCGTCGTCGACGTCTCGGGCAAGGGCGTCGACGTCGGAGCCCGCTCGCTGTTCCTCTCCGGCGCCCTCAACGGCATCGTCTCGGCACTGCCGGGCCGGGCCTTCCTGCCCGCCGCCAACGAGTACCTCCTGCGCCAGGACTGGGACGAGGGCTTCGCGACCGCCATCCACCTGCACCTCGACCTGCGCACGGGCGACTTCATGCTCCGCAAGGCCGGGCACCCCCCGGCGTTGTGGATCAGAGCCGGGTCGGGCCGGTGGTCGGCGCTCGACTCCGACGGTGCGGCGCTCGGGCTGCTTCCCGACGCCGACTTCGAGACGCTCGAGGGCACCCTTGCCCCCGGTGACGGGCTCCTGATGTTCACCGACGGCCTCGTGGAGAGCTCGTCTCGCGACATGTCGCTCGGTATCGACCGTCTCGCCGGGCTCGGCACCCGGCTGCTGGCCGAGGGCTTCGAGGGCGGCGCCGAGCGGCTCGTGCGCGGCATGCAGGCCACCGACGACGACCGCGCCCTGGTGCTCGTGCACCGCCGCGGCTGAGCGTCGTACGACGCCCTCCCGGGCACCGCGGACGCGGTTCGGGAGCGACGGGCCCGCTGTGGCACGATGGAGCCTGGTCCAGCGCCCGACGACCTCGGTCACGCGCGCCCGGACCTGCGCGGATGTAGCTCAATGGTAGAGCCTCAGTCTTCCAAACTGATGACGCGGGTTCGATTCCCGTCATCCGCTCGCGAGCGAGCCGGACCGCGCCGTCACGGGCGGTCGGGCGCCGTTTGGCGGGGCGTAGCGTAGTGGCTAGCGCGCCTGCTTTGGGAGCAGGAGACCGCAGGTTCGAGTCCTGTCGCCCCGACCGCCACACACCCGGGCGCGTGCGCGCCCGTGGCCCGACCAGCACCACCGACCAAGGAGAGACAGACTCGTGAAGAGCGCCGTGGAGACGCTGAGCCCCACCCGGGCCAAGATCACCGTGGAGGTGCCCTTCGAGGAGCTCAAGCCGAGCCTCGACAAGGCGTACCAGGCCATCGCCAAGCAGGTGAACATCCCGGGCTTCCGCAAGGGCAAGGTCCCCCCGCCCGTCATCGACCGCCAGATCGGTCGCGGCGCCGTGCTCGACCAGGCCATCAACGAGGCCGTCCCGCAGCTCTACGTGCAGGCCCTGCAGGACAACGACCTGCAGCCCCTGGCGCAGCCGGAGATCGACGTGACCCGGCTCGAGGACCGCGAGCTGCTCGAGTTCACCGCCGAGGTCGACGTGCGGCCCACCATCGAGGTGCCGTCCTACGACGGCCTCGAGGTCAGCGTCGAGGACCTCGCCGTGTCCGACGCCGACGTCGACGAGCAGGTCGAGGCGCTGCGCGAGCGCTTCGCGACCCTCAAGGACGTCGAGCGTGCGGCCGCCGACGACGACCTCGTCACCATCGACCTCGTGGCCACCACGCCCGAGGGCGAGGCCATCGAGGGCGGGGAGGTCAGCGGCTACTCCTACAAGGTCGGCTCGGGCGACATGGTCCCCGGCATCGACGACGCGCTGCGCGGGCTGTCCGCCGGCGCGGAGGCGACCTTCACCTCGCAGCTGGTCGGCGGCGACGTCGCCGGGCAGGACGTCTCGGTGCTCGTGCGCGTCCAGGCCGTCAAGGAGCAGGAGCTCCCCGAGCTCGACGACGACTTCGCCCAGACGGCGTCGGAGTTCGACACGATCGAGGAGCTGCGTGCCGACGTCGCCACCCGCCTCGAGCGCGGCAAGCGCCTCGAGCAGGCCGCCGAGGCCCGTGACGCGGTGCTGGAGAAGCTCCTCGACGGCGCCGAGGTGCCGCTGCCCGAGTCCCTGGTCACCCAGGAGCTGGCCGCGCGTCGCCAGGAGATGGAGCAGCAGCTCGCCTTCGCGGGCATGACGCTCGACTCCTACCTCGACTCCGAGGAGCAGACCATCGACGAGTTCGAGGCCGAGCTCGAGAAGCGCGTGCGCGACGCCGTCGCCTCGCAGTTCCTCCTCGACGAGGTCGCCAAGGCCGAGGAGATCGGCGTCGAGCAGTCGGAGCTCCAGGAGCACCTGCTGCGCCGGGCCCAGCAGTCCGGGCAGAACCCTGACGAGTTCATCAAGCACATGCTCGAGCACAACCACATCCCCGAGATGGTCTCGGAGGTGGTGCGCGGCAAGGCGCTCGCGCGCATCGTCGAGAGCGCGACGGTCACCGACGCCTCCGGCGAGGTCGTCGACCTGAAGAACCTCCGTCCCGACGGCAGCATCGGCGAGCCGGCCGACGAGCAGGCCGAGGTCACCGTCGAGGAGCAGGCCGAGGTCATGGCCGACGAGCAGGCCGAGGTCACGAACGGCGAGCAGGCCGACGAGAAGGCCTGATCCCCACGGCGCCACCGCTCCGCGCCCCCGAGGTCGTTGACCTCGGGGGCGCTTTGCGTGAACACTCGTGCACTGTGACCACCGACCGACTGAACCCGCTCGACGCCCTGGCCCTCGCCGCCTGGGCCGCCGACGACGTGCTCCTCTCGACCGTGCGCGACGTGCACGACGCGGTCGCCGGTCGGATCCACGGGCTCAACGACCAGCTCCAGGGCGGCGGTCCCACCCTGAGCCACCGGGTGCACCGGGGCATCGCCACTGGCGTGTTCGCCGGAATCAGTGGCGGGCTGCGCCTCGGGGCGTGCGGTCTGCGCGCTGCCTCGCGGCACGGTGTCGGTGGCCGCGGCGACGTGCTCTCCCGGCCCTCGGGCCGGCTGCTCAGCGGCGCCGTCAACGGCCTGATCGGCGACCAGCTGCGCGAGGAGGGCCATCCGGTCTACTTCGCGACGTCGCTGTGCGTCGACGGCCGGCCGGTCCCGGCGGAGCGCGACGCGCTCGCCGCGGCGTACCCGGACGCGGGCCGCAAGGTCGTCGTCTTCGTCCACGGCCTGTGCGAGACCGAGGACCTCTGGTGGCGCTCCGAGGTGCCGAAGCGGGAGGTGCCGCCGCGGCGCAGCTACGGCGACCGACTGGTCGACGAGGGCTGGACCCCGGTCTACGTGCGGGTCAACACCGGCCTGCCGATCGCCGAGAACGGCGTCGCGGTCGCCGCGCTGCTCCAGCGGCTGGTCGAGGAGTGGGAGGTCCCGGTCGAGCGGGTGGCCCTGGTCGGCCACTCGATGGGCGGGTTGATCGTGCGGGCCGCGTGCGCCGTCGCCACCGACGCCGACACCGCCTGGACCGAGCGCGTCACCGACGTCGTGTGCCTGGGCACCCCGCACCTGGGGGCCCCGCTCGAGCGGGTCGTCGAGCGGGGGGTGCGGCTGATGGACCGCCTGCCCGAGGTGGCGCCGATCGGGCGGGTGCTGGAGTTCCGCTCCGTCGGCATCCTCGACCTGCGGCACGGGCTGTCGCGCGACGTGCAGAACCTCCCGCGGGCGCGCTACCGGCTGGTGGGCGCGACGCTGTCGAAGCGCCCCGACGGCCCCGGGGCCGAGTCGCTGGGCGACCTGCTCGTGCCCTTCACCTCGGCGATGGGCCGCGAGCGCGACGGCACCGAGATGTTCCCCGGCGCCGAGACGCTCCACGTGCGCGGTGACCACTTCGACCTGCTCAACCACGACGCGGTGTACGCCGCGCTGCGTGACTGGCTCGCCGACCGGACCGACGCCCCCACCCGCGAGGAGGCGGCGGCCGCCGCCTGCTGAGGTGCGCGGAGCCGCCCGGTCTGCTGTGGGCGAACACCGGGGGGTGACGCGTGGATTTGTCGTCGGCGGCCTCTAGGGTCGGGCACGTGACTGACAACTTCCCGGAGATGAGCGCCGCCCCCGCCGGCAACGGCCTCGACGACCACATCTACCAGCGCCTGCTCCGCGAGCGGATCGTCTTCCTCGGCTCCGAGGTGCGCGACGCCAACGCCAACGCGATCTGCGCGCAGCTGCTGCTGCTCAGCGCCGAGGACCCCGAGGCCGACATCTTCCTGCACATCAACTCGCCGGGTGGCTCGGTCGACTCCGGCATGGCGATCTACGACACGATGAACTACATCCCCAACGACGTCGCGACCGTGGCCATGGGCCTCGCCGCGTCGATGGGCCAGTTCCTGCTCTGCGCCGGCACCAAGGGCAAGCGCTACTCGCTGCCCCACGCCCGCATCATGATGCACCAGCCCTCGGGCGGCATGGGGGGTTCGGCCTCCGACATCCGCATCCAGGCCGAGCAGTCCCTGCACATCAAGAAGGTGATGCAGGAGCTCATCGCCGAGCACACCGGTCAGGAGCTCGAGCAGATCGAGCGCGACTCCGACCGCGACCGCTGGTTCACCGCGGCGCAGGCCAAGGAGTACGGCTTCATCGACCACGTGATCAGCAGCGCGCGCGAGGCGGCCGACGAGGGCCGGCCCGCCCGCGGCAAGTGATCCCCCCTCCCACGAGCCAAAGGACGACACAGCGATGAACTACTACATCCCGCAGTGGGAGGAGCGCACCTCCTACGGCGTGCGCCGCATCGACCCCTACGCCAAGCTGTTCGAGGACCGCATCATCTTCCTCGGCACCCCCATCAGCGACGACATTGCCAACGCGGTGATGGCGCAGCTGCTGTGCCTGGAGTCGATGGACCCCCAGCGCGACATCCAGATCTACATCAACTCCCCGGGCGGCTCCTTCACCGCGATGACCGCCATCTACGACACGATGAAGTTCATCCAGCCCGACGTGCAGACCGTGTGCCTGGGGCAGGCGGCCTCGGCGGCCGCGATCCTGCTGGCCGCGGGCGCCCCCGGCAAGCGCCTCGCGCTGCCCAACAGCCGCATCCTGATCCACCAGCCCTACACCGAGGGCACCTACGGCCAGTCCTCCGACATCGAGATCCAGGCCAACGAGATCCTGCGGATGCGCGAGCTGCTGGAGAAGATGATCGCCGAGCACGCCGGCAAGTCGATCGAGGAGGTCAGCGCCGACATCGAGCGCGACAAGATCCTCACCGCCGACGCGGCCGTCGAGTACGGCCTCATCGACTCGATCCTCGAGTCGCGCAAGGCCGCAGCACTGGTCTGATCCGACCTCCGCGTGAGTCGGTCCCGGGCGCCGTGTCCTGGTCCCGGGACCGACCACTTCGGAGTACCGTTCCCCCACACGCTCGTCGGGACGGCCCGCCCCACGCCGGCCCGTTCCGCACGCACGTACCGCTCATCCCCACGGGCTCCGGGGCCCGTGGTCACCTCGAAGGAGACGCATGGCACGGATCGGTGACGGCGGCGACCTGCTGAAGTGCTCCTTCTGCGGGAAGAGCCAGAAGCAGGTCAAGAAGCTCATCGCGGGCCCCGGGGTCTACATCTGCGACGAGTGCATCGACCTGTGCAACGAGATCATCGAGGAGGAGCTCAACGAGACCTCCGAGGTCGGGCTCGACGAGCTCCCCAAGCCTCGCGAGATCTTCGAGTTCCTCAACTCCTACGTCATCGGCCAGGAGACGGCGAAGAAGTCGCTCGCGGTGGCGGTCTACAACCACTACAAGCGGGTCCAGGCAGGGGTCTCCAACGCCTCGCGCCCCGGCCGCGAGGACGCCGTCGAGGTGGCGAAGTCCAACATCCTTGTCATCGGCCCGACCGGCTGCGGCAAGACCTACCTGGCGCAGACCCTCGCGCGCATGCTCAACGTGCCGTTCGCCATCGCCGACGCCACGGCGCTGACCGAGGCGGGCTACGTCGGCGAGGACGTCGAGAACATCCTGCTGAAGCTGATCCAGGCCGCCGACTACGACGTCAAGAAGGCCGAGACCGGCATCATCTACATCGACGAGATCGACAAGGTCGCCCGCAAGGCCGAGAACCCCTCGATCACCCGTGACGTCTCCGGCGAGGGCGTGCAGCAGGCGCTGCTCAAGATCCTCGAGGGCACCACGGCCTCGGTGCCGCCGCAGGGCGGGCGCAAGCACCCGCACCAGGAGTTCATCCAGATCGACACCACCAACATCCTGTTCGTCGTGGGCGGGGCCTTCGCCGGGCTCGAGCACATCGTCGAGCAGCGCGTCGGCAAGAAGTCGCTCGGCTTCACCGCCGAGATGCGCCGCTCCAACGAGACCGACGCCGACGAGATGTTCCACCAGGTGCGCCCCGAGGACCTCGTGAAGTTCGGGCTCATCCCCGAGTTCATCGGCCGGCTGCCGCTGATCGCGAGCGTCAACAAGCTCGACCAGGCCGCGCTGGTGCAGATCCTCACCGAGCCGCGCAACGCGCTGGTCAAGCAGTACCAGAAGCTCTTCGAGCTCGACGGCGTCGAGCTGGAGTTCACCGACGACGCCGTCGAGGCCATCGCCGACAGGGCGATGGAGCGTGGCACCGGTGCGCGTGGCCTCCGCGCCATCATCGAGGAAGTCCTCCTCAACGTGATGTACGACGTCCCGTCGCGCGGTGACGTCGAGAAGGTCGTCGTGACCGGCGAGGTCGTCTCCGACAACGTCAACCCGACCCTGGTGCCCCGCCAGGAGAACAAGAAGAAGAAGTCCGCCTGAGCGGTGTCGCCGGCCCGGCTGGCGGGCTCCCGCCTGCCGGGTAGACCAGTCGGCCGATTCGCTAGACCACTCAGGCAAACCGGACATTCGCGCCGTATTCTGGGGCTCTCTTCCGCGCCTCGGCGCGACGTCCGGGGGGAAACATCTCGATGAGCGCTGAGCACCGCAGACCGCTGCTCGCCCTGGTGGCGATGATGCTCTTCGCTGCGTTCTTCGTCGTGCGCTCCATGGAGCAGATCCCGGTGCAGCAGCTGGTGCGCCCGGAGGTCCCCGCGACGCAGGGTCCCGAGATCTTCCTCTCCGAGCCGATCGCGCCCCGCCCCGAGGACGAGCCGCAGAGCGAGGGCCCCGGCCCGGACGCCGACGCGCCGGCAGCGCCCGGTGGTGGTTTCGGCGGTGCCGTCGCCGAGGGCACCGCCGAGGTGCCCGGCGCGGGGGACGGCGGCCTCGACGGTCTCGATGACGGCGCGGTCGCCTCGTCGCCCCGCCAGCCCGCCTTGGTCGGCGGTGGCGCGGGTGGCTCCGGCGGCGGCAACGGCGGTGGCGGCAACGGCGGTGGTGGCACCGGCGGCGGTGGCACCGGCGGCAGCAACGGTGGTGGCACCGGCAGCGACGGTGGCAGCGGCGGCGAGCCGCAGCCCCCCGTGGCCTCCCCGACCGCGGCCCCGACCAGTGGCGTCACCACCGGACCCCGTCCCGGTCCGGTCCGGCCCGGAGCGGGTGGTCCGACGACCGCGCCCACGCCGTCGACCCCTGCGGAGCCGTCCAAGCCCGCGGAGCCGTCCGAGCCCGCGGAGCCGTCCGAGCCCGCGGAGCCGTCCGAGCCCGCGGAGCCGTCCGAGCCCGCGGAGCCGTCCGAGCCCGCG
>NZ_BAAHAA010000020.1:0-56144 GCF_054777915.1 Nocardioides marmoraquaticus | reverse complement strand
GAGCCCGCGGAGCCGTCCGAGCCCGCGGAGCCGTCCGAGCCCGCGGAGCCGTCCGAGCCCGCGGAGCCGTCCGAGCCCGCGGAGCCGTCCGAGCCCGCGCCGCCCGTCGAGCAGCCCGCTCCCGCTCCCGCACCGGAGCCTGCGCCTGCTCCGGCACCCGAGCCTGCTCCGGCACCCGAGCCAGCTCCGGCACCCGAGCCTGCACCGGCACCCGAGCCGGCGCCGGAGCCTGCACCGGAGCACCCCGGCCAGGGGTGCGAGAATGGCACCCTGCCGGGCGGTCTGCGCACGGCGCAGTCGCGGCCGCGGCCGACCCGGAGGGGCGAGGGCGACTAGCCCCGCCCGATCAGCTCCCGCTCAGCGCCTGGGCGGCGGGTCGCCCAGCTCGACCTCGACCCGCGGACCGGCCTCGCCGTCGGCCTCGACCAGGTCGAGGGCACCGGTGACGACCCCGGCGGCGCGCAGGTCGCGCTCCACCGCCCGCACGGCGGCGACGGTCGCGGCCGAGCCGGTGACCGTGCCCGCGACGACCGGGGTGCGCATGCCGACCTTGGCGGTCGACTTGGCCCCCCGCAGGCCGGCGAGGACCGCGGCCGCGACGGTGACCACGGCGGGGTCACCCGCGGTGCCGGCCTCGCCGAGCTCGTCGGCGACGGGCCAGGCGGCGTGGTGCACCGAGCCCTGCTGCCACCACGACCAGACCTCCTCGGTCGCGTAGGGCAGGAAGGGCGCGAGCAGCCGCAGCTGCACGTGCAGGGCCGTGGCGAGGGCCGCGCGGGCCGAGGCGGCGCCCGCGGCATCGCCGTCGGCGTACGCACGCTCCTTGACCAGCTCGACGTAGTCGTCGCAGAAGTCCCAGAAGAAGCGCTCGCTGACCTCGAGGGCCGTGGTGTAGTCGTAGGCCTCGAAGGCGGCGGTCGCCTCGTCGACCGTGCGGGTCAGGCGGGTCAGCAGCGAGCGGTCGAGCGGCTCCGTGACCGCGTCGGCACCGACCTCGGTGGCGCCCACGCTGCCGATGACGAACTTCGCGACGTTGAGGACCTTCATCGCGAGCCGACGACCGACCTTCATCTGGGTCTCGTCGAAGGGGGAGTCGAGGCCGGGCCGGGCCATGGCAGCACGCCAGCGAACAGCGTCGGCACCGTAGCGCTCCAGGATGTCCGTCGGGACGACGACGTTGCCCTTGGACTTCGACATCTTCTTGCGGTCGGGGTCGACCACGAAGCCCGAGATCGCGGCGTGGTGCCACGGCACCGTGCCGTTCTCGTGGTGCGCGCGGACCACGGTCGAGAACAGCCAGGTGCGGATGATGTCGTGGGCCTGCGGGCGCAGGTCTATCGGGAAGGTGCGGCTGAACAGGTCGTCGTCGCGCTCCCAGCCGCAGACCAGCTGCGGGGTCAGCGACGAGGTGGCCCAGGTGTCCATCACGTCGGGGTCGCCGACGAACCCGCCCGGCCGGCCGCGCTGGTCCTCCGAGTAGCCCGAGGGCGCCTGTGTCGAGGGATCGACGGGCAGCTGGTCCTCGCGCGGCATCAGCGGGTGGGCGTGGTCGGGCTGGCCCTCGTCGTCGAGGGGGTACCAGACGGGGAACGGGATGCCGAAGAAGCGCTGGCGCGAGATCAGCCAGTCGCCGTTGAGGCCCTCGATCCAGTTGGTGTAGCGGTGGCGCATGTGCGCCGGGACGAAGTCGATCTCGGTGCCGCGCTCCACGAGCTCGCGTCGCAGGTCGGCGTCGCGGCCGCCGTTGGTGAGGTACCACTGGCGCGTCGCGACGATCTCCAGCGGCTTGTCGCCCTTCTCGTAGAAGTTCGCCATGCGCTGGGTGGCCTTCGGCTCGCCGTCGAGGTCGCCGCTCCCGCGCAGCAGCGAGACCATCGCCTCCCGGGCGCTGAAGACGGTCTTGCCTGCGAGCTCCTGGTACGCCGCGTCGGCCTGCTGCAGCCAGTCGGGGGTCTCGCGCGCGAGCCGGCCGTCGCGGCCGACGACCGTGCGGACGGGCAGCTGCAGCTCGCGCCACCACTGGACGTCGGTGAGGTCGCCGAAGGTGCAGCACATCGCGATGCCGGCGCCCTTGTCGGGCTCGGCCGCGGGGTGGGCGAGCACCGGGACCTCGACGCCGAAGACGGGCGAGGTGACGGTGGTGCCGAACAGCGGCTGGTAGCGCTCGTCGTCGGGGTGGGCGACGAGCGCCACGACCGAGGGGATGAGCTCGGGGCGGGTGGTCTCGACGAAGATCGGGCCGTCGGCGCCGTGGTAGGCGACGCGGTGGTAGGCGCCGGCGTACTCGCGCGCCTCGAGCTCGGCCTGCGCGACGGCGGTCTGGAAGGTGACGTCCCACAGCGTGGGGGCCTCCTGCAGGTAGGCCTCGCCACGGGCGAAGTTGCGCAGGAAGGCCCGCTGGCTCACGGTCTGCGCGGTGCGGCCGATGGTGGTGTAGGTCTGGCTCCAGTCGACCGAGAGCCCGAGCCGGCGCCACAGCGCCTCGAAGACCTGCTCGTCCTCCTCGACCAGCTGCTCGCACAGCGCGACGAAGTTGGGTCGGCTGACCGCGACCTGCCGCTTGGGGTCGGGCTTCTCGGGCGGGACGAAGTCGGGGTCGTGGGGCAGCGAGGGGTCGCAGCGCACGCCGAAGTAGTTCTGGACGCGACGCTCGGTCGGCAGGCCGTTGTCGTCCCAGCCCATCGGGTAGAAGACCGCCTTGCCGCGCATGCGCTGGAAGCGTGCGACGAGGTCGGTGTGGGTGTAGGAGAAGACGTGCCCGACGTGGAGGCTGCCGCTGACGGTGGGCGGCGGGGTGTCGATCGAGTAGACCTCCTCGCGCGGCCGGGTGCGGTCGAAGGCGTAGGTGTCGGCGTCCTTCCAGGCCTGCGACCACCGCTCCTCCAGCCCCTCCAGCGCGACCTTGTCGGGTACGACGACCGCGGCGGGGGCGGTCGTCGTGCCGGACGTGGTCTGCTCGTCGCGAGGGGCGTCAGTCATGGCGCGAACGATACGGAGGGCCCCACGCTGGTCGCGAACCAGTTCCCGGGAAGTCGCTGGACAGCGCGGGCCGGGGCCGGTGAGGCTCGGGCATGGCCGCGCTCCACCTGACCGACGACCCCGCCGAGGCGCTGGCGCTCGCCACGCCCCTGCTGCGTCGCGACCCGCTGCGCAGCAGCGTCGTGGCCACCACCCTGCGGCGCGACGTGCGGCGTCGCGAGGCCGGGGAGCCCGCACCGGCCGGGCGGCCGTACTGGTTCGCGATCGTCCACGAGGGCGACGACCCGGTCGGGATGGTGATGCGCGCCGCGGAGCGTCCGCCGCACCCGCTCTTCGTGCTCGCCACCCCCGAGCGCGACCTCCGGGCCCTCGCCCAGCTGCTGCACGCGCGCGGCGAGGACGTGGGCGCCGTCAACGGCGTGGAGCCGTTGGCCCACCACCTCGCCGAGGAGTACGCCGCGCTCGCCGGCCGACGCGTCGCCGTGGCGATGCGCACGCGGCTGCACCGGCTCGGGCGGCTGCGCCCGCCCGCCGGTGTGCCCGGAGGCCTGCGGCCCGTGCGGCCCGACGAGGTCGACCTCGCTGCCGCGTGGCTCGACGACTTCCACCGCGACGTCGAGGTGCAGGCGGGACGCGAGCCCCGGGCAGGGTCGCCGACCGACCCCCGCGAGGTGCTGCTGCGCGTCCGCGAGGACCGGCTGTGGTGGTGGGAGGACGGCGAGCCGGTCCACGTCCTCGGCGCAAACCCGCCGGCCGAGGGCGTGGCGCGCATCGCGCCGGTGCACACCCCGGCGCCGCTGCGCGGGCGCGGGTACGCCGGGGCAGCCGTGGCGGCCCTGGCGGAACGGCTCGCCGCGCAGGGCGCCGAGGTGTGCCTGTTCACCGACCAGGCCAACCCGGTGTCGAACCGGCTCTACGAGCGGCTGGGCTTCGAGCCCGTCACGGACATGGTCGACCTGCTCCTAGACTCGAGGGGCCATGACTGATGCTCCGCAGGCGCGCCCCGCCCCACGACCGGCAGAGACCTACGCCGAGGTGGAGGACGCCCTCCTCAGCCGCTGGCCCGAGACCAGGCTCGAGCCGACCCTCGACCGCGAGCGGGCGTTCTGCGAGCTGCTGGGCGAGCCGCAGCGCGGCTACCCGGTGGTGCACCTCACCGGCACCAACGGCAAGACCTCGACCGCACGCATGGTGGAGCGGCTGCTCATCACCCTCGGGCTGCGCACGGGCCGGTTCACCAGCCCTCACCTGCAGTCGATGACCGAGCGCATCGTGCTCGACGGCGAGCCGATGAGCGAGGATGCGTTCGTGGGCGCCTTCAACGACGTCGCCCCGTACACCCACCTCGTCGACGCCGACCGGCCCCACCCGCTGTCGTTCTTCGAGACCGTCGTCGGCATGGCGTACGCCGCCTTCGCCGACGCCCCCGTCGACGTCGCCGTGGTCGAGGTGGGCATGGGAGGCGCCTGGGACGCCACCAACGTGGCCGACGCGACCGTGGCGGTGCTGACGCCGGTCGCGGTCGACCACGCCCGCTACCTCGGTGACACCCCCGAGCAGGTGGCGCTGGAGAAGGTCGGCATCGTCAAGCCCGGCTCCCGCGTCGTCAGCGCCGTGCAGCTGCCCGGCGTCGCCGAGGTGCTGGCCCAGCGCTGCCAGGAGGTCGGCGCGACCCTCGAGCTGGAGGGCGTCGGCTTCGGCGTCGCCCGCCGCACCCCGGCCGTCGGCGGCCAGGTGGTGTCGCTGCAGGGGCTGCGCGGCTCCTACGACGACGTCTTCCTGCCGCTCTACGGCGCCCACCAGGCTCACAACGCCGCGCTCGCGCTCGCGGCGGTCGAGGCCCTCGTCGGGGGCGAGGACCCCCTCGACGCCGAGGCCGTGGAGCAGGCGTTCGCCGAGGTGACCTCGCCCGGGCGGCTCGAGATCGTGCGTCGCTCGCCCACGATCGTGCTCGACGCGGCCCACAACCCGCACGGTGCCGAGGCCCTGGTCGAGGCGCTCGACGACTCCTTCACCTTCAACCCGCTCGTGGGGGTGGTGGCGGTGATGGAGGACAAGGACGCCGAGGGGCTGCTGGCCGCGCTGGAGCCGCAGCTGGCCCACGTCGTGTGCACGCGCAACAGCAGCGACCGGTCGCTGCCGGTCGCCGAGCTGGCCGAGGTGGCCCGGGGCATCTTCGGCCAGGACCGCGTCAGCGAGACCGCCACGCTGGCCGACGCGGTCGACCAGGCCGCGGCCCTGGCCGAGGCCGGTGGAGCGCTCGGCGAGGCCATCGGCTCCGGCGGCGTGCTGGTCACCGGCTCGGTGGTCACGGTGGGCGAGGCCCGGGCGCTGCTGACGAGGGAGCCCGTCTGATGCAGCGCCGACTCTGCGCCGCGATCCTCACCATGCAGGCCCTGGTGCTCGCGCTCACGACGCCGGTGCTCATCACCGTCGCCGACGTGCCGACCGGGCGCGCCGTCGCGCTCGGGATCGGCCTCGCCGTGGCAGCGATCCTGCTCGCCGGGCTGCTGCGCTTCCGCTGGGCCTACGCCCTCGGCTGGGTGCTGCAGGTCGCGAGCATCGCCGTCGGCCTGCTCGTGCCGGTGATGGTGACCCTCGGCGTGGTCTTCCTGGCGCTGTGGGCGACGGCGTACCTCCTCGGGGCCAAGATCGAGCGCGAACGGGCGGAGTGGACCCGCACCGGCAACTTCCCCGGCCGGCCCCCGGAGGGGACCGCGTAGGGCGGTAGGTTGCCGCCATGTCGCAGCGCACCCTGGTCCTGCTCAAGCCCGACGCCGTGCGGCGGGGCCTCGTCGGCGAGGTGCTCGGCCGCTTCGAGGCCAAGGGCCTGAGCCTGGTCGCCCTCGAGCTCCGCCACATCGACGCCGCGCAGGCCGACCGCCACTACGCCGAGCACGTCGAGCGCGACTTCTACCCGCCGCTGCGCGACTTCGTCACCAGCGGACCGCTGGTCGCCGCTGTGCTCGAGGGCGACGAGGCGATCGAGGTGGTGCGGGCGCTCAACGGCGCCACCGACGGCCGCAAGGCCGCCCCCGGCACCATCCGCGGCGACCTCTCGCTGTCCAACCGCGAGAACCTCGTGCACGGCTCCGACAGCCCCGAGTCGGCCGAGCGCGAGATCGCGCTGTGGTTCCCCGACCTCTGATCCCTTGACCGGCGTCGCCGGGCCGGGGTGAGGTGGTACATGCCTCTCGGGACCCGTACCGGCGCGCTGCTCGGCACCGCCGCCCTCGCCTCCACCCTGCTCGTCGCCCCGGTGACGGGCCCCTCGCCCAGCCCGGCGCAGGCGGCGCCCGGGCCACGTCCGGGCGGCTCGACCGTGGTCGCGGGCATCGACGTCGACCGCGCCACCATCCCGCGGTTGCAGCGGGCCATGGACGGCGGGCGGCTGAGCTCGGTGCGCCTGACCCGATTCTACCTCGACCGCATCGCCCGGCTCGACCGCCGGCTCGACGCCGTGGTCACCGTCGACCGGCGGGCGGTGGCCAAGGCCCGCGCCGCCGACCGGGCCCGTGCCCGCGGCGCCGACACCGACGACCGCCCGCTGCTCGGCATCCCCGTGCTGGTCAAGGACAACATCGGCACCGACGGCATGCCGACGACGGCGGGGTCCCTGGCGCTGCGCGGCAGCACGCCGCCCGACGCGTTCGTCGTGCGCCGCCTCGAGGCGGCCGGGGCCGTCGTGATCGGCAAGACCAACCTGTCGGAGTGGGCCAACTTCCGCGGCGCCCAGTCGTCGAGCGGCTGGAGCGCCGTCGGCGGGCAGACCTCCAACCCCTACGTGCTCGACCGCAACCCGTGCGGCTCGAGCTCCGGCAGCGGCGCTGCCGCGGCCGCCTCGCTGGCGACGGTCACCCTCGGCACCGAGACCGACGGCTCCATCGTGTGCCCGGCGGGCCAGAACGGCGTCGTCGGGCTCAAGCCCACGCTGGGCCTGGCCAGCCGCACCGGCATCGTGCCGATCAGCCCCGAGCAGGACACCGCCGGCCCCATCACCCGCAACGTCACCGACGCGGCGGTCGTGCTGGGGGCGCTGACCGGCGTCGACCCCGACGACGACGCCACGGCCGACCAGGTGGGGGAGGTGGCTGACGACTACACCGCCGACCTCGGCCGGGCCTCCCTCCGCGGTGCCCGCATCGGCTACTGGGACGCCTCGGCGGGTGCCTCGCCCGAGACCGAGCGGGTGATGGAGCGCGCCGTGGCCCGGCTCGAGCGCCTCGGGGCGGCCGTCGTCGACGTCGAGGTCGACGTCGAGGCGGCGTACGAGCCCGAGACGGTCGCGCTCGAGACGGAGTTCAAGGCCGCGATCGCCGACTACCTGCGGACCACCGCGCCGCGGTTCCCGAAGTCCCTCGCCGACCTGATCGCCTTCAACGAGGCGAACGCCCGGCGCGAGCTGCGGTGGTTCGGTCAGGAGACCTTCGAGAGCGCCCAGCGGCGCGGGCCCCTGAGCGACCCCGACTACCGGGCGGCCCGTGAGCGGGCCACCACGACCGGGCAGCGCGCGATCGACGAGACGGTCGCCGCGCACGACCTCGACGCGATCCTCGCCCCGACGAACAGCCCGGCGTGGCCGACCGACCTCGTCAACGGCGACCACTTCCTGCTCGGCTCCTCGACCCCGGCGGCCGTCGCGGGCTACCCCAACCTCACGGTCCCGGCCGGCTACGTCGAGGGCCTCCCGGTGGGCATGAGCCTGTTCGGTCCGCGGTGGAGCGAGCCCACGCTGCTGGCTCTCGGCCGCGCCTGGGAGCGGGCCACCGACGTGCGCCGCCCCCCGCGCTACCTGCGCGCCCTGCCGACCGGCTGACCTGCGGCGAACCACCGCTGACCGGGCGGCGTGTCGGCGCAGCCCCGGCCCACCCGGCTCATAGCCTCGCCTCACGGTGGGGTGCGCGCCCCGTCGCTTCCCCGGCTCTCGACGCAGCGAGGCGTTCACATGGCAGGCAGTCTCATCGGCCGCGACATGGCCGTCGACCTTGGAACCGCCAACACCCTGGTCTACGTCCGCGGTCGTGGCGTGCTCGTCGACGAGCCCTCCGTCGTGGCGATGAACGAGCAGACCCACGAGGTGCTCGCGGTCGGCCACGAGGCCAAGCGCATGGTCGGGCGCACCCCCGACGGCATCGCCGCGATCCGACCGCTCAAGGACGGTGTCATCGCCGACCTCGACGCGACCGAGGAGATGCTGCGCTTCTTCATCCAGCAGGTGCACAAGCGCCGCTACTTCGCCAAGCCCCGCATGATCATCTGCGTGCCGAGCGGTGTCACGGCCGTCGAGCAGCGTGCCGTCAAGGAGGCCGGCTACCAGGCCGGCGGCCGGCGGGTCTACATCATCGAGGAGCCGATGGCCGCCGCGATCGGCGCCGGGCTGCCCGTGCACGAGGCGACCGGCAACATGGTCGTCGACGTCGGCGGCGGCACCACCGAGGTCGCCGTCATCTCCCTCGGCGGCATCGTCACCACCCTCAGCGTGCGCACGGCCGGCGACGAGCTCGACCACGCGATCGTGGCCTACATGAAGAAGGAGCACTCCCTGATGCTGGGGGAGCGCACCGCCGAGGAGATCAAGATGACCCTCGGCTCGGCCTTCCCGCTGGCCCAGGAGCGCCAGGCCGAGGTCCGGGGTCGCGACATGGTCTCGGGCCTCCCGCGCACGGTCACCGTCTCCAGCCCCGAGATCCGCCGGGCCATCGAGGAGCAGCTGCACAGCATCGTCGACGCGGTGCGCACCACCCTCGACCAGACCCCGCCCGAGCTCGCCGGCGACATCATGGACCGCGGCATCGTGCTGACCGGCGGCGGCGCGCTGCTGCTCGGTCTCGACGAGCGGATCCGCCACGAGACCGGCATGCCGGTGCACATCGCGGCCGACCCGCTCACCTCGGTGGCCCACGGGGCCGGCAAGTGCATCGAGGAGTTCGAGGCGCTGCAGCAGGTCCTCGTCGCGGACCGGGGGCGCTAGGCCGTGGCCGTACGACGACTCCGCCGCGGCGCATCGACGTCGCGCCCGGTGGTGCGCGCGCACGAGCGCGGCGGCTTCGGGCGCCAGCGCAAGCGCGGCTCGGGCCGGGTGGTGGGTGCGATGCTCACCGCGTCGGTCGTGGTGCTGACCCTCGACGCCAGCGGCCAGGCGCAGGCGCCGTTCTCGCTGGCTCGCGACGTCGTCGGCGACGTCGTCGGCCCGGTCGAGTCGGCGACCGCCGTCGCCACCCGCCCGCTGCGCGAGGCGGCGGGCTACATGAGCAGCAACCGCGACCTGCGCGACGAGGTCGCGACGCTGAGCTCGGAGAACTCCCGGCTCCGCGCGCAGGCCGACCAGCTGCCGCTCGACCGCAACCGGCTCGCCGAGCTCGACGGGCTGATGACCAAGGCCAACGAGACCGGCTACTCCCTCGTGGCGGCCCGCGTCGTGGCCATGGGCCCGATGCAGTCGTTCTCGCGCACGGTCACCATCGACGCCGGCAGCAGCTCGGGCCTGCGCCGCGACATGACCGTGCTCAACAACGACGGCCTCGTGGGCCGCGTCGTCGAGGTCACCCGCTCGACCGCCACCGTCCTGCTGGTGGTCGACACCGAGTCGGTCGTCGGCGCCCGTCTCGGATCCAACCAGGAGATCGGCTTCCTGCGCGGCCGCGGCGTCACCGACGCCCGCAGCCGCCTCGACCTCGACCTCGCCGACAACACCGTGACCCCCGCCAAGGGCGACGTCGTCGTCACGTGGGGCAGCCAGGGCGGACGACCCTACGTCTCGGGCATCCCGATCGGCACGGTCGAGTCGGTGTTCTCGACGCCGCGCGAGCTGTCCAAGCAGGCCGTCATCGACCCCTACGTCGACTTCACCTCCCTCGACGTCGTCGGCGTCGTGGTCCCCGGCGACACCGAGGGCGACCGCGTCGTCCTCAACGGCACGAAGGGCGAGCGATGAGCCACCTGACCCGACTGCTGCTGGCGTCCGTCGTCGTCGTCCTGGCCGTGGTGCTCCAGGTCGCCGCGCTGCCTGTCGTCGCTGTCAACGGCGTCGTGCCCAACCTGGTGCTGCTCGTGGTGGTGGCGGCCAGCGTGGTGCGCGGGCCCGGCTACGGCGCCGTGGTCGCCCTCGTGGCCGGCCTGCTGCTCGACCTCGCGCCGCCCGCCGACCACGTCGTGGGGCAGTGGGCACTGGCCTTCGTCGTCGCGGCGGCCCTGGCCGGACGGGTCCGCTCGGAGGTCCGTGACTCCCCGCTCGCCGTGGTCGGGCTCGTCGCCGTCTGCTCCTTCGTCGCCTCCTCGCTGTTCGCGCTGACCGGGCTGGTGCTCGGCGACCTCACGCTGCCGCCCGGCCAGCTGCTGCAGGTCGTGCTGATCGCGCTGCTGTGGGACGTCGTGGTCGCCCCCGTGGTGGTGCCGCTGCTGCTGCCCGTCTTCGAGCGCCCCGTCAGCCACGAGTTGGCCGCCTAGGTCCATGGCCGCCGTCCTCATCCGTCGCCACGCCTCCGAGAAGAGCAGGCTGCGCCTGTTCGTCGTGCAGGCCCTGGTGCTCTCGCTCTTCGTCACCCTCTTCGCCCGGCTCTGGTACATGCAGGTGCTCACCGGCGAGGGCTACCAGGCCGCCGCTGCCGAGCAGTCGGTGCGCGACGTCGTCGTGCAGCCCGCCCGCGGACTCGTCGTCGACGACATGGGCCGCCCGCTGGTCGCCAACCGCAGCAGCTGGGTCGTCACGGTCGACCGCACCCTCGTCGGCAAGCTCGACGAGGAGCGTCGCGAGGCCGTGCTGCGCCGGCTGGCCCGCGTGGTCGACGTCGACGTCGACACCATCGAGGCCCGCATGGTGCTCTGCGGCCAGGAGGGCTCGGTCGCCGGCACCTGCTGGAACGGCTCGCCTTACCAGCCCGTGCCGGTGGCCACCGACGTCGACCAGGACGTCGCGGTCAAGCTGCTCGAGCGCACCGAGGAGTTCCCCGGGGTGCTCGCCCAGCAGGAGAACGTCCGCGCCTACCCCGCGCCCTACGGCATCAACGCCGCCCACGTGCTGGGCTACCTCAGCCCCATCACCGGCGGCGAGCTCGAGGAGGCCGAGGCCGACGGCGACACCTCCGTCAACGGCGCCTCCGTGGTCGGTCGCTCCGGCGTCGAGAAGTCCTACGACGCCGAGCTGCGCGGCACCCCGGGCTACACCCAGGTCACGGTCGACTCCCAGGGTCGCGTGCTCGGTGAGTCGGGCGAGGTCGAGGCCGTCCCCGGCAGCACCCTGGTCACCTCGATCGACGCCAAGGTGCAGTCGGTGGTGGAGAAGCAGCTGGCCGGCACGATCTCGACCGCGCGCGGCACCGTCGACCCCGTCACGGGGCGCACCTTCGTCGCCGACAGCGGCGCCGCCGTCGTGCTCGACGTGCGCACCGGGCGCATCGTCGCGATCGCGAGCCAGCCCACCTACGACCCGACCGTTTGGTCGGGTGGCATCAAGCAGGCGCAGCTCGACCGGTTGTACTCCGAGGAGGCCGGCACGCCGCTGCTCAGCCGCGCCACCCAGGGCCAGTTCGCCCCCGGCTCCACCTGGAAGCCCTTCGTGACGGCCGGCGCGATGATGGACGGCTACGGGCCCGGCACGGTGCTCCCGTGCTCCTCGAGCTTCCAGGTCGGCAACCGCGCCTTCAAGAACATGGAGTCGGCCTCGCACGGCTACATCGACTTCGCCAAGGCGCTCGAGGTCTCCTGCAACACGTTCTTCTACCGCATCGGCTTCGACGAGTGGCAGAAGTACGGCAGCGACCCGAGCGACGTGAAGGCCGAGGACCCCCTGGTGTCGATGGCCAAGACGTTCGGCTTCGGCACGACCACGGGCGTCGACCTGCCCAGCGAGGCGAGCGGCCGCATCGCCGACCGTCGCTGGAAGAAGGCCTACTACGAGCAGATGAAGGACTACTACTGCGAGCTCGGCGAGGAGCCCGGTGAGGACTTCCAGCACCGCTTCGCCCGCGAGTTCTGCCAGATCGGCAACGAGTACCGCGTCACCGACGCGGTCAACTTCTCGATCGGCCAGGGCGACACCGTCGTGACGCCGCTCCAGCTCGCCCGTGGGTACGCCGCCCTCGGCAACGGCGGGGTGCTCTACGAGCCGCGCGTGGCCAAGGCCGTCGTCAGCCCCGACGGCGAGCAGGTGCGGGAGATCGCGCCGAAGGTGCAGGCCCGGCTGCCCGTCCGCGAGGACGTGCTGTCCTACATCGACGACGCGCTCGCGCGGGTGACCACCGAGGGCACCATGGCCTGGCGGATGGAGGGCTTCCCCAACGAGCAGGTGAAGGTGCGCTCCAAGACCGGCTCCGCCGAGGTCTACGGCAAGCAGAGCACCTCGTGGGTCGCCTCCTACAACGACGACTACGCCGTGGTGATGATGGTCAGCCAGGGCGGGACCGGCTCCGGCACCTCCGGCCCGGCGATCCGCAAGATCTGGGAGTCGCTCTACGGCGTCCAGGGCGACCGCGTCGTGCCCGGCAGGGCCGCCATCGCCGGCACCCGCCCGCCGGAGGCGCTGCCCACCTTCGCCGAGGACGGCTCGATCCTGCCCCCCGCCCGCGAGGAGGAGGTCGAGCGATGACCGTCCTGCCCCTGCAGCGCCTGTCGGTCTCCCGCAGCCGCGTCGTGGTCCCGCCGCTCGACTGGACGATGCTCGGCGCGGCCGGCGCGATCACGCTCATCGGCACCCTGCTGGTGTGGTCGGCCACCGCCACCAACGAGCTGCTCGTCGGCGGCGACTCCACCGCCTACCTGCACCGCCACCTCGTCAACGTCGCCATCGGGCTGGTGCTCGCCCTGGCGGTCTTCGCCGTCGACCACCGGTGGGTGCGCATCCTGGCGCCCCTGGTGTACGCCGGCTCCGTCCTCGGCCTGCTGCTGGTCCTGGTGATGGGCTCGACCATCAACGGCTCCCGCTCGTGGCTGGTCATCGGCGGGCTGTCGATCCAGCCGGCCGAGTTCGCCAAGCTGGCCGTGGTCACGATGATGGCCATGGTCGTGGCGGAACGCGTCGAGAACTCGCGCCAGCGACGCGTCGGTCTCGTCGACGTCGCCCTCATGGGGGCGATCGCCGGCGTCCCGGCGGTGCTGATCATCGCCCAGCCCGACCTCGGCACCATGCTCGTGCTCTCGGCCACCGTGTTCGCCGTGCTGGCCGTGGCCGGCGTGCCGCGGCGCTGGCTGGCCGCGCTGGTCGGGGGCGGCGTCGCCCTGGCCGGCCTGGTGATCGCCCTGGGGCTGCTGAAGACCTACCAGCTGCACCGCTTCCTGGCCTTCATCGACCCCGACCTCGACCCGCTGGGTGCGGGCTACAACACCACGCAGGCACGGATCGCGATCGGCAACGGCGGGCTGTTCGGCCAGGGTCTGTTCGACGGGTCGCAGACGCGCTCGCGCTTCGTGCCCGAGCAGCACACCGACTTCGTGTTCACCGTGGCGGGCGAGGAGCTCGGCCTCGTCGGGGCCGGGCTGCTCATCGTGCTCTTCGGCGTGCTGCTGTGGCGTGCGCTGCTCGTGGCCCGGAGGGCCGACGACATGTTCGGCCGCGTGGCCGCGGCCGGCATCGCGTCGTGGTTCGCGTTCCAGACCTTCCAGAACATCGGGATGTGCCTGGGCATCATGCCGGTGACCGGCGTGCCGCTGCCGCTGGTCTCCTACGGCGGCTCGTCGATGTTCGCCACGATGATGGCCATCGGGCTGCTGCAGAACATCGCGGTGCGCGGACGCGGCGCCGGCTGGGGCGTCCGGGGCCGCTGAGCCCGGTGCCGGTGGTCAGGCGGCCGGCAGCGTGAAGCTGAAGGTCGAGCCGGCGCCGTCGTTGCGGCGCGCCGACATCCGCCCGCCGTGCATCGCCACGATGCGGCGCGTCAGCGACAGCCCCAGGCCGGTGCCGCGGCTGCGCCCCTCGTCGGGGCCGCGGTGGAACTCCTCGAAGATCGCCTCCTCCTGGCCCTCGGGGATCCCGATGCCCTCGTCGCTGACCTCGACCCGCACCCAGCCCGGCTCGTGGTCGTCGAAGGAGCTGAGCCGCACGACGGGCTGCTGGTCGGCCGCGGTGTACTTCACGGCGTTGTCGACGAGGTTGTCGAGGAGCTGGCGCAGCAGCCCGGGGTCGGCGTGGACGACGTGGTCCAGCCGCAGGTGGATCCGCGGCCCGCTCGTCCCGTCGGCGTGGGTGCGGCGGCTCTCGACCAGGGCGGCGGCCGCCTCGGCGAGCGCCACGGGCTCGGGGTCGGGCTGGCCGTGCTGCAGCACGGTGTAGGAGAGCCAGTCCTCGATGACCTGGCGCATCCGCACGCTCGCCTCGCGTGCGCGCACCAGCGCGGCCTCGGCCTCCTCCGGGGACGCGTCGGGCTCGACCGCCAGCTCGAGCCAGCCGTCGAGCACGGTCAGCGGCCCGCGCAGGTCGTGCGCCACCAGGCCGGCGAAGTCGCCGAGCTCGCGCAGGCGCTCGCGCTGGGAGGTGACGTCGCGCAGCAGCACGGCCCGGGGGTGGTCGTCCTCCCGGTCGTCGAGCTCGTGGACGAGCCGGGTGACCACGACCTCGACGACCCTGGTGCGGCCGTCGACCTCGAGCTGCAGCTCGTGCGGCTCGGGGCCCGGGTGGCGCAGCAGCCCGCGCATCGCCTCCTCGTCGATCGCCCGCCCGTCGGCGTCACGGACGTGGAACAGGTCGGTCCACGCCACGTCGGGGTCGCGGGGGAGCGGACGGCCCAGCAGCTGCCGGGCCGCGGCGTTGTGGGCCCGCAGGCCGCTCCGCCCGAGCAGCAGCACTCCCTCGGCCATGGTGTCGAGCACCGTGCTGAGCAGCTCGCGACGGCCGTCGGACTCGCGCCCGCGGCGCGCCAGCTCCTCGATCAGCGCAGCGCGCTGCTCGCGCATCAGCGCCAGCAGCAGCGCGAAGCCGGTGCTGGCCATGACCAGCAGGTCGACGATGGTCGCCGCGGGGAGCGGACCCTCGTAGCCGAAGCGCAGCCCGGGCACGTAGGTCATGGCGGCGGCGAGCAGGGCGACCAGCAGCGAGGCCCAGGCGGCGCCGCGCACCGTGAAGGCGAGGCCGGCCCACACGCTGGGCAGGAGCAGCAGCCACGACAGCGGCAGCGTGGAGTCGAGGTAGGTGCCCACCACGCACGCCACCGCGACCGCCACCACGAGCGCCGTGCTCCACCAGCGCGCCGGGGGCAGCGGGCTGCGTCGCGCCGGGGCGAAGAGCACGGCGAAGAGCAGCGCGCCGACGAAGCAGAACACCGAGCTGCGCAGCACCCACCAGACAAGCACCACGGAGTCGAGGTCGGCGAGGTCGAGCCGGGGGTAGCCGGCGACCAGGCCCACCAGCGTCGTCGAGAGCAGGGTCGCGCCGAGGTAGGCCCCGATGTCGGACTGGCGCTCCGGGCGCCACCCGGGGGTCGCGAGCCACCGCCGCAGCAGCACGGCCATGAGCAGCGGCTGGGCGGTCGCGGTCACGGCCGTCCACGTCGCCTCCGGGACGGCGTACCCGAAGGCGAGGGCGGTGCCGGCGGTGAGGCCGGTCATGGCCACGAGCAGCAACGCGAACCACCGGCGGGGCAGCTCCCACAGCGTCATGAGCAGCACGAAGCCGACACCGCCGAGCGGCCACACCTCCGAGACGCGGGGGTCGACGAACCCGTCGAGGCCCAGGTACGGCGCGGCCAGGTAGGCCACCGCAGCGATGGCGACGTGAGCAGCACGGAACCCTCGAGCGTCGTCGCTCGCGCCCTGACCGTGCGGTGGCATGGGTCCCCCTTCCCGGCCGTGAGTGTAGGTGCCGGACGGCCGCGGCAGGACCGAGTCGGGCGAACCCCACCCGGCCCACTAGGATCGTCCGCAGGGCCGGTGGTCACGTCATGCGCCCTGCCGACCTCCCCGTCGACCGAGAGGCCGTCCTTGCTCGCGCTCGTCGCCCTCCACGTCCTCGCGGCCGGCGTGGCGCCGGTGCTGGTCGGCCGGCTCGGAGCACGGGCGTTCCTCCCGCTCGCCCTCGCGCCGCTGGCGACGGTGGTGTGGGCGCTCGGCCACACCGGCACGGTGCTCGACGGCGGCCGGGTCGCCGAGGTGCGCCCGTGGGTTCCGGTTCTCGGCATCGAGCTCGCCTTCTCGCTCGGCGCGCTGCAGTGGCTGATGACGCTGGTGGTGTGCGGCATCGGCGTGCTCGTCATGGCCTACTGCGCGTGGTACTTCCGCAGCGACGCCCCGGGACTGCGCGGGTTCGCGGCCGGCTTCACCGCCTTCGTCGGCGCCATGCTCGGCCTCGTCGTCGCCGACGACCTGCTGCTCGTGTTCGTCTTCTGGGAGCTCACCACCGTCTTCAGCTTCCTGCTGATCGGCTTCGAGCCGACGTCTCGCTCGAGCCGCCTCGCCGCGATCCAGGCCCTCGTCGTCACGACGCTCGGCGGGCTGGTCATGTTCGTCGGGATGCTGCTGCTCGGGCTCGAGGCCGGCACCCTGCGGATCTCCTCGATCCTCGCCGACCCGCCCTCCGGGCCCGCGACGACCGTGGCGGTCCTGCTCGTCCTGGTGGGGGCGCTGAGCAAGTCGGCACAGGTGCCCTTCCACTTCTGGCTGCCCGGCGCCATGGCGGCCCCGACCCCGGTGAGCGCCTACCTGCACGCCGCGTCGATGGTCAAGGCCGGCCTCTACCTCGTCGCCCTGCTCGCGCCGGCCTTCGCCGGGGTGCCCGGCTGGCACCTCGTGCTGCTGACCCTGGGCACCTCGACGATGCTCGCCGGCGGCTGGCGGGCGCTGCGGCAGAACGACATCAAGCTGCTGCTGGCCTACGGCACGGTCAGCCAGCTCGGCTTCCTCACCGTGGTGCTCGCGATCGGCAGCCGCACCGCGGCCCTCGCCGGCGTCGGCATGCTGCTCGCCCACGCGTTGTTCAAGGCCACGCTGTTCATGGTCGTCGGCATCGTCGACAAGCTGAGCGGCACCCGCGACCTGCACCGGCTCTCCGGCGTCGGTCGACGGCTGCCCGTGCTGGCGGTCGCCGGCGTGCTCGCGGCGGCCTCGATGGCCGGCCTGCCGCCGCTCCTCGGCTTCGTCGGCAAGGAGACGATCTGGGCCGCGCTGCTCGAGCTGGCCGACGGCGAGACCCCGGGCGTGCCCGGCTGGGCGGGCTGGCTGGTCCTCCTCGGGCTCGTCGCCGGGTCGGCGCTGACCGCGGCCTACAGCGCGCGGTGGGTGTGGGGCACCTTCGCGGACAAGTCCGGCGTGGAGCCGACCGCCCTGAAGCCGCTGGCCGCGCCCTTCGCGGTCTCCCCGGTGCTGCTCTCGGGCCTCGGGGTCGTGCTGGGCTTCGCCGGCGCGGCTCTGACCGCCGTGGTCGCGCCGTACGCCGACACGCTCCCCGCCCGCGGCCACGACGAGTACCTCGCGCTGTGGCACGGCCTCGAGCTCCCGCTGCTGCTGTCCGCGGTCACGGTCGTCGGCGGTGCGCTGCTCTTCCGCGCCAACGACCTCGTCTGCCGGCTGCAGCACCGGCTGGCACCACCGGTCAGCGCCGAGGGGGCCTACCGCTACGCGATGCGGGCCGTGGACCGGTCGGCGGTGGAGGTCACCGGTGCCTTCCAGCGCGGCTCGGTGTCGTTCTACCTCGCGATCATCCTCGGCGTGATGCTGGCGGTGCCCGGCTCGGTGCTCGTCGTCGGGCTGGTCACCCGCGAGGAGCCGCTCGCGGTGCGGCTCTGGGACCGCCCCGCGCAGCTGCTCGTGGCGCTGGTGATGGTCGCCGCCGCCGTCATGACGGTGCGCTCCCGACGCCGGCTGCGCGCCGTGGTGCTCGCCGGCGTCTGCGGCTACGGCTGCGCGGTGCTCTTCCTGCTGCACGGCGCGCCCGACATCGCGCTGACCCAGGTGCTCGTCGAGACCGTCACGCTCGTGGTGTTCGTGCTGGTGCTGCGACGCCTGCCCGACTACTTCACCGACCGCCCGCTGCGGGTCACCCGCTTCGGCCGCATGGCGCTCGCCGCGGGTGTCGGCGTCGCCGTCGCCGGCTTCCTGCTCGTCGCCGGCAGCGACCGCGCGGCCACACCGATCTCGGCCGCCTTCGCCGAGATGGCCTACGAGTTCGGCTACGGCCGCAACGTCGTCAACGTGACCCTCGTCGACATCCGCGCCTGGGACACCTTCGGCGAGATCTCGGTGCTGGTCGTCGCCGCCACCGGCGTGGCCAGCCTGATCTTCCTCGACTCGCGCTCGACCTCTATCCGCCGGGTCTTCGACATCCCGTACCCCGAGGGCGTCGAGAAGCAGGCGACCGGCCCGGGACGACGGGTGTGGTTGCCGGGCCCGCGCACGCTGAGCCCCGACCGGCGCTCGATCATCTTCGAGGTGGTCACCCGACTGGTGTTCCACACCATCATGGTGTTCTCGGTCTACCTGCTCCTCGCCGGCCACAACCTGCCCGGCGGCGGGTTCGCGGCCGGCATGGTCGCGGGTCTCGCGCTGATGGTCCGCTACCTGGCGGGTGGGCGCTACGAGCTCGACGAGGCCGCCCCGGTCGACGCCGGCGTGCTGATCGGCACCGGCCTCTTCGTGGCGGCGCTGTCGGGCCTCGGCCCGGTCGCCTTCGGCGGCTCGGTGCTGCAGACCGCCGACGTCTACGTCGACGTCCCGCTGGTCGGGGGCGAGCTGCACCTCGTCTCGTCGGTCGGCTTCGACATCGGCGTCTACCTCGTCGTCGTGGGCCTGGTGCTCGACCTGCTGCGCACCTTCGGCTCGCGCCTCGACCGGCAGATCCTGCGGGCCGAGCGCGAGGCCGCCGACGCCGCCGACGCCTCCGATGCCTCACACGTCTCAGACGCCGCCGAGCAGGGGGTGGGGTCCTGATGGAGGTCAACCTCGTCCTCGTGGCGACCACGGCGGTGCTGTGCGGCGCGGGCGTCTACCTCATGCTCGAGCGCAGCCTGACCCGCGTGCTCGTCGGCCTGCTGCTGCTCAGCAACGGCGTCAACCTCGCCCTGCTCGCGGCCAGTGGCCCGGCGGGGGAGTCGGCGTTCTACGGCTCCGCCGAGCCCGCCGACATGGCCGACCCGCTGCCCCAGGCGCTCATCCTCACCGCGATCGTCATCACCCTGGGCACCGTCGCCTTCGTGCTCGCGATGGCCCACCGCAGCTGGCAGCTCAACCAGCACGACGACGTGCAGGACGACATCGAGGACGCCGCCATCCGACGCCTCGCGATCGACGACGCCACCTCCGACAGCTACGGCCTGACCACCCGCTCGCAGGACGAGCCCGACGACAACACCGAGGTGCCCGACGGCACCGAGGACGACGGCGACCACGGGCAGTCCCGCCCCCGCGAGGGGGGCCCGTGAACGACTACAGCGCCCTCGTGCCCCTTCCCGTCGTGCTGCCGCTGCTCGGCACCGGGGCCGCTCTGATGCTCTCCCGCTTCCCGCGCGCCCAGCGCACGGTCAGCGTCGTGGTCCTGGTCGCCGTGGTGGTGGTGGCCTCGGTGCTGCTGTGGGCCGCCGACGCGCAGGGGCCGCAGGTGCTCTGGCTGGGCGGCTGGGTCGACCTCGGGATCGCGCTGGTCGCCGACCGGCTGGCGGCACTGATGCTCCTGGTCTCGTCGGTCGTCACCCTCGCGGTGCTGCTCTTCTCGCTGGGCCAGGGCATGACCGGCGACGAGGAGGAGACGCCGGTCTCGATCTACCACCCGACCTTCCTGACGCTCGTCGCCGGCGTCTCCAACGCCTTCCTGGCCGGCGACCTGTTCAACCTGTTCGTCAGCTTCGAGATGCTGCTGTTCGCCAGCTACGTGCTGCTGACGCTCGGCGGCACGAGCGCACGGGTGCGCGCCGGCACGATCTACGTCGTCGTCAACGTGCTGTCGTCGATGCTCTTCCTGGTCGCCATCGCCACGACGTACGCCGCCGTCGGCACGCTCAACATGGCGCAGGTCGCGGTGCGCCTCGACGATCTGCCCGCGTCGACGAGCCTGATGATCCAGCTGCTGCTGCTCGTCGTGTTCGCGATCAAGGCCGCGGTCTTCCCGCTGTCGCTGTGGCTGCCCGACAGCTACCCGACCGCCCCGGCGCCAGTGACGGCCGTGTTCGCCGGGTTGCTGACCAAGGTCGGCGTCTACGCGCTCATCCGCACCCAGACGCTGCTGTTCCCCGCCAGCCCGCTCAGCGACCTGCTGCTCTGGGCCGCGCTGGCGACGCTGCTCATCGGCATCCTCGGCGCGGTCGCGCAGTCCGACATCAAGCGCATGCTGTCGTTCACGCTCGTCAGCCACATCGGCTACATGATCTTCGGCGTCGGCCTGGCCACCGAGGCCGGTCTGTCCGGCGCGGTGTTCTACGTCGCGCACCACATCACCATCCAGACCGCGCTGTTCCTGGTGGTGGGGCTCATCGAGCGGCGGGCCGGCAGCACCGCGCTGCTCCGGCTCGGCGGCCTCGCCCGGCTCTTCCCGCTGCTCGCGGTGCTCTTCTTCGTGCCGGCGATGAACCTCGCCGGCATCCCGCCGATGTCGGGCTTCCTCGGCAAGGCCGGGCTGCTGCAGGCGGGCCTCGACCAGGGCTCCTGGCTGGCCCTGGTGCTGGTGGCCGGGGGCACGCTGACCAGCCTGCTCACGCTGTACGCCGTGGCCAAGACGTGGGCGCTGGCCTTCTGGCGCTCGCCGGAGCAGGCCCACAAGATGGCCGGCATCCTCGTCGAGCCGGGCGGTGACGCGGCGGCCGAGGCCCAGGCCCCGGTGCGCGAGCACCGCGGCCACGTGCACGTCGGCGCCGTCGCCTTCGGCCAGGGCGACCTCGAGGCCGCACGCGAGGTCACCGACGCCGCCTCGGGGGAGCGCGACCTGCACCAGCTGCTGCAGGACGACGCCCTCCCGCACCGGCTGCCGTGGCTGATGACGTGGCCGACCGCCGCGCTGGTGGCGGTCAGCCTCGCCATCACCGTGGTGGCCGGCCCGCTGTTCGGCTACACCGACCGCGCCGCCGCCGACCTGCAGCAGCGGGCGCCGTACCTCACCGCGGTCGACGAGGCGGGTGGCTCGTGAGTCCCTACACCCGCACCACGCGCCGCGGCCAGGTGCGTCCGTCGCGCTACCGGGCCGTGCAGTGGCCGATGGTGGTGTGGCTGGCGCTGGTGTGGACGGTGCTGTGGGGCACCTACAGCGCGCTGTCGGTGCTCGGCGGCGTCGTCGTCGGCGTCCTCGTCTGCTACGTCTTCCCGCTGCCGCCGCTGCGGATGCGGGTGCGGCTGCGTCCCGGGGCGCTGCTCGTGCTGGTCGGCAGGTTCCTCGGCGACGTCGTCGCGGCGAGCGTCGAGGTCGCCCGGATCACCGTCAGGCCGCCGGTGCCGCTGCGCAACGCCATGGTGCAGGTGCCGCTGCGCACCGAGTCCGACATCGTGCTGGCCGTGGTGGCCGAGCTGGTCTCGCTCGTGCCCGGCAGCGTCGTGGTCGAGGCGCACCGGCCCACGCACACGCTCTTCCTGCACGTCATCGACGTGCGCGACGAGGCCAAGGTCGAGCAGGTGCGCGAGCGGGTGTGGGCGCAGGAGGCCCGGGTGGTGCGGGCGTTCGGCGCCGACCTGTCGCCGCTGGAGCAGCCGGCCCGGGGCAGGGAGGTCGCCCCGTGAGCTGGCTCGACGCCCTCGACACCTGGGTCCTCGGCGCGAGCGCCGTGGTGCTGGCCGTGGCCGCGCTCGTCGTGCTGTTCCGGATCACCCGGGGCCCCACGATGCTCGACCGCGCCATCGCCTTCGACGTGCTGGTCGCGATCACCATCTGCGGCGTGGCGCTCGACGCCGCCCTGCGGCGCGACGCCGAGAACCTCCCCTTCCTGCTGGTCGCCACCCTGCTGGGCTTCGTCGGCTCGGTCTCCGTCGCGCGCTTCAGCCCCGGCAGCGACGACGTCGAGGCCGACGACGCCGACGGGGACCCGGGAGGTGGTCCCGATGAGCGGTGAGGTCGTCGGCCAGGTCCTCGACCTGCTGGGGGCGGTCGCGCTGCTGCTCGGCTCGCTGCTGAGCCTGGTGGCGGCCGTCGGGCTGCTCCGCTTCCCCGACCTGCTGACCCGGATGCACTCGGCGACCAAGCCACAGGTGCTGGGGCTGCTGCTCGTCGCCCTCGGCCTCGGGCTCGAGCTGCGCGACGCGGGTGCGTCGGTCGTGCTGGCGCTGGTCGTCGTGGCCCAGATGGTCACGGCGCCCGTGGCCGGTCACATGCTCGGCCGTGCCTCGTACCGCGCCGGGCAGGTGCGCACCGACCTGCTCGTCGTCGACGAGCTCGGCGACGCCACCGCCCGCCGCGACGACCAGCGTGGAGCGCCCTAGGCCCCGTGCTCGGGCGAGCGCGGCGCGGGGAGCCGCACGCTCACCGTGGTGCCGGGGCCGTCGTCGTTGCGCCGCGCCGAGATGCTGCCGCCGTGGCGGCGCACGATCCGCTTGCACAGGGCCAGGCCGAGACCGGAGCCCTCGTACTCGCCGTCGACGGTCGAGGCACGACGGAACGGCTCGAAGACCGCCGTCTCCTCGCCCGCGGGGATGCCGATGCCGCGGTCGACGACCTGCAGCCGCACCCACCCCGACCGCTCGTCGGGGCCGCTGGTGACGGTGACGTCGGGCTGCTCCCCGGGGCGGGTGTACTTGACCGCGTTGCCGACCAGGTTGGCCAGCAGGTGGCGCAGCAGGGTGCGGTCGGCGACGACGCTGTCCTCGGCGCGCAGCCGCAGCGTGGCGGCGTCGTACGTCGCGGCGAGCTCGGCCAGCAGCGGCGCGAGGGCGATCGTCTCCGGTGACAGCGCACCTTCGCGGGCCACGGTGTAGGCGAGCCAGTCCTCGATCTCGGCCGTCATGCGCTGCGTCGCCAGCAGCCCGCGGCGCACGGCCTCGGCGGCACCGTCGGGGTCGCTCACGAGCTGGTCCTCGGCCACCTCGAGCCAGCCCATCACGGCGGTCAGCGGGGTCTTGAGGTCGTGGGCGGCGACCGCGGCGAAGCTGGTGAGCTCCTCGATGCGGTGGTGCTCCTGCGTGGTGTCGCGCGCGATGGCGACGATGCCGTCGGCGCCGGCGTACTGCACGGGCGCGAGGTGGACCGAGAGGATCCGGGTGGCGTCGTCCTCGGCGTCGACCGAGTAGCTGAAGCCACCGGGCAGGGCGCGCGGCCGACCGACCCACTTCCTCGGCTCGGTGTGCAGCCGGGTGTCGCCGAGCAGCGCGACCGCGGCGCGGTTGTGCAGCTGCACCTCGCCGTCGCCGTCGACGAGCACGAGCGCGTCGCTGATCGACTCGAGCAGCGTCTGGAGCAACCCCGCCTGGTCGACCGCTGCCTGGCGCCGGCGCACCACCTCCTGCGAGAGCCGGTCGCGCTGGTCGCGACCGAGCGAGAGCACCAGCGCGACGGCGACGAACGCCGCCATCAGCGCGGTCATCGACCACGCGTCCGTGGTCGTCTGCAGCCCCGTGGCGACCAGCACCGCCTGCACCGCCGCGACCACCACGCCGGCGACCAGGCCGAACGCCGCGGCCGCCCACGGACCGAGCCGCAGCCCGGCCAGGACCGCCGGGACCAGCACCAACCACGAGAGCGTGAGGTCGGGCAGCAGCAGCACCGCGGCGACGACCGCCGTGGTGGAGCCCGTCGCGGCGAGGACGTCGCGGCGACGGGTGCGCGAGACGTCCTCGCGGGGGCGCCGGTGCACGAGCAGCAGCAGGCAGACCACGCCGACGAAGGCGTACGCCGCCCCGAGCAGCGCCCACACCGCGGTCGCGAGGCCCGGCGGTACCGCGACGAGCGAGCCCGCCAGCGAGCCCACGGCACACGCCTGCAGCACGGTCACCACGTCGCCGGCCCGGTGCGGTGCGCAGGTGCCGCTGCGTCCGCGCCAGCGCACCACCGCGAGCGCGACGACCGCCTGCAGCAGGGTGGCGACGACCTCGCGGACGGCGTCGAGCCGCGGCACGCCGAGCACGACCAGCAGGGGCACCGCGAGCTGCAGGCCGAGGGCCGCCGTCGCGACGAGGCCGGCCAGCCGCCAGCCACGGGCGGCCGGGACGCCCCACGACAGCAGCACCCACAGCAGCACCAGCGGGCTCGCGAGGCGCACCAGGGCGACGCTGCCGTCGCCCGTCGTGGCCGCGCCGAGCAGGACCTGGGCCCCGAAGAGCACCGGGACCAGCAGGGCGCAGGAGAGCCAGGCGGCCGCGAAGGCAGGCGTCGAGAGACGTCGCGACGGACGCCACTGCGCAGGCTCGTTCGCCAAGCCTCAGCCCCCCGGCTGCTCGGACTGGTGGTGGGCACCACCGCGTGCCTGGGCAGGCACGTAGGCTGGAACCTCCCCGAACGCCGGAAGGTCTATGCATGCCCGTCTCACCTGGTGAGTCGCTGTTCCCCCAGCTCGAGCCCCACCTCGCGAGCGTCTCCAAGCCCATCCAGTACGTCGGCGGCGAGCTCAACAGCGTCGTGAAGGACTGGTCCGAGGCCGAGGTGCGCTGGGCGCTGATGTACCCCGACGCCTACGAGGTCGGCCTGCCCAACCAGGGCGTGCAGACGCTCTACGAGGTGCTCAACGAGGCGCCGGGCGTCCTCGCCGAGCGCACCTACGCGGTGTGGCCCGACATGGAGGCGGTGATGCGCCGTGAGGGCATCGCGCAGTTCACCGTCGACGGTCACCGGGCCGTCCGCGACTTCGACCTGCTCGGCGTGTCCTTCGCCACCGAGCTCGGCTACACCAACCTGCTGACCGCGATCGACCTCGCCGGCATGGCGCTGCACGCCGCCGACCGCGGCGACGACGAGCCCGTGGTCGTGGCCGGCGGGCACGCCGCCTTCAACCCCGAGCCGGTCGCCGACTTCGTCGACGCGGTCGTGCTCGGCGACGGCGAGGAGATCGTGCTCGCGATCAGCGAGGTCTGCCGCGAGTGGAAGGCCGAGGGCCGCCCCGGCGGTCGCGAGGGCCTGCTGCTGCGCCTCGCCGCCAGCGGCGGCGTCTACGTCCCGCAGCTCTACGAGGCGTCGTACGACGGCTCCGGGGCCCTGGTCGGCACCCGGCCGACCCGGCCGGGCGTGCCCGACCGGGTGCGCAAGCACACGCTGATGGACCTCGACTCCTGGCCCTACCCGCGCAAGCCGCTGGTGCCGCTGGCCGAGACCGTCCACGAGCGGTTCAGCGTCGAGATCTTCCGCGGCTGCACCCGCGGCTGCCGCTTCTGCCAGGCCGGCATGATCACGCGGCCGGTGCGCGAGCGCTCGATCGAGACCATCGGCGAGATGGTCGACAACGGCATCCGGCAGTCGGGCTTCGAAGAGGTCGGGCTGCTGTCGCTCTCCAGTGCCGACCACACCGAGATCGCCGAGGTCGCCAGCGGGCTGGCCGACCGCTACGAGGGCACCAACGTGTCGCTGTCGCTGCCCTCGACCCGCGTCGACGCCTTCAACATCACCCTGGCCAACGAGTTCTCCCGCAACGGTCGTCGCTCCGGGCTCACCTTCGCCCCGGAGGGCGGGTCGGAGCGGATGCGCAAGGTGATCAACAAGATGGTCACCGAGGAGGACCTCATCCGAACGGTCGCGGCGGCGTACTCCCACGGCTGGCGGCAGGTGAAGCTCTACTTCATGTGCGGCCTGCCCACCGAGACCGACGACGACGTGCTGCAGATCGCCGAGCTCGCCAAGAAGGTGATCGCCAAGGGCCGCGAGGTCGCCGGTCACAACGACATCCGCTGCACGGTGTCCATCGGCGGCTTCGTGCCCAAGCCGCACACGCCGTTCCAGTGGGCGCCGCAGCTCGATGTCGAGACCACCGACGAGCGGCTGCGCAAGCTGCGCGACGAGGTGCGCTCCGACCGGCGCTACGGCCGCGCCATCGGCTTCCGCTACCACGACGGCAAGCCCGGCATCATCGAAGGCCTGCTCTCGCGCGGCGACCGTCGCGTCGGTCGCGTCGTCGAGGCGGTGTGGCGCGACGGTGGTCGCTTCGACGGCTGGAGCGAGCACTTCAGCTTCGAGCGCTGGCACGACGCCGCCGTGCGCGAGCTCGGTGCCCAGGGGGTCGACCTCGACTGGTTCACCACCCGCGAGCGCGGCTACGACGAGGTGCTCCCGTGGGACCACCTCGACTCCGGCCTCGACAAGGACTGGCTCTGGCAGGACTGGGAGGACGCCCTCGACCCCGACTCCGTCGACGTCGAGGACTGCCGCTGGACCCCCTGCTACGACTGCGGCGTGTGCCCCGAGATGGGCACCGACATCCAGGTGGGGCCGACCGGGGCCACGCTGCTCCCGCTCAGCGTGGTGTGACGCTCAGGCGACGCCGGCGAGGTCGAGCAGGCGGGCCATGACGGTGGGACCGTCGCGGCGCAGCGCGTTGTGCAGCAGGTCGGTGCGCCAGGCGCGCACCGAGGGCAGCAGGTCGAGCGTCGCCTCCGAGTGCTCCGCCAGCACGAACGGGTCGTCGGTGTAGACGGCGGCCGCGCCCGGCAGGTCGACGGCGGCGAGGGCGTCGGCGTCGTACAGGTGGGGCCAGGCCTCCTCGGCGACCAGCGCGGCCGTGGCGGCGTACGACGCGAGGCCGGGGTCGTCGACGAAGTGCCAGGAGAAGACGTGCTCGCCGGTGAGGCCGACGTGGTCGGGGAGACCGGCCAGGGCGCGCTCGGCGGCCCAGGCGGTCGTCGCCCCGTCGGCGTAGCAGGACTCGTGGACCACGGCGTAGAGCGGGTTGCGCGCGGAGAAGGGCAGCAGCGCCACCGCGTCGTGGGCGAACGCGGGGGAGCGGGGGTCGCGCTCCAGCAGGTGGTGCACCGCCTCGCTGCCGCCGTGCAGGCCGAGCTGGTTGCCGATCGTGCGCAGCAGCCGCGCCGTCAGCGGGGCGCCGTCGGGACGGACGACGTCGCCGGCCTCGCAGGCGGCCAGGGCCGCGGCCAACCGGTCGCGGTCCTCCGGGTGCCGGGCGAGATGGCGGGCCTCGAGGCGGGCGACGGCGCGGAAGGTGGCGGCGTACACCTCCTCGGGCGGGAGCCCCACCGGCGGCAGGCCCCCGGTGAAGAAGGTCTCGCGGAGGCTGTCGGGGAAGCGCGAGCGGTAGTGCAGCGCGCAGAAGCCGCCGAACGACTGCCCCAGCAGGCTCCAGCGGCGCACGCCCAGGTGCTCTCGCAGCGCCTCGGCGTCGCGCACGATCGCATCGGCCCGCACGTGGCGCAGGTACGCCGCCTCGGCCGCCGGGTCGGCGGTGGCGCCGGGCGCACGCCCCCACGGGGTGGACAGCCCGGTGCCGCGCTGGTCGAGGAGCAGCACCCGGTAGTGCTGCAGCGCGGTGCCGAGCCAGCTGGGGGAGACCGGGTCGAGCGTGGGTCGTGGCGCCTCGTGGCCCGGGCCACCCTGCAGGAACAGCAGCCACGGCCGGTCCTCACCGCCCTCGGCGGTGACCTCGCGGGCGAAGACCTCGAGCGTGGTGCCGCTCGTCGGGGCGTCGTGGTCGAGCGGGACGACGAGGCGGTGCTCGACGAGGCGGGCGCTCACGTGCGGATCCCCTCGGGCAGCTGGTCCTCGACGTGCTCGGGCCGCGCGACCGACAGGCCCACCAGCAGCTGCGGCACCGACAGCAGGAGCAGCAGCAGGAGCGGCACGGTCCAGCCGCCCGTGGCGTCGTGGACGATCCCCATGCCGAACGGTCCCACGGCCGCGAACAGGTAGCCCACCGACTGCGTCCAGCCCGACAGCGCCGCGGTGCCCTCGGGCGTGCGCGCCCGCAGGCCGATGAGGGTGAGGATGACCGGGAAGGCGCACAGCCCGATGCCGACGAGCACGGCCCAGACCCAGGCGCCGCCGACGGGCAGGAGCACCAGGCCGCCGTACCCGAGCGGGTAGCACAGCATCAGCGCCCACATCAGTGGGCGCTGGTCGTCGGTGGCGGCGACCAGCCGCGGGATGACCAGCGAGAGCGGGATGCTCAGGCCCCCGATGACGCCGACGAGCACGCCCGCCGTGGCGGGGGAGAAGCCGGCGTCGCGGTAGACGACCGCGAACCAGCCGTAGACGGCGTACGCCTGCAGCGACTGCAGCCCGAAGAACAGCGCCATCCGGCGGCCGAGGGAGGTGCGGCCGACGGCGAGGACGCTGATGCCCTGCCGGGGTGCCGCGCCGGGGTCGCGCCGGTCGCGGGTCAGCAGGCCCAGCCACGGGACGGCGGCGACGGCGGCCACCAGGGCCCAGGTGAGCAGACCGGTGCGCCAGCCGCCGACGGCCTCGCCGATCGGCACCGTCAGCGTGAGCGCCGCGGTGAGGCCGACCGCGAGCGCGGTGGTGTAGACGGCGGTGAGGGGCCCGACCTGGTCGGGGAAGTGCAGCTTGACCAGCGACGGCAGCACCACGTTGGCGGTCGCCATGCCGGCCAGGGCCAGCAGCGACAGCGCCAGGAACGGCAGCTCGGAGCCGACCTGGCTGCGCCACGACAGCCCGACGGTGACCGCGACGAGGGCCAGCAGGGTGAGCCGGTGCGGTCCGACCACGCGGGCCAGGCGGGGTGCCAGTGCGCCGAACAGGGCGAAGGCGAGCACCGGCAGGGTCGTCAGCAGCCCGGCCTCCGCCCCGGAGAGACCGAGGTCGGGCCGCAGGTCGTCGAGCACCGGCCCGACGCTGACGGCGGCGGGCCGGAGGTTGAGCGCGAGCCCGACGATGGCGACGACGACGAGCCATCGGCGCGGGTCGCGGGCGGTAGCGGGGTGCGGGGGTGAGTCCACGGGGAGCCAGTGTCCCCGACGCGCGCCGGGCCGCCGCAGCGAGGGCGCGTCGGGGCCCCAGGGGTCACGGCGGGTGGCACGCTGGGCCGGTGACGGCCACGAAGCCCCCCGCCACCCCCTCGCGCCCCGTCCGCCACGTCTCCGACGACCAGCGCCGGGCCCGGTCCTGGCGGCGGCACGCGCTGGGGAGCCCGGTCGCCTCGGTCGAGGAGGCCGTCACCTCGGTCGTGTGCCTGCACGCCACCGAGCCGCACAGCGTGCACCTGTCGGCGGCCGTGCGCAGCGGGGCCACCCGCGAGCAGGTCGGTGCCGCGCTGTACGACGACCGCTCGGTCGTCAAGCAGCTGGCGATGCGGCGCACGCTGTTCGCCTTCCCCCGCGACCTCCTCCCCGCCGTCTGGGGCAGTGCCTCCCGACGCGTGGCGACGCAGCAGCGCACCCGCCTCGCGAAGGAGGTGGTGATGGAGGGCCTCGCCGACGACGGTGCGGCGTGGCTGCGCGAGGCCGACGACGCGGTGCTCGAGAGCATCGCCGCCGACGGCCCCGCGACCACCAGCGAGCTGCGCGCCCGGGTGCCCGCGCTCGACGCCCGGCTCGGCCTCTGGGCGGGCGCCAGCACTCCCGTCGCCGCCCGGGTGCTGACGGTGCTCGGTGCGGAGGCGCGTCTGGTGCGCGGCACCAACGAGCTGGGCTGGCGCTCGGCCCGGATCCGCTGGACCCTGCCCGCCGACTGGCTGGGCGCGCCGCCCGAGCCCCTCCCGGAGGCCGAGGGGTACGCCGCCCTCGTCGGCCGCTGGCTGGCCCGGTTCGGCCCCGGCACGGAGGCCGACCTGGTGTGGTGGCTGGGCGGCACCAAGGGCGCCGTACGCCGCGCCCTCGGCGACGTCGGCGCCGTCCCGGTGACGCTCGACGGCACCGAGGAGCACGGCTGGCTGCTGCCCGACGACCTCGACGACGAGCCCGCGCCGGCGCGCGGCGTGGCGCTGCTGCCGGTGCTCGACCCGACGCTGATGGGCTGGCGGGGCCGGCAGTTCTACCTCGACCCGGTCGACGTGCCCTACCTGTTCGACACCAACGGCAACGGCGGCACGACGGCCTGGGTCGACGGTCGCGTCGTCGGCTGCTGGGTGCAGGACCCCGACGGCACGGTGCGGGTCGTGCTGCGTCGCGATCCCGGGGCGGAGGCCCGCGCCGCCCTCGACGAACGGGCGGCGTGGCTCTCGGCGTGGTTCGACGGCGACGTCGTCAACTCGGTCTACGCCTCCTCGCAGATGCGCGGGGCGCTGCTGCCGTAGCGGGCACGTAGGCTCCTCGGCCGTGTCCCCGCCACGCGAGCAGCCGCCCCAGCAGCCACCCCCGGTGCAGCGGCTGCGGCTGCGCTACGCCAAGCGGGGTCGGCTGCGCTTCACCAGCCACCGCGACTTCAGCCGGGCCTTCGAGCGGGCCCTGGTGCGGGCCCGGGTGCCGATGGCCTACTCGTCGGGGTTCAACCCCCACGCCCGCATCTCCTACGCCGGTGCGGCGCCGACCGGCTCGGCCAGCGAGGCGGAGTACCTCGAGATCGCCCTGGCAACCCGCGTGGAGCCGGCTGACCTGCACCGTGACCTCGACGCGTCGCTGCCACCCGGCCTCGACGTGGTCGAGGTCGTCGAGAGCAGCGGCACCAGCCTGGCCGACCGGCTCGAGGCCTCCGTGTGGGAGCTGACGCTGCCCGAGTGCGACGTCGCGACCGCTGCCGGGGCGGTCCGGTCGCTGCTCGACACGCCCGAGGTGCACGTCGAGCGGATGACGAAGAAGGGCCTCCGGTCCTTCGACGCCCGAGGCGCGGTGGTCACCGCCGAGGTCCTCGGCGAGGCACCCGAGCGACCCGGGTGTGCGATACTCCGAGTGGTCCTGCGGCACGGCGTGCCGTCCGTGAGACCCGACGACGTTCTCGCCGCGCTGCGTGAGACCTCTGGACTCCAGGTGGCCGCTGCCCTCCAGCAGCGGGTGGCCCAGGGTCCGCTGGACGACGCGGACGGCACGGTGGGAGACCCGTTGACACCCGACCGCGACGCGGCCGGCCGGTGAGGTGACAGCTCGCCGAGCGGCCCGGCGACCGCGGTCGGTGCACCAGGTCTCCCTTCGACGCGACACCGCGGAGGGTGCCGTCGCCCGACAACAGACTTCGCGTGTCCCGCGAGACCCGGCCTCCCGCCGGGGGCTGACGCGGTACACGCCGACCCGCACCACCCGGTGACGACCGGGGGTGCAGAGGAGCCCACCGTGCTCGACGACGACCCCACCACCCCCACGAACGACGACGCCGCCCCGGCTGCTGACGACACCCCCGCGGAGGCCGGCACCCCGCCCGCCGAGGCGCCGCGCAAGCCGGCCGTGAAGCGGGCCACCCGCACCCGGCGCACCACCACCCTGACGACGGGTGACGCCCCTGCCGCCCAGGACGCGCCGGCCGACGACGTCCCCGCCGAGGACACGGCCCCCGCCGCCGACGCCGCTCCGGCCAAGAAGACGGCGCGCAAGACGGCGGCCAAGCGCACCACCAAGGCCGCTGCTGCCAAGACGACCACCACGGCAGCGACGGCGAAGAAGACCGCGGCCAAGCGCACCACCAAGAAGGCCGCGGCTGCCGAGGTGCCCGCCGCCGACCTCGACGCCCCGGTTCCCGACGGGGTGACCGACGGGGCGCCCGACGAGGCGCCTGCGACCGACGCGCCGGCCGCCCCCGTCCCGCTCTTCCAGGCCCCGCCTCCCGCGCCGCGAAAGCGCGCCGCCAAGAAGACGGCGGCCCCGGCCGACGCCCCGGACGGCGCTGCAGCCGACGCCGGAGCCGACGAGCCCGCCCCCGCCGCGAAGCCGGCTGCCAGGAAGAGCACCCGCAAGACCGCGGCCTCGAAGGCCGCCCCCGCCGCCGAGGCGACCGAGTCGACCGAGTCGACCGAGGCGACCGACGAGCACGCGACCGAGAAGCCCGCGAAGAAGAAGTCGGCCAAGAAGAAGTCGTCGAAGAAGAGGGCCGAGGCTGATCCGGTCGAGGAGCCGGTGGAGGACCCCGAGGCCCCTGAGGACTCCGAGGAGGCCGTGCCGGCGCCGGCAGGTGCGGACGAGACCGACAATGCGCCGGCCGAGGGCGACACCACGTCCGACGACGACGACGACCAGCAGGAGTCGGGCGGCAACCGGCGGCGCCGTCGCCGCGGCGGCCGCCGTCGTGGCCGCCGCTCCGACGAGGGCGACCAGGGCGACGACACGACCGACGGCCCCGACGCGGCTGGCTCGTCCGAGGCGTCCCAGGACGACGCGGGGGAGCAGGACGACGCTGCCGACGACTCCGAAGGTGAGCAGGGCGAGGGCGGCTCGGGCAGCTCGCGACGCCGTCGTCGCCGCCGGCGCTCCGGTGGTGGCGACTCCGCCGGCAACGGCGCTCCGGCCCGCAGGCCCGAGGACGAGATCACCAGCGTCAGCGGCAGCACCCGGCTCGAGGCCAAGAAGCAGCGGCGTCGCGAGGGCCGGGAGGCAGGGCGTCGCCGGGCCCCGATCGTCAGCGAGGCCGAGTTCCTCGCCCGCCGCGAGGCGGTCGACCGCGTCATGGTGGTGCGCCAGCGCGACGACCTCACCCAGATCGCGGTGCTCGAGGACGACGTGCTCGTCGAGCACTACGTCGCCCGCGAGTCGCAGACCTCGATGATCGGCAACGTCTACCTCGGCCGCGTCCAGAACGTGCTGCCCTCGATGGAGGCGGCGTTCGTCGACATCGGCAAGGGCCGCAACGCCGTGCTGTACGCCGGCGAGGTCAACTGGCAGGCCCTGGGCCACAAGGACGGCCAGCCCCGCAAGATCGAGTCGGTGCTCTCGTCGGGCCAGACGATCCTGGTGCAGGTCACCAAGGACCCCGTCGGCCACAAGGGCGCTCGCCTGACCGGGCAGATCAGCCTGCCGGGCCGGTTCCTCGTCTACGTGCCCGAGGGATCGACCTCGGGCATCTCGCGCAAGCTGCCCGACACCGAGCGCAGCCGGTTGAAGACCCTGCTCAAGCAGATCGTCCCCGAGGGGGCGGGCGTCATCGTCCGCACCGCGGCGGAGGGCGCCAGCGAGGAGGAGCTGACCCTCGACGTCGAGCGGCTCACCGCCCGCTGGCAGGACATCGCCGGCAGGGCCGCGACCGGCAAGGGCCCCAACCTGCTCTACGGCGAGCCCGACCTGACCCTGAAGGTGGTGCGTGACCTCTTCACCGAGGACTTCGGGCGCCTCGTCATCCAGGGCGACGACGCGTGGGAGCTCGTCGACGGCTACGTCGCCCACATGGCGCCCGAGCTGCGCGACCGGCTGCACCGCCACGAGGTGGCCGAGGAGGGCCCCGACGCAGGCAAGGACGCTTTCGCGGCGTACCGCATCGACGAGCAGATCGCCAAGGGCCTCGACCGCAAGGTGTGGCTGCCCTCGGGCGGGTCGCTGGTCATCGACCGCACCGAGGCGATGACGGTGGTCGACGTCAACACCGGCAAGTTCACCGGCTCCGGTGGCAACCTGGAGGAGACCGTCACCAAGAACAACCTCGAGGCCGCGGAGGAGATGGTGCGTCAGCTGCGGCTGCGTGACATCGGCGGCATCATCGTCATCGACTTCATCGACATGGTGCTGGAGTCCAACCGCGACCTGGTGCTGCGGCGCCTGGTCGAGTGCCTCGGGCGCGACCGCACCCGCCACCAGGTCGCCGAGGTGACCTCGCTCGGCCTGGTCCAGATGACGCGCAAGCGCATCGGCACCGGCCTGCTCGAGGCCTTCAGCGACGAGTGCTCCCACTGCAAGGGCCGCGGGCTGGTGCTGCACGACCACCCGATCGAGCCCTCGACGACCTCCCGGTCCGACGACGACGGCAGCCGGGGCCGCGGCCGGGGCGGCCGGGGTGGTCGCGGTGGTCGCTCCGGCGGCAACGGGGGCAACAACGGCAACGGGGGCAACGGCGGCAACGGGGGCAACGGCGGCGGCAGCAACGCCGGCAACGGCGGCGGTGGTGCGCCGGGAGGCGGCCAGCAGGCCCGCCCGACCGGCCCGCCCTCACCCGCCGACCTGGCCCACAGCCGGCCACCGGAGGAGCGTCCCGAGGAGGCGCCCGCCGAGCAGCCGGTCGAGACGCCTGCCGAGCCGCCTGAGCAGCCGGTCGAGCAGCCGGTCGAGCAGCCGGTCGAGCAGCCGGCGCCCGCCGACAGCGGCCCGCGCGTGGTGACGTCCACCCGGCGCCGTCGTGCGGGTCGTCCCGCCGGCCAGCCGGTCGTGCAGTCGTCGGCGCCGGAGCAGCCGGCCGAGCCCGTGCAGCCCGCCGAGCCCGAGCAGGCGGTCGAGCCCGAGCAGCCCTCCGAGCCCGTGCAGGCGGTCGAGCAGCCCGCACCCGCCGACAGCGGTCCCCGGGTGGTGACGTCCACCCGGCGCCGTCGTGCGGGCCGTCCCGCCGGCCAGCCGACCGTCCAGGCTCCCGAGCCCGCGTCGGACCCCGCGCCGGAGCCCGAGCCCGAGCCCGCGATCGAGGCCGCTGTGGCGTCTGAGCCCGCACCCGTCCGCGTCGTCGCCAGCAGCCGACGTCGGCGTGCGGCCGGCCGACCCGCCGGCCCGCCGGCGGAGGTGGTCGAGGGGGTCGAGGGGGTCGACGAGGCCGAGACCGACGAGCTCGTCGAAGGTGCCGTCGACGAGGAGGGCGCCGTCGGGCACGTGCCCGTCAAGCGCAAGGGATCGCGCCGACGCTGAGGGTGGACGAGGGGGCGAGCCGTTTTGACCCCCTCGCGAGCCCGCCGGTACAGTTGACCTCCGGCGTGCCGCCGTGCGCCGTTGTAGCGCTGGCCGCGCCCCGCCCCCGTGCGGTTGACGCGCGGGAGCCCTCATGACATCCAGACCGAGGAGAGTGAACCCGCCGTGTACGCAGTCGTGCGCGCTGGCAGCAAGCAGCAGAAGGTTGCCGTGGGCGACGTCATCGAGATCGACAAGACCGCGACCGGCGTGGGCGAGACCCTAACGCTCCCGGTCGTCATGGTCGTCGACGGCGAGAAGGTCACCTCGACCGGTCTCGACGGTGCCGGGGTGACGGTCGAGGTCCTCGGCGCCACCAAGGGCCCGAAGATCGTCATCCAGAAGTACAAGAACAAGACCGGCTACAAGAAGCGCCAGGGTCACCGTCAGAAGTACACCCAGGTCAAGGTCACCGACATCACCGTCTGAGCCACCACGCTCCGAGCTAAGGACACTCCTCATGGCACACAAGAAGGGTGCGGCCTCCACCAAGAACGGCCGCGACTCCAACGCCCAGCGCCTGGGCGTCAAGCGGTTCGGCGGCCAGCTGGTCAACGCCGGCGAGATCATCGTCCGCCAGCGCGGCACGCACTTCCACCCGGGCAGCGGCGTCGGCCGCGGCGGCGACGACACGCTGTTCGCGCTGGTCCACGGCAACGTCGAGTTCGGCGTGAAGCGCGGCCGCAAGGTCGTCAACATCGTCCCGGCGGGCCAGTAGCACCAGGTCCATCTGCACCGAAGGGCGCTCCTGAGACGATCGGGAGCGCCCTTCGGCGTTCCCAGCAGCACCACCCGAGAGAGGCACCCCGTGGCAGTCCCCACCTTCGTCGACCGCGTCCGGCTGCACGTCGTGGCCGGCCGGGGCGGCAACGGCGTGGCCTCGGTGCACCGCGAGAAGTTCAAGCCCCTGGGCGGGCCCGACGGCGGCAACGGCGGCCCCGGCGGCTCGGTCGTGCTGCGGGTCGACCCCGACGTCACCACGCTGCTCGACTACCACCACCAGTCGCGGCGCGTCGCCACCCACGGCGGCCACGGCGCCGGCGCCCACCGCAACGGCGGCCACGGCGACGACCTGGTGCTGCCCGTGCCCGACGGCACCGTGGTCACCGACGAGCGCGGCGAGGTCGTCGCCGACCTCGTCGGCCCCGGCACCGAGATGGTCGTCGCCGAGGGCGGCCGCGGCGGGCTCGGCAACGCCGCGCTGGCCTCCGCCAAGCGCAAGGCGCCGGGCTTCGCCCTGCTCGGCGAGCCGGGCGAGGACCGCGTCATCCACCTCGAGCTCAAGGTGGTCGCCGACGTCGGTCTGGTCGGCTTCCCCAGCGCGGGCAAGTCGAGCCTGATCGCGGCGCTGTCGCGGGCCCGTCCCAAGATCGCCGACTACCCGTTCACGACGCTGGTGCCCAACCTCGGCGTGGTGACGGCGGGCGAGACGACGTACACCGTGGCCGACGTGCCGGGGCTCATCGAGGGCGCCAGCGAGGGCCGCGGCCTGGGCCACGACTTCCTGCGCCACGTCGAGCGCTGTGCCGCCCTGGTGCACGTCGTCGACCTCGCCACCATGGAGCCGGGCCGCGACCCGGTGGGTGACCTCGAGGTGATCGAGCGCGAGCTGGCGCAGTACGGCGGCCTCGACGACCGGCCGCGCCTGGTGGCGCTGAACAAGGCCGACGTGCCCGACGGGCGCGACATGGCCGACATCGTGCGAGCCGACGTCGAGGAGCGCGGCTGGCCCGTGTTCACCGTCAGCGCGGCCAGCCACGAGGGGCTGCGCGAGCTGTCGTTCGCGATGGCCCGGCTGGTGCAGGAGCGCCGGGCCCAGGCGCCCGCCGCCCCGCCCGAGCGGATCGTCATCCGCCCGCGCAGCACCGAGAGCGGGCCGGAGTTCGCCGTCAAGCAGACCGGCGAGGGCTGGCGGGTGCGCGGCACCAAGCCCGAGCGGTGGATCCGGCAGACCGACTTCAGCAACGACGAGGCGGTCGGCTTCCTCTCCGACCGGCTCAACCGCCTCGGCGTCGAGGCGGCGCTGGTCGACGCGGGTGCCGTGGAGGGCGACACCATCCTCATCGGCCATCCCGACAACGCGGTCGTCTTCGACTTCAAGCCGGGCATCGAGGCGGGGGCGCAGTACCTCGGCCGTCGCGGCGAGGACGAGCGCTTCACCGAGGAGCGTCCGGCCGCCCGCCGGCGCCGGGAGATCGACGCCCTGATGGACGACCGCGCCGAGGGCGAGGAGCGCGCCGACGTGGCCCGCCGTCTGGACGAGGCACCCGAGTGACCCGCGCCGGCGTCGCCGCTGCGCAGCGGGTCGTCGTCAAGGTCGGCTCGTCGTCGCTCACCACGGCGGCGGGGGGCATCGACCCCACGCGGGTCCGTGCGCTGGTCGACGCGCTCGCCGGCGTACGGGCGCGGGGTGCCGACCTCGTGCTCGTCTCCTCCGGTGCGATCGCCGCGGGCCTCGCCCCCCTCGCGCTGCGACGACGGCCGCGCGACCTGGCCCGCCAGCAGGCTGCGGCCTCGGTCGGGCAGGGCCTCCTGGTGCACCGCTACACCGAGGAGTTCGCCCGGCACGGCCAGGTGACCGGCCAGGTGCTGCTGACCGTCGACGACGTCACCCGTCGCCGCCACTACCGCAACGCCCAGAGCACCTTCGACAAGCTGCTCGAGCTCGGCGTGGTGCCGATCGTCAACGAGAACGACACCGTCGCCACCGACGAGATCCGCTTCGGCGACAACGACCGGCTCGCCGCACTCGTCGCCCACCTGGTGCACGCCGACCTGCTGGTGCTGCTCTCCGACGTCGACGGGCTGTACGACGCCCCGCCCTCGCGGCCGGGGGCGGCCCGGGTCGCGGAGGTGCACGACCTGCGGGCGCTGGCGGGCGTCGAGGTCGGCCGTGCGGGCGCCGCGGGGGTCGGCACGGGCGGCATGGAGACCAAGCTCGATGCCGCCCGCATCGCCACCGGCGCCGGCATCCCCGTGGTGCTGACCGACATGCCGACGGCGTCGGCAGCCCTCGCCGGCGACGAGGTCGGCACCCTTTTCCACCCCACCGGCCGCCGCCGCCCGACCCGGCTGCTGTGGCTGGCGCACGCGACCGAGCCGCGGGGCCGGCTCGTGCTCGACGCGGGCGCCGTCCGTGCCGTGGTCGAGCGCCGCGCCTCGCTGCTGCCCGCCGGCATCACGGCCGTCACGGGGTCGTTCGTCGCGGGGGAGCCCGTCGAGCTGGCCGCCGACGACGGCCTGGTGGTGGCCCGTGGCCTCGTCAACTACGACGCCGAGGAGCTGCCCACGCTGCTCGGCCGGTCGACCCGCGAGCTGGCCGCCGCGCTGGGGGCGGCGTACGAGCGCGAGGTCGTGCACCGCGACGACCTGGTGCTGCTCTCCTAGCACCGGTTTCTCCCGGTTCCGCCCCGCTCAGGGGTGCTTCTCGGACACACTTGCCTGCGTCGGACGCGGCCGCCTGACCGCCCGACCGAGGAGGACAGCGGTGGAGCAGTCGGTGCGGCACTGGCACGTGACCGTGACGGTCGCGGGCGAGCCCCTCGAACCGTTGATGGCGCGGGCAGCGCTGCAGCGGCTCAGCGAGGACCGGCCCTTCCTCGACTCGGTGTCGACGACCGGCGACTCCGCCGAGATCCGGTTCTGGGACCAGGGCGCGAGCATGCTCGACGTCGCCTCGCTGGCGATGCGGCTGTGGGCAGAGCACCGCGAGTCGGCCAACCTGCCCGACTGGGAGGTCGTCGGGCTCGAGGTGGTCGAGAAGTCGGTGCACGACCGTCGCAGCAGCGAGGCCCACGCCTGACACGGCCGCGCGGGGCCTACCCTCGTGCCATGCCCGAGAGCTCCTTCGCCGACATCGCCGCGCGGGCCCGGGCCGCGTCGCTGCGCCTCGCCGTCGCGACGCGCGCCACCAAGGACGCTGCGCTCCACGCGATGGCCGACGCCCTGCTGACCGACGCCGAGGAGGTGCTGTCCGCCAACGACGACGACGTCACGACCGCCCGTGACGCCGGCACCGGCGAGCACCTCGTCGACCGGCTCCGCCTCGACCAGGCCCGCCTCGAGGCGATGGCCGCGGGGCTGCGCGACGTCGCCGGGCTGCCCGACCCCGTGGGCGAGGTCGTGCGCGGCTCGACCCTCGCCAACGGCCTGCAGCTGCGGCAGGTCCGGGTGCCCTTCGGCGTGGTCGGCATGGTCTACGAGGCGCGCCCCAACGTCACCGCCGACGCCGCCGGTATCTGCCTCAAGAGCGGCAACGCGGTGCTGCTGCGCGGCTCCTCGAGCGCGGCGCGCTCCAACGCCGCGATCGCCGAGGCGTTGCGCGCGGGTGTCGCGGCCGCCGGCCTGCCCGCCGACGTGGTGCAGCTGGTGCCGGGCGAGGGCCACGACGGCGTCAAGGAGCTGATGCGGGCCCGCGGCCTGGTCGACGTGCTGATCCCGCGCGGGGGAGCCGGCCTGATCGACCGCGTGGTCGAGGAGTCGACCGTGCCCGTGATCGAGACCGGTGTCGGCAACTGCCACGTCTACGTCGACCGCGACGCCGACCTCGACATGGCCGAGGCCATCGTGCTCAACGCCAAGACCCACCGCACCTCGGTCTGCAACTCCGCCGAGTCGCTGCTGGTGCACGCCGACGTCGCCGAGACCTTCGTGCCGCGGATCGTCGCGGCGCTGCACGACGCCGGGGTGACGATCCACGGTGACGTCGCCTTCGCGTCGTACGACGGGGTGGTGGCGGCCACCGACGACGACTGGGGCACCGAGTACCTCGCCCTGGAGGTCTCGGCCGCCGTCGTGCCCGACATCGACGCGGCCCTCGCCCACGTGCGGCGCTGGTCGTCGTCGCACTCCGACGCGATCGTCACCGACTCCCACGCCGCGGCGCAGCGGTTCGTCGCCGAGGTCGACTCCGCCGCGGTGCTGGTCAACGCCTCCACCCGCTTCACCGACGGCGGCGAGTTCGGCTTCGGGGCCGAGATCGGCATCTCGACGCAGAAGCTCCACGCCCGGGGCCCGATGGGACTGCCCGAGATGACGTCGACCAAGTACGTCGTGACGGGCGCCGGCCACACGCGGTGAAGCTGCTCGCCCTGACCTTCGGGTTCGGGATCCTCTCCGCGAGCGTCCCGGTGTTCAACATGGAGGCCTACCTCGCGCTGGTCTACGCGCGCGCCGACGACCAGGGCGCGCTGCTGCTCGCCTTCGTGGGCTCCGTCGGGCAGAACCTCGGCAAGCTGGTCTGGTACTACGGCTCGCAGGGAGCGACCGAGGTCGGGTTCGTGCGGCGCCGCATGGACAAGCCCAAGCGGCGGGCGCAGCTGGAGCGCTGGCGCGGCCAGGTCGAGGGCCGGCCGTGGCGCAGCGGGCTGCTCAACTTCGTCTCCGCGGCCGTCGGCTTCCCGCCCTTCTTCGCCATGGCGGTGCTCGCCGGCATGCTCCGCATGAACGTCGTGGTCTTCGTGGTCACGGGCATCCTCGGACGCACCATCTTCTTCGCCGCGCTGCTGCTGGGGGTCGGGCTGCTCGTGCGGTGAGCGCAGCCCGGTACGATCCGTGCCATGTCGACGCTGTCCACGACCGTGCTCCAGGTGCTCGTCCCCCTCTCCGAGGCCGGTGGCGAGGGCGAGAGCGGTCTCGCCCAGGCCGTCCTCATCGGTCTCGGCGCCCTGGTGGTCCTGCTGGCCCTGGTCTTCGGGGTGGTCTCCTTCGGCAAGGGACGCGATCACTCCTGAGCGCGCAGGACCCCGCGGTCACCGCGGACGCCCCCGGTCGTGACCGCCCGCGCCGCGTCGGCGTCATGGGCGGCACCTTCGACCCCATCCACCACGGCCACCTCGTCGCCGCCAGCGAGGTCCAGGCGTGGTTCGACCTCGACCAGGTCGTCTTCGTGCCCACCGGCCAGCCGTGGCAGAAGGCCGCGCGCGAGGTCAGCACGGCCGAGCACCGCTACCTGATGACGGTGGTCGCCACGGCGTCCAACCCCCGGTTCACGGTGAGCCGCGTCGACATCGACCGCGGCGGTCCGACGTACACCATCGACACGCTGCGCGACCTGCACGAGGTCTTCCCCGACAGCGAGCTCTACTTCATCACCGGCGCCGACGCCCTGGCCGAGATCTTCACCTGGCGCGACGCCAGCGAGCTCTTCGCCCTCGCGCGGTTCGTCGGGTGCACCCGCCCCGGCTACGAGATGAGCCCCGAGGCCGTCGCCGGCATCCCGACCGACCGGGTCACCATCCTCGAGATCCCGGCGCTGGCGATCTCCAGCACCGACTGCCGCGACCGCCGCGCCAAGGGTGACCCCGTCTGGTACCTCGTGCCCGACGGTGTGGTCCAGTACATCGCCAAGCACGATCTCTACGCCGAGGAGACCCTGTGACCGCCACCGACGCCGCCGTCGAGCTGGTCCACGTCGCTGCCCGGGCGGCCTCCGACAAGCTCGGCGAGGACATCGTCGCCTTCGACGTCTCCGAGCAGCTCGCCATCACCGACGCCTTCCTGCTCGTCTCGGGCAGCAACGACCGGCAGGTCCGCGCGATCGTCGAGTCGGTCGAGGACACCATGCGTGCGTCCGGCGCCAAGCCGGTCAGGCGCGAGGGGCACCACGAGGGCCGGTGGGTGCTGCTCGACTTCGCCGACATCGTGGTGCACGTGATGCACGTCGAGGAGCGCGAGTTCTACGCCCTCGAGCGGCTCTGGCGCGACTGCCCGGTCATCGCGCTGCCCGCCGACGTGACCTCCGGGCGCGGGTGAGCGGGCGTCGCCTCGTCGTGCTGCGCCACGGCCGGACGGCCTGGAACGCCGAGGGGCGCGCGCAGGGCCACGAGGACATCGGCCTCGACGACCTCGGCTTCCGGCAGGCCGAGGCCGCTGCCGCCGTGCTGGCGCGGTTCGAGCCCACGGCGCTCGTCAGCAGCGACCTCGCCCGAGCCCGGCAGACCGCGGCCGTGCTCGAGGAGCAGACCGGGCTGGCGGCCCTGGAGGACCCCCGGCTGCGGGAGTACGACACCGGCGCCCGCACCGGCCTGACCCGCGAGGAGTACGTCGCCCGCACCGGCGAGGACCACGCCTGGGACGGCCACCACCTCGTCGAGGTGCCCGGCGCCGAGCCGGTCGACTCCGTCGCCGCCCGCATGGGCCCGGCCCTGACCGACGCGCTCGCCCTCGTCGGCGACGACGAGACGGGCGTCGTCGTCACCCACGGCGCCGCCATGCGGGTCGGCGTCGCCGTGCTCCTCGGCCTGCCCCCGGCGGCGTACGACGTGCTCGGCGCGATGAGCAACTGCGGCTGGGTCGAGCTGCGCGAGCACGGTGCCGCCCGGCTGCGGCTGGCGGCCTACGACCGCACCGCTGCGGTCTAGTCCGAGGGTCCCGACGCAGGCTTAGCCTGAGGCGGTGCCGTTGCGTCGCGTCCTCCTGCTGGTGGCGATGCTGCTCGCCCTGGGCGCCACCGCCTCCACCTCGGCGGCGCCCACCTCCGACGCCGTGCGCTTCGCCGCGGTGGGCGACTTCGGGGCCTCCGCCAACACCGCCTCGGTGCTCAACGGGATCAACGCCCAGGGCTCCGACCTCACGGTCGCCCTCGGCGACTTCTCCTACGGCACCACCGGCGCCGAGGAGACGTGGTGCGACTTCGTGAAGTCCCGGCTCGGGGCCAAGCACCCGTTCGAGCTCATCTCCGGCAACCACGAGAGCAACGGGCTCAACGGCAACGTCAACGACTTCTCCGCCTGCCTGCCCAACCAGCTGCCCGGCCTCGTGGGCACCTACGGCCGGCAGTACTACGTCGACGTGCCCCAGGAGCGGCCGCTCGTCCGCTTCCTGCTGGCCTCGCCCGGCCTGACCTACCCGACCCAGGGCGGCGGCCAGGCGCAGTGGACCTACCCAGCGGGCTCCGCCCGCTACCAGTGGGTTGCGCAGACCATCGACCAGGCGCGGGCCCAGGGCATCCCCTGGGTCGTCGTCGGCATCCACAAGCCGTGCCTGAGCGTCGGCGTCTACCCGTGCGAGTCGGGCGCCGACCTCAACGCCCTGCTGGTCGAGAAGAGGGTCGACCTGGTGCTCAGCGGTCACGAGCACCTCTACCAACGCTCGAAGCAGCTCGGACTCTCCGCCGGGTGTGCCTCGCTCGCGGTCGGGTCCTTCAACCCGCAGTGCGTCGTCGACGCCGACGACAACATGACCAAGGGGGCCGGCACGGTCTTCGCCACCATCGGTACCGGCGGGGTCGGTCTGAGGGACGTCAACGCCGCCGATCCTGAGGCCGGCTACTTCGCGGCGCTCTCGGGCGCCAACCAGCAGCCCAGCTACGGGTTCGGTGACGTCTCGTTGACTCGTAAGCGGCTGGCGCTGCGGTTCGTTCCGGGTTCCGGCACCTTCTCCGACGCCTTCGCGATCACCGTGGACGACACGCCACCACCGCCCAACCAGGACCCGTCGGCGTCCTTCACCGCTGACGTCCGGGACCTGACGGCGACCTTCGACGCGACAGGCTCACGAGACCCCGACGGCGCGGTCGTGTCCTACGCATGGGACTTCGGCGACGGCACCTCCGGCAGCGGCGCCACGGCGACACGAACCTATGCCACTCCCGGGAGCCGCACGGTGCGGCTCACGGTCACCGACGATGACGGGGCGAGCGCGACGACGACCCGCGAGGTCGTGGTCACGAGCCCCCCGCCGGCATCCCTGCTCGCCCGCGACGCCTTCGAGCGACAGGTCGGCGGCGGGTGGGGGTTGGCCGACGTCGGGGGTGCGTGGACGGTCTCGGGCGGGGGGGCGACCCGCTTCCGTGTCACGGACGGCGCGGGCACCCTGCAGGTCCCGAGCTCGACGAGCCTGGTGGCCGACCTGGGATCCGCGCGCAGCAGCTCGACCCGGGTCGACACCGAGTTCTCGGTCGACAAGCTCGCCGAGGGCACCTACGTCGCGGTCGTGGGTCGCCGCACGTCGGCCTCGGGCTACTACGCCGGTCGGCTCGCGCTGAAGGCCAACGGGCAGGGCACGCTCTACCTCGTCCGCGGCTCGTCGGTGAGCCTCGGCAGCGTCGTGCCCGGATTCGCCTTCGCCCCGGGCGTGCGCTACCGACTCGCCGTGCAGGTCACCGGCACCAGTCCGACCACGGTGTCGGCCAAGGTCTGGCGGGCCAGCGACCCCGAGCCGAGTGCGTGGCAGCGCACCGGCACCGACAGCGGCACCGGGCTGCAGGAGGCGGGCACTCCCGGAGTCTTCTCCTACCTGCCGGGTGCTGCGTCCGCCTCGGCGCCCGTCACGGTCTCCTTCCACGACCTGACCGTCACCGACCCGCGCTGACGGAGCGCCCGTGTACCTCAGCGAGCGTCCCCAGGTGGTGGCGAGCGCCCACGACGCCGGTGGTCGGTGGCGCGGTCGCCGCGTGGCTCCGGCGGTGGTGCTCCTCGGAACCGTGAGCCTGCTGACGGACGTCTCGAGCGAGGCCACCGCCGCCGTGCTCCCGCTCTTCCTCACCCTGGGGCTCGGGCTGTCGCCCCTGGCCTACGGCCTCGTCGACGGCGTCTACCAGGGCGCGTCGGTGCTGGCACGGGTCGCCGGCGGTGTCGTCGCCGACCGTTCCGACCGCCCCAAGTGGGTGGCTGTGCTCGGCTACGCCACCTCGGCCGCAGCCAGGACGGTGCTGCTCGTGACCACGGGCGCCGCGGCGGTGGCCGCCGTGCTGGGCGTCGACCGCGTGGGCAAGGGGCTGCGCACTGCGCCGCGCGACGCGCTCATCGTCGCGGCGAGCGACCCGAGGCGGCTGGGGGAGGCGTTCGGGGTGCACCGGGCCCTCGACACCACGGGCGCGGTGCTCGGCCCGCTGGTGGCCTTCGGGGTGCTGCTGGTGGTGCCGCAGGGCTACCGCGCCGTCTTCGTGGTCAGCCTGGCGGCCGCCGTCCTCGGACTGGCGGTCCTCGTGCTCCTGGTGCCCGACCTGCGACCGTCACGGGCCGCCGCGGTCCGTGGTGCCGTCGCCGCGCGGCCCTCGTTGGGCCTGCTCCGTCGTGGACCGCTCGGTCGGGTCGTCGCGGCGGCCGGGCTGCTGTCGCTGCTGGGCATCGGCGACGGGTTCCTGTTCCTCGCCCTGCAGCAGCGCAGCGACCTGGCCCTCGAGCTGTTCCCGCTGCTGTTCGCCGGCGTCAACGTGGTCTACCTCGTGCTGGCCGTGCCGCTGGGTCGGCTCGCCGACCACGTCGGACGGCTCCGGCTGCTGGTGCTCGCCCACCTGCTGCTCGCAGCGGCGTACGCCGTCGCCGCGGTCCCGGGCGGCCCGCCGGTGCTGGCGGTACTGGGATGCCTGCTGCTGCTCGGGGCGTTCTACGCGGCCACCGACGGGGTGCTCGCGGCGGCCGCGGCCGGCACCGTCCCGGCCGGCTCCCGCGCCACGGCGATCGCGACCGCGCAGTCGGTGGTCGCCCTCGGTCGCGGGGTCGCGTCGATCGGCTTCGGCTGGCTGTGGCTGTGGAGCGGCCCGGTCGTCGCGCTCGCAGTGCTCTCGCTCGGGGTGCTGGCGGCGCTCCCGGTGGCGTGGTTCGTCGCGCGTCCCCTGAGCAGCCCGGCATGAGCACGCGCTCCCGTCTCGGCGTGCTCGGTCTCGTCGTCGCGGTCGTCCTCGGTGCCACCGCCTGGTACCTCCTGCGCGCACGGGAGGACGCCGTACGACCACCAGGGGCGCCCGCTCGAGGGCTCGCGGTGGTGTCGCCGGGCTCGCTCGCCGGTGCGCCCCGGATCGTCTTCCGCAGCACCGCCCCCGACGCCACCTACGGCCAGGTCGCCGCCGTCGCCCTCGACGACCCCGACGGACCCCGCGGCTTCGTCGGACCCACCTGCGACCGGGTCGCCCAGACCGGCGAGACGATGGTCTGCCTGCGAGCGACGACGGGCATCACGTCGGCCCACGTCGCCGAGGTCCGTCGGCCCGACGGCTCGAGCCGCGAGGTCCGCCGGCCCGGGGTGCCGAGCAGGGCACGCGTGTCGCCAGGCGGGACGGCCTGGGCGAGCACGGCCTTCGTCGCAGGTGACTCCTACGCGACAGCCGGCTTCTCGACCCGCACCTTCATCACCGGGACCAGTCGAGGCGAGGGCCTGCACGTCGAGGACTTCGCGCTCCGGCACCAGGGACGGACCATCACGCCGGTCGACCGGAACTTCTGGGGGGTCAGCTTCGTCGACGACGACCGCTTCTACGTCACCGCGTCCTTCGGTGGTCGACCCTGGCTCGCCCGGGGCAGCGTCGCCGACCGGTCGGTCGAGACGATCGGGGTCCAGGGCGAGTGCCCGTCCGTCTCGCCCGACGGCACCCGGGTCGCGCACAAGCTGCGCCGCTCCGACGGAGGCTGGGCGATCAGGGTCATCGACCTCCGCAGCGGCGACCTGGTCGACCTGCCCGGCGAGCGCAGCGTCGACGACCAGGTCGCCTGGCTCGACGACAGCTCCCTGCTGTACGCCCTGCCGCGCCAGGGCAGCGAGGCCGGACAGTCCGACGTCTGGGTGGCCGCCGCCGACGGGTCCTCGTCGGCGCGGGTCCTCATCGAGCAGGCGTCGTCCCCGAGCGTCGTCGGCGTCGCAGCCACCCCTGATTAGCCTCGCGGACACCCCGCCGCTAGTATTTTGGTCGTTGCCCAGGCGGTACGTCAGCCGGGCACCCGGGGCTGTGGCGCAGCTGGTAGCGCATTTGCATGGCATGCAAAGGGTCAGGGGTTCGAGTCCCCTCAGCTCCACCGGACATCACGAAGGCCACCGCGACAGCGGTGGCCTTCGTCGTTCCCGGGCGCCGGGCGCAGCTGGTATCGGCAGCGCCTTCTCTGGGCGATGGCATGCAAAGGGTCAGGGGTTCGAGTCCCCTCAGCTCCACCGGACATCACGAAGGCCACCGCGAGAGCGGTGGCCGTCGTCGTACGGTGACCCCGTGCTCGTCATCGCCTCGGTCCTCGCCGTCGTGGCCGCTCTCGTCCACGTCTACATCTTCGTCCTCGAGGTGCTGCAGTGGGAGCAGCCGTCGACCAGGCGGGTGTTCGGCACCACCGAGGAGACGGCCCGGATCACCGCGCCGATGGCCCTGAACCAGGGGTTCTACAACCTCTTCCTCGCGTTCGGGGCCGTGGCGGGCGTCGTCGCCCTCGGCATCGACCGGTCGGTCGGCGCCTCGCTGATCGTGCTCAGCGTCGGCTCGATGCTCGGGGCCGCACTGGTGCTGGTCGTCAGCGACCGCAGCAAGGCACGCCCCGCGGCCATCCAGGGCGGCGCTCCGGCGGTGGCGCTGCTCTGCCTCGCCATCGGTCTCGTCTAGAGCGGGCGGGCGCCACCGGGTCTCGAACCTCAAGCAGCGCGGTGCTGCGCTGTCACCAGGTGACAGCGGAGCACCGCGCTCATGTCTGGCGGCGGGGCTGCGACGAGGCTTCGCGGCCCTTCGAGACGGTTGCTGCGCAACCTCCTCAGGGAGCAGTGGGACGGGTGCTGCGCGACCCCTTGAGGGAGCAGTGCGCCCGGCTCCGCCCGGTGGCCTAGGTTGGGCCCGTGGCACTGAGCGACGCGGACGTCGAGGGCGTCCTGGAGCACATGAACGCCGACCACGCCGACGGGAGCCTGGCGATCGTGCGGGCGTACGGCTACCCCGCGGCGACCGGGGCGGAGATGACGGGTGTCGACGACCACGGCGGCACCTGGCACGTGGTCGACGCGGGCGGGGCGGAGGCGATGCTGCGGGTGACCTGGCCGGGCGGGCCGGTCGACGGCACCGACGGCGTGCGTCGTGAGGTCGTCGCGCTGGTGCGCGCCGCCCGTGGCGATGAGTTCAGGTGACCTGGCGGGTCGGACCGGCATGACCAGCACGCACACCCTCGCCGTCGACGGCGCGACCCTGACCTACGACGTGCACGGTGAGCGGCGCGACGGCGAGGTCCCGCTGCTGCTCATCGGCTCGCCGATGGACGCCAGCGGCTTCGGGACCCTGCTGACGCACCTGGGCGACCGCGTCACCGTCACCTACGACCCCCGCAACACCGGACGCAGCACGCGCGACGACCGGACCGCCGGGGTCAGCGCCGAGCAGCACGCCGCCGACCTGCACGCCCTGGTGCAGCACCTCGGGGCGCCGGTCGACGTCTTCGCCAGCAGCGGCGGCGCCGACAACGCGCTCGTGCTGGTCGCCCGTCACCCCGACGACGTCCGGCTGCTGGTGGCCCATGAGCCGCCGATGGCGGGGCTGCTGCCCGACCGGGCAGAGCTGCGCCAGGTGTGCGACGGCGTCGTGGCGGCGTACGACGAGGGCGGCACGGGCCCGGCGATGGCCCGGTTCATCGCGCTGCCGATGCACCGCGGCCCGGTCACGGAGGACTACCTGCGCGCCCCGGTCCCCGACCCGGCGACGTTCGGCCTCCCCACCGACGACGACGGCTCGCGCGACGACGCGATGGTCGCCAACATGCGCGACGGCGGCATCGACCTGGTGCCCGACGTCGAGGCGATCGGCGCTGCACCGACGCGTGTCGTGGTCGGCGTGGGGGAGGAGTCGGGTGGGCCCGACGACGGCGAGGAGCCGGCGCGGGCGGCGTACAGCATCGCCGCGGCGCTGGGCCAGCAGGCCGTCGTGTTCCCCGGCGGCCACGCCGGCTTCCTCGGCGGCGAGTTCGGCCAGACCGGGAAGCCGGCCGAGTTCGCCGCCCGCCTGCGCGAGGTGCTCGCGACCTAGGCGACGACGAAGTCGTCGAGGGTGACGGCGGCGCAGCGCCGTTGGTACTCCTCGACCAGGCCGGGCCAGTTGGTCGCGATGCGGCCGTCGTCCTCGCGGTACCAGCTGTGGCACGACGCCCAGACGCTCTCGCGCAGCCGGCGTTGCACCTCGTCGTCGAAGTCCTGCTCGACCTCGGGCCGTACGTCGGCCGCGCGGGCGCCCGCCGCCTCGAGCTCGCGCAGGACGCGCACGACGACGTCGGCTCCGGCCTCGAGCATGTTGACGATCGAGCTGCCGCCCAGGTTGGTGTTGGGGCCGTAGACGCAGAACAGGTTGGGGAAGTCGGGGACGCAGAGGCCGAGGTAGGCGTGCGCTCCGCCCTTCCAGCGGTCGTGCAGCTCGGCCCCGTCGCGTCCGCGGATCGTCATCGGGGCGAGGAACTCGGTGGCGGCGAACCCGGTGCCCCACACGATGACGTCGGCCTCGTGCACCTGCCCGTCGGCGTCGCGCAGGCCGTGCGGCAGCACCTCGTCGACGGCCGCGGTGACCAGCGAGACGTCGTCGCGGGCCATGGCGGGGTACCACGTGCTGCTGAAGAGCAGCCGCTTGCAGCCCAGGGGGTAGTCGGGCTCGAGCCGGGCGCGCAGCCCGGGGTCGCGCACCTGGGTGCGCAGCGTGAGCCGCCACAGCCGCTCGACGACGGACTTGAGTGCGGTGTCCTCGACGAGCGCGCGGTTGAACGACTCGGTCACCCGCCAGACCAGCTCGCGCTCGGCCGGCTGCAGCAGCCGGTCGAGCCAGGTGCGGCCGCCGTCGGGCTTGGGCACGACGTACGGCGCCGAGCGCTGGAAGACGGTCGTGTGCGCCGCCTCGGGGGCGATGGCCGGCACCACCTGGATCGCGCTGGCGCCGGTGCCGACGACAGCGACCCGCGCGCCGGCGAGGTCGACGTCGTGGCGCCACTCGGCGGTGTGGAACGCCGGCCCCTCGAAGGACTCCAGGCCCGGGAGGCGCGGCACGGCGGGGCGGGAGAGCTGGCCGACCGCGCTGACCAGCACGTCGCACTCGAGCTGCTCGCCGGAGGCCAGGAGGAGCCGCCACGTCGTGGAGTCGTCGGACCAGGACGCCTCGGTGACCTCGACGCCGAACCGGACCAGGTCGTGCACGCCCTCGCGCCGGGCGGTCCGCTCGATGTAGTCGCGGATCTCGGGCTGCCGCGAGTAGCGGTCGGACCAGTGGGGTTGGGGGCGAACGACCACGAGTACAGCGCCGACGGCACGTCGCACGCGGCGCCCGGGTAGGTGTTGGCCTGCCACACCCCGCCGACGCGGTCGGCCTTCTCGAGCACCGTGACGTCGGTGAAGCCCGCCCGCCTCAGCGCGATGGCGGTGCCCAGCCCGCCGAACCCCGCCCCGACCACGACCACGCGACTGCTCGGCATGGCCCGAGGCTAGTGGCTGGGGCTAGCGACGCGCCCGCAGCACGACCGGCACGAGGAGCAGCGACAGCACGCCGCCGCCCAGCGCGAGCACGGAGTACGACGACCCGGCCACGACGAGACCTGACAGCGCGGCCGCCCCGGCCCCGCCGAGGGCGACCAGCACGTCGAGGCTGCCCTGCACGCGACCCCGCTCCTCGGGGGTGGTGGCGTCGACGACGAGGGTGGTGCCGGCGATGAGCCCGATGTTCCAGCCCAGGCCGAGCAGCACCAGCGCCAGCACCAGGCCGACCAGGCCGTCGGCCGGTGCGAGCGCCGCGGTCACCCCGGCCAGCAGCAGCACGACCCCTCCGGCCGCGGCCATCGGCACACGCCCGACGCGGTCGACCAGGGGTCCGGTGACGAGCGACGGCAGGAACATCGCGGCCACGTGCAGCCCGATCACCAGCCCGACGGCCGAGAGCCCGTGGTCGTGCTCGCGCATGTGCACCGGCGTCATCGTCATGATCGCGACCATCGCGACCTGGGTGACGACCATCACCGTCGCGCCGACCGCGAGCCCGGCCCGGGCCCCGGCGGGCACGCCCGCGGCCGAGCCGTCCTCGCGCGGCAGCGAGCGCGCGACGAGGAACGGGTCGGGCCGCAGCAGCGCCACCAGCACCAGGCCCGCAGCGGCGTACGCCGCGCCGGAGAGCAGGAACGGCCCGGTCAGGGGCGGCAGCCCGAGACCGGCGGCGAGGTCGCCCAGGGGGCCGACCAGGTTGGGCCCGGCGACGGCGCCCAGGGTGGTGGCCACGAGCGCCGTGCTGACCGCCGTGCCGCGCTCGGCCGGCAGGGCCAGGTCGGTGCCGGCGTAGCGCGCCTGCAGGTTGGTGGCGGTGCCGGCGCCGTACGGCACCATCGCGGCGAGCGCGAGCCACGCCTGGTCGGTGGCGGCGCCGACGACGACGCCGGCAGCCCCCACGGCACCGACGAGGAAGCCCGCCCCCAAGCCGGTACGACGCCCCAGCCGCTGGGTGGTGCGCCCGACCGCCCACGCGGCGACGGCGGAGCCGAGCGTGATCAGCGCGATCGGCAGGCCGGCGGCCCCGGGGCTGCCGAGCAGGTCGGCCGCGAGCAGCGCGCCGACGGTGATGCCGGCAGCGAGGCCGGCGCCGCCCAGCACCTGGCTGGCGACGACGACCCGCAGCGTGCGGCGCTGCAGCGCCGCACGCGACGTCGCGTCGAGGAGGGTGCTCACTCCCCGCGCTGGTGGCGGTAGGGGTCGTAGCCCAGCGACGGGTCGACGCCGCCGAGCTGCGAGAGCAGCTCGCGGGCGCGCTGCGCGTGCTTGTGCTCGCACAAGAGCTCGTAGCGGGTGGCCACGACCTGGCTGACGGAGGTGAAGTCACGGCGGCCGCGCGTCGCGGCGTAGCCGGCGGCCGACATCACGGCGAAGAACACAGCGCCGAACGCCATGCTCGAGACGATCACCGACAGCGCGCCCGTGGTGGTGAACAGGGCGAAGATCAGGCCGATCAGCAGGCCGACCCAGAGCCCGGAGCCGATGCCGCCGAGGATGACCTTGCCCCAGGTGAGCCGGCCCGTGACCCGCTCCACCTGCCGCAGGTCGGTGCCGACGATGAGGATGTCCTGCACGGTGAAGTCGTGGTCGGCGAGGTGGTCGACCGCGCGCTGGGCCTCGGCGTAGTCGTCGTAGGTGCCGAGCGACTGGGGGAACTCGAGGGTGAGCGGGGAGGTGCGGGAGCGTCCGAGCGGTTGCTGCGTCATGACCCGATCATGCCTGCGACCCCCCAGGGTCGGCGCCGCGCGGTCAGGTGATCGTGAGGCCGCCGTCGACGGCGAGCGTCTGCCCGGTGACGTAGCCGCCGGCGGGGGAGGCGAGGAAGACGGCGGTCGCGGCCAGCTCCCGCGGGTCGCCCTTGCGGCCCGCGGGCACCCGTTGCATCGCCAGGTCGAGGTAGCCGTCGGGGTAGGTGTCGGTCATCTCGGAGGTGAAGAAGCCGGGCGCGATCGCGTTGACGCGGATGCCCTTGCGCCCGGTCCACTGCTGGGCCAGGTCGCGGGTGAGCCCGATGAGCGCGGCCTTGGAGGCGGAGTACGCCGCCTGCGGCAGCCCCGCGGTGGTGAGGCCCAGGACCGAGGAGATGTTGATGATCGACGAGCCGGGCTGCATCACGCGTCCGCACGCCTGCGCCATCCAGTAGCAGCCGTTGAGGTTGACGTCGATGACCTGGCGGAACTGCTCCGGGGTCTCGCGGGTGGCCGGTACGGCGGTGCCGATCCCGGCGTTGTTGACCAGCACGTCGACCCGGCCGAAGGTCTCCACGGCGGCGTCGACCAGCGCCTGGCACGCCTCGGGGGAGGCGACGTCGGTCTCGACCGAGAGTGCGCGCCGACCGGCCGCCTCGACCAGCGCCGCCGTCTCGCCCAGGCGGTCGACCCGGCGCGCACCGAGCGCCACGTCGGCGCCGGCCTCGGCGAACCCCTGGGCGAAGGCGACGCCGAGCCCGGAGGACGCCCCCGTGACGACGACGACCTTGTCGGTCAGCGAGAACAGGTCGGTCAGCGGTGCGCTCATGGCGCGATCATGCCTTGCGCCCGGAGCGGCTCCGCGCCTGCCAGGCCGAGCGCACCATGTCCTCGAGGGAGTGCCGCATCTCCCACTCGAGGTCGCGGCGGGCGGCCTCTCCGGTCGCCACGATCCGGGCCGGGTCGCCGGGACGGCGCGGGGCGACCTCGGGGGTGAAGTCGCGGCCGGTGACGGCGCGGATCGCGGTCATGATTTCGGCGACCGACGAGCCGTCGCCGCTGCCGAGGTTGTAGACGGGCTCGAGCTCCTCGCCCGCGGCGAGGCGCTGGGCTGCCACCACGTGGGAGTGCGCGAGGTCGGCGACGTGGACGTAGTCGCGCACGCAGGTGCCGTCGGGGGTGTCGTAGTCGTCGCCGTTGATGCGGGGGGTGCGTCCGGCGAGCAGCATCTCGAAGACGATCGGGAAGAGGTTGTGCGGGCTGGTGTCGTAGAGGTCGTCGCTGCCCGAGCCGACGACGTTGAAGTAGCGCAGCGACGTGTGGCGCAGCCCCGTGGCGCGGGCCTGGTCGCGGATCAGCCACTCGCCGACCAGCTTGCTCTCGCCGTACGGCGACTCCGGTCGCGTCGGCGTCTGCTCGGTGACCAGGTCGGTGTCGGGGGTGCCGAACGTGGCCGCGCTGGAGGAGAACACCACCGCCCCGACGCCGGTGCGGGCCATCGCGTCGAGCAGGCTCACGGTGCCGGTGACGTTCTGGGTGTAGGTGTGCAGCGGGCGCTCGACCGAGACCCCGGCGTACTTGAAGCCCGCGAGGTGCACCACACCCTCGACGTCGTGCTCCTCGAGGGCCGCGGCGACCCGGTCGGTGTCGACGATGCTCGCCTCGACGAGCGGCGCGTCGCCGACGAACTCGCGGTGGCCGCTGGAGAGGTCGTCGAGCACCACGACGTCGATGCCCTGCTCGCGGAACGCCCGCGCCACGTGCGAGCCGATGTAGCCCGCTCCTCCGGTCACCATCCAGCTCATGGGCCCACCCTCTCACCCGCGGGGTGCCCGTGACGTACGGCGCGTCGGGGGTACGGTGCGTGACGGTTGAGGTGGCTCAACCGTCACACGGGACACACCGCAGGAGGCCCGCGCATGATGATCGTCCAGGCGGCCGAGGAGCAGCTCCGGCTCGACGTGAACTGGATCGACTACCTCATCGTCGGACTCTACTTCGCCTTCGTGCTCGGCATCGGCTTCGCGGCCCGGCGCGCGGTGAGCAGCAGCCTCGACTTCTTCCTCTCGGGGCGCTCGCTGCCGGCCTGGGTGACCGGTCTCGCGTTCGTCGCGGCCAACCTCGGTGCGGTCGAGATCATCGGCATGTCGGCCAACGGGGCGCAGTTCGGCATCCCGACGGTGCACTACTTCTGGGTCGGCGCCGTGCCGGCGATGCTGTTCCTCGGCATCGTGATGATGCCCTTCTACTACGGCTCCAAGGTGCGCTCGGTGCCGGAGTTCATGCGCCGTCGCTTCGGCACCGGCGCCCACCTCGTCAACGCGCTCAGCTTCGCGCTGGCCCAGCTGCTGATCGCCGGCGTCAACCTGTTCCTGCTGGCCACGGTGGTCGAGGTGATCCTCGGCTGGCCGCTGTGGGTCTCGCTCCTCGTCGCCGCGGCGATCGTGCTGTCGTACACCACCCTCGGCGGGCTGTCGGCCGCCATCTACAACGAGGTGCTGCAGTTCTTCGTCATCGTCGCCGCGCTGCTGCCGCTGACCCTGGTCGGCCTGCACGTGGTGGGGGGCTGGGACGGCCTGAAGGCCCGCGTCGCCGAGAGCACCGGGGGCTCGGCTCAGCTGTCGTCGTGGCCGGGCACGGCGCTGACCGGCTTCGACAGCCCGTTCTGGTCGGTCGTCGGCATCGTCTTCGGTCTCGGCTTCGTGCTGTCCTTCGGCTACTGGACGACCAACTTCGTCGAGGTGCAGCGGGCGATGGCCTCGAAGTCGATGGCCTCCGCGCAGAGCACGCCCATCATCGGCGCCTTCCCGAAGATGTTCGTGCCGTTCATCGTCATCTTCCCGGGCATGATCGCTGCGGTCCTGGTCAACGAGATCTCCGAGCCCAAGAACTCGGGCGGCACGCCCGACTACAACAACGCGTTGATCTACCTGATCCGCGACCTGCTGCCCAACGGCATGCTGGGCCTGGCGATCGCGGGCCTGATGGCGTCGTTCATGGCCGGCATGGCCGCCAACATCTCGGCCTTCAACACGGTCTTCTCCTACGACCTGTGGGAGACCTACGTGGTGAAGGACCGCGAGGACGCCTACTACCTGCGCACCGGCCGGATCGCGACCTGCGTCGCGACGGTGGTGGCCATCGGCACCGCGCTGTTCGCCTCGCAGTACTCCAACATCATGGACTACCTGCAGACGCTCTTCGGCTTCTTCAACGCCCCGCTCTTCGCCACCTTCATCCTCGGCATGTTCTGGAAGCGGATGACGGCGACGGCCGGCTGGGTGGGCCTCGTCTCGGGCACCCTGGCGGCGGTGCTCGTGGCGGTGCTGAGCGACGGCACCCTCGGCGTGCTGTCGATCGGGGTGCTCCCGCTGTCGGGCCAGGGCGCGAGCTTCGCGGCCGCCGGCGCGGCCTTCGTGGTCGACATCGTCGTCAGCGTCGCGGTCACCCTGGTCACCGCGCCGAAGCCCGAGAGCGAGCTGCGTGGTCTCGTCTACTCGTTGACCCCCAAGGCAGACTTCCACGACGACACCGACGTCGACCTGTCGTGGTACCAGAAGCCCACCACGCTGGCCGGCATCGGTGCGGTCACCGTGATCGTCCTCAACGTCCTCTTCTGGTGAGGGAGCAGCCATGAGCGAGCAGAAGAAGTCGGCCGGCGCGTTCGACATCCGCAACTTCATCGGCCTGCTGCTGGGCCTGTACGGCGTCATCCTCGTCGGCGCGCAGTTCCTCGACTCCGAAGAGGCGCTGGCGAAAGCCGACGGCCTCCGCGTGAACCTCTGGACCGGGATCGCCCTGCTGGTGACGGCCGCGATCTTCTTCACCTGGGCTCGGCTGCGCCCGCTGGTGGTCACAGGTGGCGACCGTCCCGAGGACATGAACCCCGGGCACTGAGCCGTGCTCGAGTCGCTCCCGCCGGCGCGCCGCCGGCTGCTCGTGGTCGCGGTCGGCGCCGTCGTCCTCGCCGTGGTGGTGGGCGTCGTGCTGGCCGTCACCGGTGGGGACGGGCCCGAGGTCGTTCAGGCCGAGCCGGGCCCGGTCGTGCTGGTGCCCGGCTACGGCGGCGGCCCCGACTCCGTCGAGCCGCTGCGCCAGGTGCTCGCCGCCGCCGGCCGCGACGTCGCGGTGGTCGACACCCCGGGTGACGGCACCGGCGACCTCCGCGAGCAGGCCGAGGTGGTGGCCGACGTCGTCGACGACGCCCTCGAGCGGTACGACGCCTCGTCGGTCGACGTCGTTGGCTACTCCGCCGGCGGCGTGGCCACCCGGTGGTACGTCCGCGAGCTCGGGGGCGACGCCGTCGTACGCCGCGTGCTCACGCTGGGCTCTCCACACCACGGCACCGACAACGTGACGGCAGCGCTGCAGGCTGCGGGCTCGTGCCCGGAGGCCTGCGAGCAGCTGGCGCCCGACAGTGACCTGCTGCGACGGCTCAACGCCGGCGACGAGACGCCCTCGGGGCCGCTGTGGGCGACCCTGCGCACGGCCGACGACGACGTGGTCGTGCCGGTCGACAGCGCGGTGCTCGACGGCGCCGTCAACGTGCTGGCGCAGGACGTGTGCCCCGGGGTCACCGCCACCCACGGCGACCTGCCCGCAGCGGCGGCGACCAGGGCCATGCTCGCCGCCACCCTTGGCGTCCCCGAGCCGTCGGCGCCGACGAGCTGCCCGGGCTGAGCCGCCGGGCTTGCGCTAGCTGTAGTTCCTCGTGACGTTGTGAACGCGGTCGGCTGGGGTGAGGCCTCCGATGCCAGTGTGGGGTCGGTGGTGATTGTAGAAGTGGACCCAGTCGGC
>NZ_BAAHAA010000019.1:0-81780 GCF_054777915.1 Nocardioides marmoraquaticus | reverse complement strand
CACCAGCGGCGCCATCGCCACCCGCCACCGCCTCAACCGCCACGGCGACCGACGCCTCAACGCCGCCCTGCACACCATCGTCCTGGTCCGACAACGCCACCACGAACCCACCCGCACCTACACCGCACGCCGCACCACCGAGGGCAAGAACCCCCGCGAGATCCGCCGCTGCCTCAAGCGGTACCTCGCCCGAGACCTCTACCGCCTCCTCGAAACACCACCAACGGCAACTTGACGCAACATAGGAGCGTCCCCCGCACCCGACCGCTCGACCGCCCTGAGCTCGGAAGGGTTTGCGCAGCCACAGGGGTGGGGACGTCGCGCAGCGACCGTCTCGACGGGCCGCGGCGGTGGTCACCGGGTTTCGAGGCTCGTCGCCCAGGGGCTCCTCGCACCTCGACCACCCAGGACCCTCGCTGGTCGAGGTGCGACGAGTGCCAGCGAGGAGTCTCGAGACCCCCGCACCTGACCGCGTACCGCTCACGATCGCCGTCCTGCGACGTCCCCGCTCACTTGTGCGACGCCCACCACGACACCCCCTGGTCCCAAGGCGGCACCACCGACACCAGCACCGGCCGACTGCACTGCGGCCCCCACCACCGCCGCGTCCACGGCCCCGCCTACCGCCACGAACGCCTGCCCGACGGAACCATCCGCGTCCACCGACGGCCCTGGGCAAGCGGGCACGAGGTTGCTGCTCCCGGTCTGCTCTGTCGTGCTTCGACGACGACGGATCCACAGGCCTGTGGATCGTCGGTCGCGCGGATCGGCGAGCCGGGTGAGGCTTCGGGGCGTGACTGGACCGACGCTCGACCTCGACCTCCCGGTTCCCGCCCTGGCGGCGGGCCCGTTCACCCGCGCGCAGGCGGCGGCCGCCGGGGTGACCCGGTCGCGGCTGGAGCGGCTGCTGCGCGCCGGCACCGTGGTGCGGGTGCTGCGCGGGGTGCACGCGGCGGCCACGGCGGAACACGACTCCGAGTTCCGGGCCGCCGCGGCCGGGCTCGCGGTCGGTCCGGAGCACGTCGCCGTCGGGCGCACCGCCGCGTGGGTGCACGGGGCCGACGTCACGGTCTTCACGCCCCGCGGCCTGCCACCGCTGCCGCCGGTGCCACTGCACCGCCGACGCGTCGGCACCGTGCAGGAGCGCGACGTCCTGGACGTCGGCGGCACCCTGGTCACCACCCCGCTGCGCACCGCGCTCGACCTGGCCCGCGACGACGACGAGCCGGTCGCGCTGGCGGTGATGGACCACCTGCTCTCCGACCGGGTCGTCACGTCGACCGAGCTGCTGGCCGCGCTGGCGTTCGGCCCGCACGACGCCTGGGTGCGCGAGCTGGCCGTCCTGGCCGACGACCGCGCCCGCCGTCCGGTCGAGTCGGTGCTGCGGCTGCAGTGGCTCCGGTCGCGGCTGCCGACGCCGTCGCCGGGGCTCGTGGTGCCGACGCGCGACGGCGCCGTCCGGCTCGTGCTGGGGCTGCCCGACCACCGCTTCGGCGTCCTGCTGGCCCCGGCCGCGACGGGTGCCGACGTACGCCGCCTGCGCGACGCCGGCTGGTGGCCGGTGGTGCTGCCCGAGGCCAGGGTGCTGCACGCCGAGCTGGAGACCCTGCGCCGCCACCTCGAGCGTGAGTTCCACCAGGCGCTGCTGGCGGACGTCGGGTGAGGTGTCAGGCGGTGCCGAGCGCCTGGATCGCCTCGTGGATCGACAGCGTGCGGGTGGCGGACTCGACGTGGAGGTTCTCGACCATGCGGCCGTGGTAGGTGACGACGCCGGAGCCGCCCTCCTCCCACGCCTGCAGCACGCCGCGGGCGTCCTCGACGGCCTCGGCGCTGGGGGCGAACACCTGGTTGGCGCCCTCGACCTGGCCGGGGTGGATCAGCGTCTTGCCGTCGAAGCCCATCTCGCGGCCCTGGCGGCACTCGGCGAGGAAGCCGTCGGTGTCCTTCACGTCGTTCCAGACCCCGTCGAGGATGGCCTTGCCGGTCGCCCGGGCGGCGAGCAGCGCCAGCGAGAGCCCGGTGAGCAGCGGGGCGCGGCCCGGCACGTGGGCGGCGTACAGCTCCTTGACGAGGTCGTTCGTGCCCATGACCAGCACGGTCAGGCGCTCGGACGCGGCGGCGATCTCCTCGGCGTGCAGCATCGCCACCGGCGTCTCGACCATGGCCCACAGGGCGGTGTGGTCGGGGGCGTCGTAGCGCTCGAGCTTGTCGGCGAGCGCCTGCACGGCGGCGGCCGAGGCGACCTTGGGCACCACGATGCCGGCCGGGCCGGCGGCGCAGGCGGCGCGGAGGTCGTCGTCGTGCCACGCGGTGTCGGCGCCGTTGACGCGGATGGTCACCTCGCGGTGGCCGTAGTCGCCCGAGGCGGCCGCCGCGCACGCGGCCTCGCGGGCGTCGGGCTTGGCGTCGGGGGCGACGGCGTCCTCGAGGTCGAGGATGAGCCCGTCGCACGCGATGGTCTTGGCCTTCTCGAGCGCGCGGGCGTTGCTGCTCGGCATGTAGAGCACCGAGCGCCGGGGCGTGAACTCCTCGCTCATCAGGCGTCCGCTCCGATCGCGTCGTACGCCGCCCTCAGCTCGGGGTCGATCGCGGCGAGCTGCTCGGCGAGCTCGACCATGACCAGGCACTGCTTGAGCGAGGCGTCGTCCTCCATCTTGCCGTCGAGCATCACCGCGCCGGTGCCGTCGCCCATGGCCTCGACCACCCGTCGCGCGTGGGCGACGTCGTCGACGCTGGGGGAGAAGACCTTCTTGGCGATGGCGACCTGCTTGGGGTGCAGCGTCCAGGTGCCGACGCAGCCGAGCAGGAAGGCGTTGCGGAACTGGTCCTCGCACGCCACCACGTCGGCGATGTCGCCGAACGGCCCGTAGTAGGGGTAGATGCCGTGCATCGCGCAGGCGTCGACCATGCGGGCGACGGTGTAGTGCCACAGGTCCTGCTGGTACGTCGGCCGGTCGCCGTCGATGGCGCCGTCGACGGGGTCCTGGCGCACGAGGTAGCCGGGGTGGCCGCCGCCGACGCGGGTCGTCTTCATGCGGCGGTCGGCCGCGAGGTCGGCCGGGCCGAGCGAGAGGCCCTGCATGCGGGGGCTGGCGCCGCAGATCTCCTCGACGTTGGCCATGCCGCGGGCGGTCTCGAGGATGGCGTGCACCAGGATCGGCCGGGTCAGGCCGGCCTTGGCCTCGAGCTGCGCGAGCAGGCGGTCGACGTAGTGGATGTCCTCGGCGCCCTGCACCTTGGGCACCATGACGACGTCGAGCCTGTCGCCGATCTCGGTGACCAGCGTGGTGAGGTCGTCGAGGCCCCAGGGCGAGTCGAGGGCGTTGACCCGCGTCCACAGCTGGGTGCCGCTGTCGGGGCCACCGAGCTCGGGGTTGGCGCGCGAGACGTCGACGAGGCCCTGCCGGGCGGCCTCCTTGTTGTCGGCCTTGACGGCGTCCTCGAGGTTGCCGAGGAGCACGTCGACGGTGCCGACCATGTCGGGCACCTTGGACGCCATCTTGGCGTTGCTCGGGTCGAAGAAGTGGATCGCCCGGCTGGGGCGGGCGGGCACCTCGCGCAGGGGCTCGGGCGCCCCCACCGCGAGCGGCCGGAAGAAGTCCTTGGCGCTGCGCATGGCGCGGACGCTAGCAGCGCGCAGCGGTGCCGTGGCTGTGACTGATCCCACCCGTGACCGACCGCATCGAGGCCCTTCGACGGGCCCCGGAGCCGTGTGCCGACCCCTCCACCGGGTACCTGGTCCGAGACACCCACGATCCATGACGACGCGTTAGAGGAGCACCCGACGTGACCGACGTCAGCTACACCACCCCCGGACTCGACGAGGGCGCCAGCGCCCGCACCATCGAGCTGCTGCAGTACCGCCTGGCGGCCTACAACGACCTCCACCTCACGCTCAAGCACGTGCACTGGAACGTCGTCGGCCCCAACTTCATCGGCGTCCACGAGATGATCGACCCGCAGGTCGAGGTCGTGCGTGGCTACGCCGACGAGGTGGCCGAGCGCATCGCCACCATGGGCGGCTCGCCCGGCGGCACCACCGGCGACATCGTCAAGGCCCGCGACTGGGACGACTACAGCCTGCGCCGCGACACCGTCACCGCCCACCTGGGCGCCCTCGACATGGTCTACCGCGGCGTCGTCGCCTCCAACCGGGACGCGATCGCCGAGACCGGTGACCTCGACCCGGTCACCGAGGACATGCTCATCGGGCACACCGCCGAGCTGGAGAAGTTCCAGTGGTTCGTCCGCGCCCACCTCGAGAACGTCGCCGGTCACCTGCCGACCGACGACGTCTCGAGCGAGCAGGCCGCCGCCGACGCGACCCGCTGAGCCAGGCGCCGTACGCCCCCGGACCCCGACGGGTCCGGGGGCGTCGTGCGTCTAGAACGCCGTGGCGAGCAGGTCGGCGTGCATCGCGTGCTCGTCCGCGACCTCGGGGTCGAGGCCCTTCCCGCGGAACCACGCGCACACGTTGGCGCAGTCGCGCAGCAGGAAGTCCCACCCCTGGGGGTTGGCGACGAGGTCGACCGTCTGCGGCAGGTCGATGACGACGAGCCGGTCATCCGCGACGAGCAGGTTGTACGCCGACAGGTCGCCGTGGACGAGCCCGTGCTGCGCCATGGTGGCCATCGCCTCGCGCAGCTGCTCGAACAGGTCGCGCAGCAGCCCGGCCCCGGGTCGCAGCTGCGCCAGGCGCGGGGCGGTGTCACCGTCGTGGCTGACCCACTCCATGAGGATCTCGGTGCCGTCGACCTGCACCGGGTAGGGGACCGGCAGGCCCGCCGCCCAGCAGCGCACCAGCGACGACCACTCGGCCCCGGCCCACTGACCGGCGGCCACGGCCTTGCCGAACGAGGTCCCGCGCGCCACGGCGCGGGCCTCGCGCGAGTCCTTGCCGCGCCGGCCCTGGGGGTAGGTGTCGTTGCGGTGGAAGTCGCGGTGCTGCGTGTCGCGGTAGCGCTTCGCGGCCATGACGACGCCGCGGCCGTCGTCGACGGCGCGCTCGAGCAGGAAGACGTCGGCCTCCTTGCCCGACTTCAGCACGCCGAGCTCGGTGTCGACCGCGGCCCGGTCGGTGACGACCCAGTCGGGCCGGGGCTCGGGGCCGCGGCACAGCGGCTCGACGTCCCACCAGGTGCTCCAGCGCTGGCGGGAGTCGTCAGGGTCGTCGTAGGGACGGAAGTCGCAGGTGAAGGCGGGGTCGATGGGCTCGGTCGAGTCCTCGAAGAGGTGCACGGGTGCTCCAGGGGAGTGAGGTGAGGCGGGCGGCGGGCAGGCCGACGTCAGTCGTGCGCATCTCGCCTCCTCTCCCCGGGCGGGCCCCGTGCGGGCCCGGCGTCGCCCCAGCGTCGTACGACGTGCGCCCGGGTGGCAACGTATTTTCCGTGCCACCCGAGCGACGGCTCAGTCGGCGCTGACCTCCGCTCGGTCGTCGGTGGCCCACTCGACGTGGAAGGTGCCGTCGCGGTCGACGCGCTGGTAGGTGTGGGCGCCGAAGTTGTCGCGGAGGCCCTGCACGAGGGCGGCGGGGAGCCGCTCGCGGCGCAGGGAGTCGAAGTACGACAGCGACGAGGCGAACGCCGGGACCGGTACGCCGGCGGCGGTCGCGAGGGAGACGACCCGGCGCCAGCCGGCCTCGCCGTCCTTGAGGGCCTGGGCGAAGTAGTCCTGCGTCATCAGGGTGGTGAGGTCGGGCTCGGCGTCGTAGGCCTCGCGGATCCGGTCGAGGAACCGGGCCCGGATGATGCAGCCGCCCCGCCAGATGGTGGCGCACACCCCGGGGTCGACACCCCAGTCGTGGGTGTTGCTGCCCTCGGTGATCATGTCGAAGCCCTGGGCGTAGGCGACGACCTTGCAGGCGTAGAGCGCGGTGCGGACGTCCTCGACCAGCTGGTCGGGGTCGTCGACCTCCGGCACGCGCAGCTCGTCGGAGAACGTCTTCTGCGCGGCGGCCCGCTGCTCGGCGTGGCCGGAGACGCTGCGTGCGAAGGTCGCTTCGGCGATGCCGGTGACCGGCACGCCGAGGTCGAGCGCGCTCTGCACGGTCCAGCGGCCGGTGCCCTTCTGCTCCGCCTGGTCGAGCACGACGTCGACGAACGGCTGGCCGCTCGCGTCCTCGTGGGCGAGCACGTCGGCGGTGAGCTCGATGAGGAACGACTCGAGGTCGCCCTCGTTCCACTCGCGGAAGATCTCGGCGATCTCGGCCGGGCTCTTGCCGAGCAGCGTGCGGAGCAGGTCGTAGGCCTCGGCGATGAGCTGCATGTCGGCGTACTCGATGCCGTTGTGCACCATCTTGACGAAGTGGCCGGCGCCGTCGGGGCCGAGGTGGGCGGCGCACGGCGTGCCGTCGACCTGGGCCGCGACGCCCTCGACGATCGGGCCGAGCCGGTCGTAGGCGTGGTCGGAGCCGCCGACCATGATGGACGGTCCGTTCAGCGCGCCCTCCTCGCCGCCCGAGACGCCCATGCCGACGAAGTGCAGGTCCTTCTCGGCGAGCGCCTCCTGCCGGCGCAGGGTGTCCTCGTAGTGGGCGTTCCCGCCGTCGACGACGATGTCGCCCTCGTCGAGCAGGGGCACCAGGTCGTCGATGACCGCGTCGGTCGCGTCGCCGGCCTTGACCATGATGACGATGGCGCGGGGCTTCTTGATGCTGGCGACGAAGTCCTCGAGCGACTCCGAGGCGACGAACTCGCCCTCGTTGCCGAACTGGTCGACCAGGTCGGTCGTCTTCTGCGCCGTGCGGTTGTGGACAGCGACGACGTGGCCGCGGCGCGCCATGTTGCGGGCGAGGTTGCGGCCCATGGTGGCCAGCCCCGTGAGGCCGATGTCTGCCGTGGTCCCGGTGGGCGATCCGTGGTTGTTCACGTACGCCGTCGTACCCGGTGCCGGGCCGGGCTCACGCGCGGACCAGCCGGCCCAGGGCCCACCGCGCGACAGGGGCGTACGCCGCCACGACCGGGGCGGGGCCGCGCACGGTCAGCCACGTGGCGCAGCCCCCCGGCTCGGGCACGACGCCGTGCTCGAGCCGGAGCCGGACCGGCCCCAGTCGCACCTCCCAGGCCCAGGTGCGGGCGGGCTCGTCGACCTCCAGCACCGTGAACGGCACGGGCAGCGTGGGGTGGGGCAGCAACCCGGCCCGCACGGTCCCGCGCGCGCCGCCGACCAGGCGGGGGGCGTCGAGTTCGACCCGCTGGATCTGCGGCGACCACGTCGACCACAGGCTGGGGTCGGCGTAGCGCTCCCAGGCGGTGTCTGGGGCGGCGTCGCCGCGGGTACGCAGGGTCACGGTGGCCATGGCGGGGCAGTACCCGCTCCGCACGCGTCGGCCGCCCGCCCCGTCCCCGCCGACCAGGAGCATGATGACCCGCTTCTCCGCGAGCAAGCAGTCCGCCGCCACGGTGCACTCCTCCCGCGCCGAGGTGTGGGCGGCGCTCACCGACCACACGCTGCTGCCCCGGCTGACGCCGTACCTGCAGCGCATCGACGCCGACGGGGACACCTGGACCTGGCACGTGGTGCGGATCCCGGTGCTCGGGGGGTCGATCGGGTCGACCTTCGTGGAGCAGATGAGCTTCGAGGAGGGAGTGCGCATCGGCTTCCGGCCGCACCCCGACCACCCCGACCAGCAGACGCTGGTGCGCGGCGAGTACCACCTCGAGGAGCGCGCCGACGACAGCACGCGGGTCTCGATCGACATCGAGGTCGACGCCGACCTGCCGTTCCCGCGCGTCGCACGGCCGGCCGTGGAGGCGGGCATGGCCACCGTCATGAGCGGCATGGGCATCGCGTTCTCGCGCAACCTGCTGCGTCACCTGGGGGAGGCCTCGTGAGGATCCTGGTGCTCGGGGCGTCCGGCTACGTCGGCTCGCGCCTCGTCCCCGCCCTGCTCGACGCCGAGCACGAGGTCGTCGTCGCGTCGTCCTCGCAGCCCCGGCCCGAGCGCTTCGCGTGGGGCGACCGCGTCGCGTGGCGCCGCTGCGACGTCATCGACCCGATCGCCGTCGAGGAGGCCGTCGCCGACGTCGACGCGGTCTGCTACCTCGTGCACTCGCTCGACCGGCGTGGTTTCGAGGACCTCGACCGCCAGGGAGCCGAGGCCGTGCGCGACGCCGTGCGGCAGTCCGACGTACGGCGTGTCGTCTACCTGTCGGGCCTCGTGCCCGACGTCGAGCCCTGCGACCTCTCCGCCCACATCCGCTCGCGCCTCGAGGTGGAGCAGGTGCTGCTCGAGGCGGGCTCCGAGAGCTGCAGCGTCGCCGCCCTGCGGGCGGGGGTGGTGCTCGGTGCCGGTTCGACGTCGTTCGAGGTGATCCGGCAGATCGCGACGCTGCTGGTGCTGCAGCCGGTGCCGACCTTCCTGGAGCACAAGGTGCAGCCCGTCGCCGTCACCGACCTGGTGCGGGCGATGGTCGAGGCCTTAGACGAGTCGCGCGAGCCGCGCCTCAAGGGTGCCGTCGACGTCGGCGGCCCGCAGGTGCTCAGCTACTCGCGGCTGCTGGCCGAGTGCTCGCGCGCCGCCGGCCTGCTGCGGCTGCGGGTGCCGATCGTCTCCGTGCCGGGTTCGCTGGCGGGGCTCGGCACCGCGGCGCTGGTCTCGGCGCCGTTCTGGACCGTCACCGCGCTGGTCGAGAGCCTGCACCACGACATGGTGTGCCGGCCGGGGGAGACCTGGGAGCCGCAGGACGCAGCGCCCCTGCTCGGCGTGCGTGCGGCCATGCGACGGGCGTTCACCGCGCCGGGCACGAACCTCGAGTCGCCGCTGCCGAGCGACCCGGACTGGACCCGTACCGACGTGCCGCTGCTCGACCAGCTGCCCATCCCCGCCCCCGCCACCGTGCGGGCGGGCGCCGGCCTGCTGCTCAAGCGCGCCCGCGGCGTCCTCGGGTCGCTGCCGCTGCGCTGACGCCCGCGGCTGGTCCGGCGGCTGGCGGTGAGGAGGTCACGGGTCGGCTTCGCCGACGGTCCACGTCTCGCGGGTCGTGGGCGTGCCGGGGCCTGCGAGGCGTGGACCGTCGTACGCCGGCTGGCTCAGCCGCCGCCCTGCAGCCGTCGGCGGCGGCGCGCCTCCCGACGCTCCTCCTTCTCCTCCAGGTCGCGCTGGATCTGCCCGATCTGCTTCTCCCGCCCGTTGGCCAGCACCCCGACCGGGCCCATGGCGGTGCCGATGGTGACGAAGAGCGGCCACGGGAAGCCCGTCCCGGTGCCGGCGACGAGCAGGCTGACCCAGATCACCCAGCAGATCAGCGTCGGCACCAGGAAGCTGCCGAAGGCGCCGACGAGCCGCTGGCGGTACTGCGCCTCGGCCTCCTGGCGCAGCGCCGCCGAGGGTCGGCGGGTGACGACCTGGTCGCTGACGAGGTCGCGGACGAGCGGCGGCAGCTCGCCGAGGGTGCGGGCGGCCCGGAGCTGGTCCTGGCGCTCGTCGAGCTCGGCACGGTCGAGCCGCCCCTCGGCGAAAGCCTCGGTCAGCACCTCGCTGACGACGTCGCGGTCGCGGTCGGAGGCCCGCAGGTGCCGGTGCGCGGGCAGGCGGGGGTCGTGGTCGAAGCGCTCCCAGGCACCGTGCGGCATCTCCCCGGACATGTCGCCAGCCTAGGGGGAGACGTCACCCGGCAGCAGCGACCAGCTCTCGAGGTCGATCCGCTCGTCGCCGCGGTGGTGCACCGAGCGCAGCACGCCCTCGATGGTGTAGCCCGCCCTCGCCACGACGTTGGAGCTGGCCGGGTTGTCGGTGGAGACCAGGGCGACGACCCGTTGCATGCCCTCGTCGAGGGCCCAGCCCGACAGCGCGCGCAGGGTGGCGGTCGCGACCCCGCGGCCCCGGGCGTGGGGGAGGACGGCGTACCCGACCTCGACCTCGCGCGCCTCGCGGTCGACCGGTCCGGTCACGGCGTAGGCGACGAGGTCGCCGGCCGGGTCGAGCACCGCCCAGCCGTGCCGGTCCTCGGTGGCGAAGCGGGCCAGCCACGCCTCGACCCACCCGTCGGGCAGCGGCACGGGCACCCGGGTGAACCGCTGGATCTCCGGGTCGGTCATCGCCGCGCGCAGGACGTCCGCGTGCTCGTCGGCGAGCGGCACCAGGCGGATCTCGGTCACCGGCGCATCATGCACGCCCCGGCGACGGCCGCGACGGTAGTTTGCGGCGCATGACTCCTCGCGTCGACGTGACCGCCCTGACCGACCGGCTGCGCGCGGAGGGCGTGCGCGGCGTGCAGGTCGGATGGGTCGACAACAACGGCATCGTGCGGACCCGGGTGCTGCCGGTCGACGACCTGGAGGGCGGCGTGCGACGAGGCGCCGGCGTGACGGCCGTGTTCGCGGTCTTCGACAGCCACGACGGCATCACCTTCGCCCACGAGGGCCTCTCCACCCCGTCCGGCGACGTCCGCCTCGTCCCCGTGGTCGACCAGCCGTCCGACGTCACCGTCCTGCCCGGCCAGCCCGGCCTGGCCTGGGCCCAGGGTCGGCAGGTCACGGCCGACGGCGAGCCCTGGCCGTACTGCCAGCGCACCGTGCTGGAGCGCCAGGTGGCGCGGCTGGCCGACGCGGGCTTTGAGGCCCGGGCCGGGTTCGAGATGGAGGTCTACCTCTCGCACGAGTCCAACGACGGCGCGCTGGTCGCCGGGCACCGCGGCCCGGCGTACTCCGCCAACGCCGTGCGCGACGTCGAGGACGTCGTCGTGACGCTCCTCGGTGACCTCGAGGCAGCGGGGCTGCGCGTCGGGCAGGTGCACGCCGAGTACGGCGGCGCCCAGCTCGAGCTCGCCCTCGCACCGCTCGACCCGGTCGCCGCCGCCGACGCCCAGGTGCTGGCGCGCCAGGTCGTGCACGCCGCCGCCCGCAACCACGGCCTGCGCGCCAGCATGGCGCCGCTCCCGAGCGCCGAGGTCGCCGGCAACGGCTGGCACCTGCACACCTCGCTGGTGCGCGACGGGCGCAACGCCCTCGTGGGCGACGGCGAGCACGGGCTCTCCGAGGTCGGCCGGGGGTACGTCGCCGGGTTGCTGCGGGAGCTGCCGGGGCTGGTCGCCGTCACCGCGCCGAGCACCGGCTCGCTGCTGCGCCGACGGCCGCACTACTGGGCGGGGGCGTTCACCGCCTGGGGCGTCGAGAACCGGGAGGCCGCGCTGCGCCTCGTGCCGGCGTCGCGCCTGCTGGGCGACGAGGTCACCAACGTCGAGCTCAAGGCCTCCGACGCCTCGGCCAACCCCTACCTCTCGCTTGCGGTGGTGCTCGCCGCCGGCCTCGCCGGCGTGACCGAGGGACTCGAGCCGCCGGCCCCGGTGCAGCAGGACCCGGGGTCGATGGGCGACGCCGACCGGACGGCCGCCGGCATCGTGCCCCTCGCCACCACGTGGGAGGAGCAGCGGGCGCACCTGCTCGGCAGCGACCTGGTGCGCGAGGTGCTGGGCGACGACCTGCTGGGCGCCTTCGTGGCCTGCCGCGACGCCGACGCCGCCTGGGCCGAGGGCAAGCCCGACGACGAGGTGCTGGCGTCGCTGCGCTGGCTCTACTGATGGGCCTGCTGCCGTTCCCGGGCGCCGACCGGGTGCTCGCCCGCCACCGCGCGGCGCTCCCGCAGCCCGACCAGCTGTGCGGTCCGTTCTCGGCCCACGTGGCGCTGCACGCGCTGCTCGACGCCCCTCCGACGGTCACCGCGCTCGCGGTCGCGTCGGGCACCCGGGTCTTCCCGTCCGACGTCGCCGAGTGGCGCCCGCCGGGGGCGCGGTTCGACACCTCGGGGTGGGCGATCGTTCCGCACGCCACGACAGCAGGCGAGAGCGGCTCCGACGCCGCCGGGGTCGCGGCCGGGGTGTCCGCCACGACCGGCGTCGAGGTCGTCGCGGCCCGCGACCTGGACGTCACCGGGCTCGGCCGACTGCTGCTCTCGCTGGCCGAGGGCCCCGACGTGGGCGTGCTCGCCAACGTCCGCACCGGCGCGATGGACCCCGGGACCCCCTTCGACGTGGGGCACTTCGTCGTGCTGCACGGCGTCGCTCCGGACGGCTCCGAGGCGGGCGTGGCCGACACCTACGCCGAGCTCGGCCAGGCGGGCGAGCCGCCCGGCTGCCGGGTGGTCACGACCGCGGCGCTGCACGCCGGCCTGTCCGCCCCTCCCGGGCGGGGGCTGCTGCTCCTGGTCGCCGCCGCCGACGCGAGCGGCGTACGGCGACGGGTGGAGGAGGCGGGCGGGTCGACCGACCTCTGGTCGACCTGAGGCTCACCAGCCCCGCTCGCGCCACTCCTCGACGTGGGGGCGCTGCTCGCCGATCACCGAGTCGTCGCCGTGGCCGGGGTAGAACCACGTCTCGTCGGGCAGCCGGGCGAAGAGGCGCTCCTCGACGTCGGCCAGCAGCTGCCGGAACGCGTCGGCGTCGCCGAAGGTGTTGCCGACCCCGCCGGGGAAGAGGCTGTCGCCGGTCCACAGGTGCGGCGTGCCCTGCGGGTCGTCGTACAGCAGCGCGACCGAGCCGGGGGTGTGGCCGCGGAGGTGGATCACCTGCAGCTCGGCCTCGCCGACCCGCACGACGTCGCCGTGAGCGACGCGCTCGTCGACCGTGACGCCGGTCTGCTCGGTCACGGCGTCGGCGTCGGGCCCGCCGACGACGACCCGGGCGCCGGTGGCCGCGACCACGTCGGCGAGGGCCCGGTGGTGGTCCCAGTGCTGGTGGGTGGTGACGACGGTGGCCAGGCCGTCGTCGCCGACGAGCTCGAGCAGCCGCTCCGGCTCCGCAGCCGCGTCGACCAGCAGCTGCTCGCCCGTGGCCCGGCAGCGCAGCAGGTAGCAGTTGTTGGACATCTCCGGGTCGACCGCGAGCTTGGTGACCACCAGCCCGGCCAGCTCGCGCACGTCGGGCGTCCCGCCGGGGGAGACCGTGCCGGAGTAGGTGCCGGAGGGGCTGCCGTCGTGGTGGCTCATGTGAGGCAGCCTACGGTCGGTGGGGGATTGTCGGAGGGCCGACGTAGGTTGCTCCGAGGGCGTCCGACGACGTGCGCCCGCAGGGTCGGGCGTGCCTGGGTACGTCGACACCGTCCAGACGTGGGCGTCCGCTAGCCTGGCGAACACGTGTTCGAACTACTGTGGCGCCGGGCCCGACCCCCACGTCGTACGCAGCAGAGCGAGGAGCTTGTCCGTGGCTGATCAGCTGGTCGTCCGAGGGGCGCGCGAGCACAACCTCAAGGACGTCTCGATCGAGCTGCCCCGTGACTCGCTCGTCGTCTTCACGGGGCTGTCCGGCTCGGGCAAGTCGAGCCTGGCCTTCGACACCATCTTCGCCGAGGGCCAGCGGCGCTACGTCGAGTCGCTGTCGGCCTACGCCCGGCAGTTCCTGGGCCAGATGGACAAGCCCGACGTCGACTTCATCGAGGGCCTGAGCCCGGCCGTCTCGATCGACCAGAAGTCCACGTCCAAGAACCCCCGCTCGACCGTCGGCACCATCACCGAGGTCTACGACTACCTGCGCCTGCTCTACGCCCGCGCCGGCCGGCCGCACTGCCCGGTGTGCCACGCGCCCATCGAGCGCCAGACGCCGCAGCAGATCGTCGACCGGGTGATGCAGCTCGAGGAGGGCACGCGCTTCCAGGTGCTGGCCCCGGTCATCCGCGGTCGCAAGGGCGAGTACGTCGAGCTCTTCCGCACGCTGCAGGCCCAGGGCTTCAGCCGGGCCCGTGTCGACGGCCAGACGGTCCAGCTCGCCGAGGCGCCCGCCCTGGAGAAGCAGCGAAAGCACACCATCGAGGTCGTCGTCGACCGCCTCGTGGTCAAGCCGAGCAGCAAGCGCCGCCTCACCGACTCCGTCGAGACCGCGCTGGGTCTCGCCTCGGGCCTGGTCGTGCTCGACCTCGTCGACCTCGACGCCAAGGACCCGCACAAGGAGATGAAGTTCTCCGAGAAGATGTCGTGTCCCAACGAGCACGACATCGAGACCGACGAGCTCGAGCCGCGGTCGTTCTCCTTCAACTCGCCCTTCGGTGCCTGCCCCGAGTGCACCGGCCTCGGCACCCGCATGGAGGTCGACCCCGAGCTGGTCGTCAGCGACCCCGACGCCACGCTGGGCGAGGGCGTCATCCAGCCGTGGTCGGGCGCCCACGTCGCCGACTACTTCACCCGGTTGCTCGGCGCGCTCGGTGACGAGCTCGGCTTCGACCTCAACACGCCCTGGCGCAAGCTGCCCGCCAGGGCGCGCACCGCGATCCTCGAGGGCCACGGCACCAAGGTGCACGTGCGCCACACCAACCGCTACGGCCGCGAGCGGTCCTACTACACCTCCTTCGAGGGCGTGCGCCCCTACGTCGAGCGCCGCCACGCCGAGGCCGAGAGCGACACCAGCCGCGAGCGGTTCGAGGGCTTCATGCGCGAGGTGCCGTGCCCGGCCTGCCAGGGCACCCGCCTCAAGCCGGTCTCCATGGCGGTGACGCTGGGCGGACGCTTCGGTGAGGGAGGCCGCACCATCGCCGAGGTCGCCCGGCTGCCGATCAACGAGGCCTCCGACTGGCTCAACGCCCTCGAGCTCACCCCGCGCGAGCGGCAGATCGCCGAGCGGGTGCTCAAGGAGATCCAGGAGCGGCTGCGCTTCCTGCTCGACGTCGGCCTCGACTACCTCTCGCTCGACCGGCCGTCGGGCTCGCTCTCGGGCGGCGAGGCCCAGCGCATCCGGCTCGCCACCCAGATCGGCGCCGGGCTCGTGGGCGTCCTCTACGTGCTCGACGAGCCCAGCATCGGCCTGCACCAGCGCGACAACCAGCGGCTCATCGAGACCCTGGTGCGCCTGAAGAACCTCGGCAACACGCTCATCGTCGTCGAGCACGACGAGGACACCATCAACGTCGCCGACTGGGTCGTCGACATCGGCCCCGGCGCCGGCGAGCACGGCGGCCAGGTGGTGCACTCCGGCACGGTCGCCGACCTGCTCGAGCACCCCGACTCCGAGACGGGGCTCTACCTCTCGGGCCGCAAGACGATCCCGGTGCCCGCGGTGCGACGCCCCCGGAACAAGAAGCGGCAGCTCACCGTGCACGGTGCCCGGGAGAACAACCTGCGCGACATCGACGTCAGCTTCCCGCTCGGCTGCTTCGTGGCCGTCACGGGCGTCTCCGGCTCGGGCAAGTCGACGTTGGTCAACGACATCCTCTACACCTCGCTGGCCAAGACGATCTACAACGCGCGCACGGTGCCGGGCCGGCACAAGCGCATCACGGGCGTCGACGAGGTCGACAAGGTCATCCACGTCGACCAGTCGCCGATCGGTCGCACCCCGCGGTCCAACCCGGCGACCTACACCGGGGTCTGGGACCACGTCCGCAAGCTCTTCGCCTCGACGCCGGAGGCCAAGGTCCGCGGCTACCAGCAGGGCCGGTTCTCGTTCAACGTCAAGGGCGGGCGCTGCGAGGCGTGCTCCGGCGACGGCACCCTCAAGATCGAGATGAACTTCCTGCCCGACGTCTACGTGCCCTGCGAGGTCTGCCACGGCGCCCGCTACAACCGCGAGACGCTCGAGGTGCACTACAAGGGCAAGACCGTCGCCGACGTGCTCGACATGCCCATCGAGGAGGCGGTCGAGTTCTTCGCCGCCATCCCGGCCATCTCGCGCCACCTGACCACGCTCGTCGAGGTCGGGCTGGGCTACGTCCGTCTCGGACAGCCCGCGACCACGTTGTCGGGCGGCGAGGCCCAGCGCGTCAAGCTGGCCAGCGAGCTGCAGAAGCGCTCGACCGGCCGCACGGTCTACGTCCTCGACGAGCCCACCACGGGCCTGCACTTCGAGGACATCCGCAAGCTCCTCGGCGTGCTCTCCAGCCTGGTCGACAAGGGCAACACCGTCCTGGTCATCGAGCACAACCTCGACGTCATCAAGACCTCCGACTGGATCGTCGACATGGGTCCCGCGGGCGGCAACCGCGGCGGCACCGTCGTCGCCGAGGGCACCCCCGAGCAGGTCGCGGCCGTGCCCGAGAGCTTCACGGGGCAGTTCCTGCAGCCGTTGCTGGGCTGAGCGCGAACCAGGCGGTCGCGGGCCTGCTCGACGGCGTCGCGGCCGAGGTCGAGGACGGCCGGCCCATCTTGGTCGGCTGCGCCCGCGTCGACGAGGGTGGGCGCACCGACCTCGTCGAGCCCGTCCTGGGCGGTTGCTGACGCCCGGTCAGCGCCCACAGGCTCCTGCTAGGTGGCGTGGCTAGCCTGGCCCTCCCGCGCGCCCCACTCCGCGCCCGACCCTGCGCCACCGCCCCAGGAGGGACCCCATGGACCACCGTGCCGCCCCTGCCCAGCCCAGCCCCGACGAGAGCGCCGCGTCGTGCTGCGTGCGCCACCGCCTCGGAGCGTCGCCTGCCAGCCGGCGCGCGCTCGTCGCCGGCGCCGTGGGCGTGCCGCTGCTCGCGGCGTGCGGCAACAGCGGGTCCTCGAGCGGCTCGGAGGGCTCGGAGGGCTCGGAGGGCTCGGGTGGGTCCGGGTCGTCGGGTGGCTCGGGGGAGTCGGGCGGCAGTGCCAGCGGCATCGCCAAGTCTGACGTGCCGGTCGGCGGCGGGGCGATCTTCGCCGACCAGGAGGTCGTCGTCACCCAGCCGACCGAGGGCGAGTTCAAGGCGTTCACCGCCGTCTGCACGCACCAGCAGTGCCTGGTCACCGAGGTGACCGACAGCGGCATCGACTGCTCGTGCCACGGCAGCGTCTTCTCGATCGAGGACGGCTCGGTCCTCGAGGGCCCGGCCGAGGAGCCGCTGGCCGAGAAGTCGGTGACCGACGACGGCGACACGCTGACGGTGGCCTAAGGTCACGACCAGCCGCCGCACCCGGGCCTCGGTCAGCCCGCCTTCACGGCGAGCACCGGGCACGGCGCCTCGAGCAGCACGTGCTGGGCGGTCGAGCCGGTCAGGACCTTGCCCACCGGGCTCCGTCGGCGCAGCCCGATCACCACGAGGTCGGCGGCGTGCTCCGTCGCCGCCGCCAGGACGGCCTCGGCCGCCGAGCGGCCGTCGACCGGCTGCACCACCTCGTGGTCGACGCCGGCGTCGACCAGCTCGTCACGGATGGCGTCGAGCTCGTGCTCGCCCGCAAAGCTCGGGTGCGAGTAGTCGCCGTGCCGACCGGTGTTGACGACGACGAGGCGGCTCGCGCCGGCGACCGCCCAGTCGCGGGCCGCGTGGTACGCCGCCAGGCCCTCGGCGTTCGGGACGTAGCCCACCACGATCGTGCGCGGGAGGCCGTTCGGGGCTCCCGCGGTGGCGTCGGCGGGAGCGGGGGAGTCGGTCATGTCGCGTCGTTCCTTCGTCGGGGGCGGTCCTCCCAGGGTGCCCGACAGGGCGCTCGCGACGCGACCGGGAGGGGTGAGGGCTGCGTCGCACCGCGACCCCGGACTGTCGGGGTGCCGCCGTAGGGTTGGCCGCGTGGCAGACCCGGCGACCTACCGACCCGAGCCCGGGTCGATCCCCACCCAGCCCGGGGTCTACCGCTTCCGCGACCGCAGCGGTCGCGTGGTCTACGTCGGCAAGGCCAAGAGCCTGCGCGCACGGCTGTCGTCGTACTTCCAGGACATCGCCGGCCTGCACCCGCGCACGGCCACGATGGTGACGACGGCGGCCTCGGTCGAGTGGACCGTCGTCGGCACCGAGGTCGAGGCGCTGCAGCTGGAGTACTCCTGGATCAAGGAGTTCGACCCGCGCTTCAACGTCAAGTACCGCGACGACAAGTCCTACCCGTGGCTGGCGATCACGATGGGCGAGGAGTTCCCCCGCGTCATGGTCGGGCGCGGCGCCAAGCGCAAGGGCACCAAGTACTTCGGCCCCTACAGCCACGCCTGGGCCATCCGCGAGACCGTCGACCTGCTGCTGCGCGTCTTCCCGATGCGCTCGTGCAGCAACGGCGTGTTCAAGCGCTCCTCCCAGATCGGGCGGCCGTGCCTGCTGGGCTACATCGACAAGTGCGCGGCGCCGTGCGTCGGGCGTGTCGACGCCGACGAGCACCGCGAGATCGCAACCGACTTCGCCGACTTCATGGGCGGGCGCACCGACGCCTTCGTCAAGCGCATCGAGACCGAGATGTACGCCGCCTCCCAGGAGCAGGAGTACGAGCGCGCCGCGCGGCTGCGCGACGACCTCGGCGCGCTGCGCAAGGCCCTCGAGAAGCAGGCCGTCGTGTTCGGCGACGGCACCGACGCCGACGTCGTGGCGCTGGCCGAGGACCCCCTCGAGGTCGCCGTGCAGATCTTCCACGTCCGCTCCGGACGCATCCGCGGCCAGCGCGGCTGGGTGGCCGACCGCGTGGAGGACCTCGACACCGGGGGCCTGGTGGGGGAGTTCCTGCTGCAGCTCTACGCCGGTGAGGAGGGCGACGCGATCCCCCGCGAGGTGCTCGTGCCGGCGCTGCCGGAGGATGCCGACACCTTCGAGCAGCTGCTCTCGGAGAGCCGCGGCAGCAAGGTCCGCATCCGCGTGCCGCAGCGGGGCGACAAGCGCGCCCTGCAGCAGACGGTCGCCCAGAACGCCTCGCAGTCGCTGGCGCTGCACAAGACCCGGCGCGCCAGCGACCTGACCGTCCGCAGCCAGGCGCTGGAGGAGATCCAGCAAGCCCTGGCGCTCCCCGACGCCCCGCTGCGCATCGAGTGCTACGACGTCTCCAACCTCCAGGGCACCGAGGTCGTGGCCTCCATGGTCGTCTTCGAGGACGGCCTGTCGCGCAAGGGGGAGTACCGCCGCTTCGTGGTGCGCGGCGTCGACGGCCAGAACGACGTCGCCTCGATGCACGAGGTGATCACCCGGCGCTTCCGGCGGCTCCTCGACGAGCGGATCGAGCACGGCGACCTCGCAGGTGGCGAGGTCGACCCCGACTCCGGGCCGATGCTCGTCGACCCCGACACCGGCCGTCCCCGCAAGTTCGCCTACGCGCCGGGCCTCGTCGTGGTCGACGGCGGCCCGCCGCAGGTGGCGGCCGCCCAGCGCGCCCTCGACGAGCTCGGCATCGACGACGTGCCGGTCTGCGGCCTCGCCAAGCGCCTCGAGGAGGTGTGGCTCCCCGGCCAGGGGGACCCCGTCATCCTGCCGCGCAGCAGCGAGGGCCTCTACCTGCTCCAGCGCGTGCGCGACGAGGCGCACCGCTTCGCGATCAACCACCACCGGTCGCGCCGGTCCAAGACCATGGTCGAGAGCACCCTCGACGACGTCCCCGGGCTGGGCGAGGTCCGGCGCAAGGCGCTCGTGCGGCACTTCGGGTCGCTGAAGAAGCTGCGCTCGGCGACAGTCGAGGAGATCGCGACCGTCCCCGGCATCGGCGCCCGCACCGCGGAGGCCATCGCCGACGCGGTCGCCGCCGCCCCGCGCGGCACGTCCGTCAACACCACCACCGGCGAGATCCAGGAGAGCTGATGGCCCAGGTCGACCACCCGCCCGCCGCGAGCACCGACGACGACACCCGTGGCGAGCTCGTCATCGTCACCGGCATGACCGGGGCGGGTCGCAGCACGGCGGCCAAGGAGCTCGAGGACCTCGGCTACTTCGTGGTCGACAACCTGCCGCCCGAGCTCGTCGCCGACGTGGTGCGGCTCGTCGACGCCAAGCAGGGCGTCGACCAACCCATCGCGGCCGTGGTCGACGTCCGTGCCGGGGTCTTCTTCGAGGCGTTGCGCCAGCAGATGGTGGCCGGCTTCCCGACCCGGCGCACGACCCTGCTCTACCTCGACGCCACCGACGACATCCTGGTCCGGCGTCAGGAGGCGGCCCGTCGGCCGCACCCGCTGCAGGGGCGGGGCCGGCTGCTCGAGGGCATCGCCAAGGAGCGCGTCGTCATGGCCACGCTGCGCAGCGACGCCGACCTCGTCATCGACTCGACCCCGCTCAACATCCACCAGCTCAAGCACCGGGTCGCGCGGTCCTTCGGCACCCCCGAGCGCGTCAGCCTCCGCATCTCGGTGCTGAGCTTCGGCTTCAAGTACGGCGTGCCCGTCGACGCCGACCTGCTCGCCGACATGCGCTTCCTGCCCAACCCCTTCTGGGTGCCCGAGCTGCGGCCGCTGTCCGGCGAGGACGCCCCGGTCGCCAGCTACGTCGTCGGTCGCGACGACGCCGTCGAGTTCCTCGACCGCTACGTGCCGGTGGTCCAGACGGTCGGCACCGGCTACCTCCGCGAGGGCAAGCGCTTCATGACCGTCGCGATCGGCTGCACCGGCGGCCGCCACCGCAGCGTGGCCATGTCCGAGGAGATCGCGCGCCGCCTGCGCGAGGTCGGTCTCGAGGCCGACACGATCCACCGCGACCTGGGTCGGGAGTGACACGGTGCCGGCGACGCCCGCACCGTCGGGCTGGGGCGGTGAGCCCGGCGTGGTCGCGCTCGGCGGCGGGCACGGGCTGGCGGCGTCGCTCTCGGCGCTGCGTCGGCTGACCGCCGACGTCACGGCCGTCGTCACGGTCGCCGACAACGGTGGGTCGTCGGGCCGGCTGCGCGAGGAGTTCGGCGTGCTCCCGCCCGGCGACCTGCGCATGGCCCTCGCCGCCCTGTGCGGTGACGACCGGTGGGGGCGCACCTGGGCCCAGGTGCTGCAGCACCGCTTCGCGACCGACGGCGAGATGAACGGCCACTCGCTCGGCAACCTGCTGCTCATCACCCTGTGGGACCTCCTCGACGACCACGTCGACGGGCTGGAGTGGGTGGCCGGTCTGCTCGGCGCCCACGGCCGGGTGCTGCCGATGTCGCTGACCCCGCTCGACATCGTCGCCGAGGTGGCCGGCCTCGACGGCGACGACCTGACGCTCGTGCGCGGCCAGGTTCAGGTCGCCACGACGGCCGGACGGGTCCACCGGGTGCACCTCGACCCCGCCGACGCGCCGGCATGCCCGGAGGCGGTGCAGGCGGTGCGCGAGGCCGGCACGGTCGTGCTGGGCCCGGGGTCGTGGTTCAGCAGCGTGATCCCGCACCTGCTGGTGCCCCAGCTGCTGGAGGCGCTGTGCACGACCCGGGCGCGCGTCGTCGTCACGACGAACCTCGAGCCGCACGCCGACGAGACGCGTGGTCACGACCTCGCCGACCACCTCGACTTCCTCCACCACCACGCCCCGGGGCTCGAGGTCGACGTGGTCCTGGCCGACCCGACCGCGGTGCGCGACGCGGCGCGCCTCGACGGAGCCGTCGGCCGGCTGGGAGCGCGGCTCGAGCTCGCCGACCTGTCCTCCGCCACCCCCGGCGTCCACGACGCCGGCAAGCTCGCACGCGCCTACGCCACGTTGTTGACACGGGCTTAGGGTGAGGAGCATGGCGGGTAGGACGACGGACGCGGTGGGCGCATGGCGATGACCGGTCAGGTGAAGGCAGAGCTGGCGAGCACCAACGTCACCAAGACCTGTTGCCGCAAGGCCGAGGTGTCCTCGATGCTGCGGTTCGCCGACGCGCTGCACCTGGTCGGCGGCGGCATCGTGGTCGAGGCCGAGCTCGACACCGGCGCTGCGGCCCGACGGCTGCGGCGCGACATCTCGGAGGTCTACGGCCAGCAGCCCGAGGTCGTCATGCTGAAGAGCTCCGGCCTGCGGCGCGGACCCCGCTACCTCGTCCGCGTGGTCAAGGACGGCGAGTCGCTCGCCCGGCAGACGGGGCTGATCGACCAGCGCAACCGGCCCGTCCGCGGCCTCCCACCGGCGGTCGTCAACGGTGCCGGCTGCGACGCCGTCGCCGCCTGGCGCGGCGCCTTCCTCGCCCACGGCTCGCTCACCGAGCCCGGCCGGTCGAGCTCGCTCGAGGTCACCTGCCCCGGGCCGGAGGCCGCCCTGGCGCTCGTCGGCTCGGCCCGGCGCCTCGGCATCCCGGCCAAGGCGCGTGAGGTCCGCGGCATCGACCGGGTCGTGATCCGCGACGGCGACGCCATCGGACAGCTGCTCGCCCGGCTGGGGGCCCACGAGTCCCTCATGGCCTGGGAGGAGCGGCGCATGCGCCGCGAGGTGCGGGCCACCGCCAACCGGCTCGCCAACTTCGACGACGCCAACCTGCGTCGCTCGGCCCGCGCCGCCGTCGCGGCCGGAGCCCGGGTCGCCCGGGCGATGGAGATCCTCGGCGAGGACATCCCCGACCACCTGGCGCAGGCCGGCAACCTCCGGCTCGAGCACAAGCAGGCCTCCCTCGAGGAGCTCGGCCAGCTCTCCGACCCGGTGCTCACCAAGGACGCCATCGCCGGCCGCATACGTCGGCTGCTGGCGATGGCCGACAAGCGGGCCGAGGATCTCGGGATCCCCGACACCGAGGCCTCGCTGACCCCGGAGATGCTCGCCGAGGAGGCCTGAGCAGTCGTCGGTGAGGGGCGTCGTCGTACGCCTCGCATAGTTACCCGGAGGTACGTCGGGCACCGGTTCCCGGTGTCGCCCGTGGCCGATAGGGTCGGTCGGGAAAGCCCACCAGGGACAGCTGTCCGCTCCAGGAGCACACCCGTGACCGTTCGTGTAGGCATCAACGGCTTCGGCCGCATCGGCCGCAACTTCTTCCGCGCCGTGCGCGCGTCGGGCGCCGACATCGAGATCGTCGGCGTCAACGACCTGACCGACAACAAGTCGCTCGCCCACCTGCTCAAGTTCGACTCCATCCTCGGCCGCCTCGACGCCGACGTGACCTCGACCGACACCTCGATCAAGGTCGGCGACCAGGAGATCCGCGCCTTCGCCGAGCGCGACCCCTCCGCCCTCGGCTGGGGCGACCTCGGCGTCGACGTCGTCGTCGAGTCGACCGGCTTCTTCACCGACGCGACCAAGGCCAAGGCCCACGTCGACGCCGGCGCCAAGAAGGTCATCATCTCCGCGCCCGCGTCCAACGAGGACATCACCGTCGTCATGGGCGTCAACCACGAGGACTACGACCCCGCGCAGCACACGGTCATCTCCAACGCCTCCTGCACCACCAACTGCCTGGCGCCGATGGCGAAGGCCCTCAACGACGAGTTCGGCATCGTCAAGGGCCTGATGACCACCATCCACGCCTACACCGCCGACCAGAACCTGCAGGACAACATCCACAAGGACCCGCGCCGTGCGCGTGCGGCAGCGCTCAACATCGTGCCGACCTCCACCGGCGCGGCGAAGGCCATCGGTCTGGTGCTGCCCGAGCTCAAGGGCAAGCTCGACGGCTACGCCCTGCGCGTGCCCGTGCCCACCGGCTCGGCCACCGACCTCACCTTCGAGGCCGGCCGCGAGACCTCGGTCGACGAGGTCAACGCCGCCATCGAGAAGGCCGCCGACGGGCGCTACCTGCGCTACTCCACCGACCCGATCGTGTCCTCCGACATCGTCACCGACCCGGCGTCGTGCATCTTCGACGCGCCGCTGACCAAGGTCATCGGCAACCAGGTCAAGGTCGTCGGCTGGTACGACAACGAGTGGGGCTACTCCAACCGGCTCGCCGATCTCATCACCCACGTCGGCGCCAGCCTCTGATGGGGGAGTACGCCGAGCTCGGCGACGTCGCCGGCAAGCGGGTCCTCGTCCGCTCCGACCTCAACGTCCCCCTCGACGGTGACCGCATCACCGACGACGGCCGCATCCGGGCCAGCGTCCCCACCATCGAGGAGCTCCGGTCCGCCGGCGCCCGCGTGGTGGTGATGGCGCACCTGGGTCGGCCGAAGGGTGAGCCGGACCCGGCGTACTCCCTGCGGCCGGTGGCCGAGCGGCTCGGCGAGCTCCTCGGCACCTCGGTCGGGTTCGCCGATGACACGGTGGGCGACTCCGCCCGCTCGGTCGTCGACGGCCTCGCCGACGGCGAGGTCGCCGTGCTGGAGAACGTCCGCTTCAACGCGGGCGAGACCAGCAAGGACGACGCCGAGCGTGCGGAGTTCGCTGACGCGCTTGCCGCTCTCGGCGACGCCTTCGTCAGCGACGGCTTCGGCGTGGTGCACCGCAAGCAGGCGAGCGTCTACGACCTCGCCCAGCGGCTGCCGCACGCGATGGGCGGCCTAGTGCGCACCGAGACCGAGGTGCTGCGTCGACTCACCGAGTCGCCGGAGCGCCCGTACGTCGTCGTGCTCGGCGGCTCCAAGGTCAGCGACAAGCTCGCCGTCATCGACAACCTGCTCGGCAAGGCCGACACGCTGCTCGTCGGTGGCGGCATGGTCTTCACCTTCCTCGCGGCCCAGGGCCACGGGGTCGGGCAGAGCCTGCTCGAGAAGGACCAGGTCGACACCTGCCGTGACTACCTGCGTCGTTCCGAGGAGTCCGGGGTCGAGATCGTGCTCCCGACCGACGTCGTCGTCGCGCCCGAGTTCAAGGCCGACGCCGAGCCCACCGTGGTCGGGGTCGACGCCATCCCGTCCGACCAGATCGGTCTCGACATCGGTCCCGACTCGGCAGCGGCGTTCGCCGAGCGCATCCGTGGTGCCCGCACGGTCTTCTGGAACGGCCCCATGGGCGTCTTCGAGTTCGCGTCGTTCGCCGACGGCACCCGCGCGGTGGCCGAGGCGCTGACCGAGGTCGACGGGCTCTCGGTGGTCGGCGGTGGTGACTCCGCTGCTGCCGTGCGCCAGCTCGGCGTCCCGGAGGACGGCTTCGGCCACATCTCCACCGGCGGCGGCGCCAGCCTCGAGTACCTCGAGGGCAAGGAGCTCCCCGGCCTCACCGTGCTCGCCGGCACGACCCACTCGACGGAGGACTGACCCGTGGCACGCACCCCCCTGATGGCCGGCAACTGGAAGATGAACCTCAACCACCAGGAGGCCGTGGTCCTGGTGCAGAAGCTGGCGTGGACCCTGTCCGACAAGAAGCACGACTACGGCAAGGTCGAGGTCGTCGTGGTGCCGCCGTTCACCGACCTCCGCAGCGTCCAGACGCTCGTTGACGGTGACCGGCTGCAGGTGCGCTACGGCGCGCAGGACGTCTCGAGCCAGGAGTCGGGTGCCTACACCGGCGAGATCAGCGCGGGCATGCTCGCCAAGCTGGGCTGCTCCTACGTCGTCGTGGGCCACTCCGAGCGGCGCGAGTACCACGCCGAGGACGACGCCCTGGTCAACGCCAAGGCCAAGGCCGCCCACGCCGCCGGCATGACGCCGCTCGTCTGTGTGGGTGAGGGCCTCGAGGTCCGGCAGGCCGGCGACCAGGTCTCCTACACCCTGGCGCAGGTCGAGGGCTCGCTCGCCGGCTTCTCCGCCGAGGAGGTCGCCGGGCTCGTCGTCGCCTACGAGCCCGTGTGGGCCATCGGCACCGGCGAGGTCGCCACGCCCGACGACGCCCAGGAGGTGTGCGGCGCGATCCGCGGCTGGGTGCGCGACACCCACGGCGAGGCCGCGGCCGACGGCATCCGCATCCTGTACGGCGGCTCGGTCAAGGCGGCCAACGTCGCCGGCATCATGCAGCGCGACGACGTCGACGGGTGCCTGGTCGGAGGGGCCAGCCTGCAGGTCGACGAGTTCGGTGGCATCTGCCGGTTCTACGACATGCCCGTGCTCTGAGTCGGCGCGTCCGCATCGGTTAGAGTCTGCGCCGTGGTTGTCTTCTTCGAGGTACTGCTCGTCATCTCGAGCCTGCTGCTGATCCTCCTCGTGCTGCTGCACAAGGGGCGCGGCGGCGGCCTGTCCGACATGTTCGGCGGCGGGATGTCGAGCGGCCTGGGAGGGTCCTCCGTCGCGGAGCGCAACCTCGATCGGATCACCGTCGGGATCGGTCTGGTCTGGTTCGCTTCCGTCGTCGGGCTGGGTCTGCTGCTGCAGGCCGGCTCCTGACCTTCTCCCCACCCCCACCGCAGAAGGAGTCACCGTGGCAGGCGCAGGCAACGCGATCCGAGGCAGCCGCATCGGCGCCGGTCCCATGGGCGAGGCCGAGCGGGGCGAGGCCGCTCCCCGGCAGAACATCACCTACTTCTGCTCCGGTGGCCACCGCACGCTGATCGCCTTCGCGGTCGAGGCCGTCGTCCCCGAGTCGTGGGACTGCCCCCGTTGCGGCCTCCCCGCCAGCATGGACTCCGAGAACCCTCCGCCGGCGCCCAAGATCGAGCCCTACAAGACCCACCTCGCCTACGTGAAGGAGCGCCGCTCCGACGCCGAGGCCAAGGACATCCTCGAAGAGGCCCTCTCCACCCTCCGCGCCCGCCGCAAGTCCGGCGACCTCATCTTCTGACCCACCCCCTCCCCGCCCATCCCGCCGAGGGGTCAGTCCCTGATGGTCGAGGGGTCAGTCCCTGATGGTCGAGGGGTCAGTCCCTGACGGTCGAGGGGTCAGTCCCTGACGGTCGAGGAGTCAGTCCCTGACGGTCGAGGAGTCAGTCCCTGACGGTCGAGAGGTCAGTCCCTGACCGCCGAGCAGTCACTGCCTGACGAGCCCTGTGGATAGCCGCAGCGGGGATCCGTCGTCTGTCCGACGCTGTGCGACGTGCACTCCGACGTCCCGTTCCCAGGTTGCTTCACCACTGCGATGGCGGCGGAGGAGGGTATCGACGGCCGAACGCTACGTTCGCTCGTCGACCGGCAGGTCCTCACGCACGTCGTCACGGGCGTGTACGCCGATGCGTCGTTGACCATCGACCTGGACAGGAAGGTCGAGGCCATCAGCCTCGTGCTCCCGTCCGGCGGCGTGGTGGTCGACCGCACTGCCGCGTGGTTGCACGGTCTGGACGTGCTCCGCCGGAGCTCGATCTACGAGGTTCCGCCCGTGGAGGTCTACGTGTCAGGCGGGACCCGGATGCGTCGCGAGGGCGCCGAGTCCGGCTGCCGTCAGCTGTCGTCTGCGGACGTGGGGGAGCTCAACGGTGTCCCGGTCACGACGCCGTTGCGCACGTCGATCGACCTCGCGCGACTGCTCTGGCGGTACGACGCGATCGGGGCGGTCGACCAGTACCTTCGGTTCGGCGTCCCGCGGGAGGCCATGATGGCCGAGCTCCCACGGTTCCGTGGCTTCCGCTGGGTCACGCAGGCGCGGAGGCTCGTCGCCCTCGGAGATGCCCGCGCGGAGTCGATGGCAGAGTCGGCGCTCCGTCTGCACTGGCACGAGACGCTCCGGGTGCTGCCAGAGCCCCAGGTGTGGGTCCGTGACGCCGACGGGCACGACGTCTACCGGGTCGACGTGGCAGCTCGGAAGATGCGGTACGGCGCGGAGTACGACGGGGAGGAGCACCACACCTCGACCGAGGACGCTGCGCACGACGAACGACGTCGATCGTGGCTGGACGGGCGGGGTTGGGAGATCGACAGCCTGACGAGCAGCAGCATCTACGGGTTCTCGCCGCATCCCTCCGAGGTGCTGCTGTCGGGGTGGGACCGCGCCCGTGCGCGCCACGGGCTCCCCAGGGAGTGACTTCTCGGCCGTCAGGCAGTGACCCCTCGGCCGTCAGGGAGTGACTCCTCGGCCGTCAGGGAGTGACTCCTCGGCCGTCAGGCAGTGACTCCTCGGCCGTCAGGCAGTGACTCCTCGGCCGTCAGGGAGTGACTCCTCGGCGGGGTGGGGATGGGTGGTCAGAGGAGGGAGGCGGCGGGGTCGTCGAGCCACCAGGTGTGGCGGCCGCCGGTGACGCCGCGGGCGGGGGTCTCGGCGACGGAGCCGTCGTCGGCCAGGGCGCGTCGTACGGCGTCGGCCTTGCCGTCACCGCTCACGAGGAACCAGACCTCGCGGGTGTGGTTCAGGGTGGGGAAGGTCAGCGTGATGCGCTCGGGCGGCGGCTTGGGCGAGTCGGTGACGCCGACGGCGACCTGGTCGGTGACCTCGAGCTGGGGGTGGCCCGGGAAGAGCGACGCGACGTGGCCGTCGGGGCCGAGCCCGAGCATGACGAGGTCGAAGGGGTCGCGGTCGTGGTCGGCGACCAGTCGGGCGTACGCCGCTGCGGCCGCGTGTACGTCGGCGTGCGCCTCGTCGCTGGCGGGCATGTGGTGCACCCGCATCGCGTCGACCCCGACCCTGTCGAGGAAGTCGCGCCCGGCGGCGAGGTCGTTGCGGTCGGTGGAGTCGGCGGGGACGAACCGCTCGTCGCCCCACCAGAACCGCACCTGCGACCAGTCGACCGCGGCCGAGTCGACGGTCGCGACCAAGCGGTGGATCTCCTCGGCGATGGTGCCCCCGGTGAGCGCCACCTCGGGGATCCGGCCCTCGGCCTGGATCTCGGCCAGCCGCTCGACGAGGGCGGTGGCGACCGCGCCGGCGAGCCCGGCGGCGTCGGGGTAGCGACGGACGGTGCGCTCCGGGGTGGTCATCGGCTGCGGTGCTCCCGGTAGTAGGCGATCAGCGCCTGGGTGGAGGCGTCCTGGGCGGCGAGGGCGTCGGCGTCGCCGTCGATGGCCGGACCGACCTCCTGGGCGAGCTTCTTGCCGAGCTCGACGCCCCATTGGTCGAAGCTGTCGATGCCCCACACCACGCCCTCGACGAAGGTCAGGTGCTCGTAGAGCGCGACGAGCTGGCCCAGCACCGACGGGGTGAGCGCCGGCGCCATGATCGAGGTGGTGGGTCGGTTGCCGGTGAACACGCGCGCCGGCACCACCGACTCCTCGGTGCCCTCGGCGCGCACCTCCTCGGCGGTCTTGCCGAAGGCGAGCGCCCGGGTCTGGGCGAAGAAGTTGGCCAGGAAGAGCTCGTGGACGTCCTGGTCGCCGTCGCGCAGGGCGTACGACGGGTCGGCGAACGCGATGAAGTCGGCCGGGACCAGCCGCGTGCCCTGGTGGATCAGCTGGTAGAAGGCGTGCTGGCCGTTGGTGCCGGGCTCGCCCCAGAAGACCTCGCCGGTCTCGGTCGTGACGGCGCTGCCGTCCCAGCGCACGCCCTTGCCGTTGGACTCCATCGTCAGCTGCTGGAGGTACGCCGGGAACCGGTGCAGCAGCTGCGAGTAGGGGAGCACGGCGTGGGTCTGGGCTCCGAGGAAGTTGGTGTACCAGACGTTGAGCAGGCCGAGGAGCAGCGGCACGTTGCGCTCCGGCTCGGCGGTGCGGAAGTGCTCGTCGACGGCGTGGAAGCCAGCGAGCAGCTCGGCGAAGCGCTCCGGCCCGACGGCGACGACGAGCGAGGTGCCGATGGCCGAGTCGAGGGAGTAGCGGCCCCCGACCCAGTCCCAGAAGCCGAACGCGTTGTCGGGGTCGATGCCGAAGTCGGCGACCTTGTCGAGCGCGGTGGAGACGGCGACGAAGTGCTTCGCCACGGCGTCGTCGGCGTCGCTGCCGGGCAGCCCGGTGAGCAGCCACTCCTTGCACAGCCGGGCGTTGGTGAGCGTCTCGAGGGTGCCGAAGGTCTTGCTGGAGACGATGAAGAGCGTCGTCTCGGGGTCGAGGCCCTGCAGCGTGGTCGCCGCGTCGGTCGGGTCGATGTTGCTGATGAAGCGGCACTCGAGCGCCTCGTGGTGGAACTCGCGCAGCGCCTCGTAGGCCATGACCGGGCCGAGGTCGGACCCGCCGATGCCGATGTTGACGACCGTGCGGATCCGCTCGCCGGTGGCGCCGGTCCACGACCCGTCGCGCACCTTCTCGGCGAAGGCGTAGACCCGGTCGAGCACCTCGTGCACGTCGGGCACCACGTCGTGGCCGTCGACCTCGAGCGAGGCGTCGCGCGGCAGGCGCAGGGCGGTGTGCAGCACCGAGCGGTCCTCGGTGACGTTGATCCGCTCGCCCGCGAGCATCGCGTCTCGCCGCGCGAGCACGCCGACCTCGTCGGCGAGCGCGAGCAACGCCTCGCGCACGTCGTCGTCGACGAGCGCTTTCGAGAGGTCGACGTGCAGGTCGGCGGCCTGGTGGGTGTAGCGCGCGACCCGGTCGGGGTCGTCGGCGAACCACGCCCGCAGGTCGGGGGAGAACCCGTCGGCGAGGGCCTGCAACCTCGACCAGGCGTCGGTCTGCGTGGGGTCGACGGGGGTGCTCACCGCGGGTGCTCTCCTTCGGGCCGGGGGTCGGACGTCAGCGGACGGCGTCGAGCTGGCCCTGGACCGTCTCGAGGAGCTCGCCCCAGGCCGACTCGAACTTCTCGACACCCTCGCGCTCGAGGGTCGCGATGACGTCGTCGTAGTCGACGCCGGCCTCGGCCAGCGCGTCCATGACACGGCGGGCGTCGTCGTAGTGCGGACGCACCTGGTCGCCGACGACCTCGCCATGGTCCTTGACGGCCGCGAGGGTCTTGCCCGGCATGGTGTTGACGGTGTTCTCGACGGCCAGGTCGACGACGTACATCGTGTCGCGGTACTCGGGGTTCTTCACGCCCGTCGAGGCCCACAGCGGGCGCTGCTTGCGCGCCCCCGCGGCCTCGAGCGCCTCCCAGCGCTCGCCGGTGAAGAACTCCTCGTAGGCCTGGTAGGCGAGCCGGGCGTTGGCGACACCGGCCTTGCCCTTGAGCTCGCTGTCGGCGCCGGACTTCTCGATCCGGTTGTCGATCTCGGAGTCGACCCGGCTGACGAAGAAGCTCGCGACCGAGCTGATGCCCGACAGGTCGTGGCCGTGGTCGCGGGCCTTCTCGAGGCCGAGGACGTAGGCCTCCATCACCTCGCGGTAGCGGTCGAGGCCGAAGATCAGCGTGACGTTGACGCTGATGCCCTCGCCGAGGGTGTTGCTGATGGCCTCGCCACCCTCGGTGGTCGCGGGGATCTTGATGAACAGGTTGGGCCGGTCGACCTCGGCCCACAGCTCCTTGGCCGAGGCGAAGGTGGCGTCGGCGTCGTGGGCGAGCAGCGGCGAGACCTCGATCGAGACGCAGCCGTCGAGACCGTTGGTGGCGTCGTACGTCGGGCGGAGCTTGTCGCACGCGTCGCGGACGTCGGTGGTGGTGAGGGCGAAGACCGTCTGGTCGACGTCGGCCCCCTGCGAGGCCAGCTCACGCACCTGCTCGGTGTACTTCTCGCCGTCGGCGAGGGCCGAGGCGAAGATCGAGGGGTTGGTGGTGACGCCGACGACGTGGTCCTCGTCGACGAGCCGCTGGAGCTCGCCCTCCTGGATGAGCTCGCGCGACAGGTCGTCGAGCCAGATGGAGACGCCGGCGTCGGAGAGCTGCTGGAGACGGTCGGTCATGGGTTCCTCCCGGGGTGTGGGCCCCTCGGGGCCCGGTGGTGGGTCAGCGGCTGCCGTCAGCCGGTGACGGTGCGCAGGCTGTCGCGAGCCGCGTCGGCGACCGCGGTGGCCGTGAGGCCGTACTCGGTGTAGATGCGCTGGTAGTCGGCCGAGGCGCCGTACTGGTCGATGCCGACGATGCGGCCGTGGTCGCCCACGACCTCGCGCCAGCCCTGCGAGACGCCGGCCTCGACGGAGACGCGGGCCTTGACGGTGGGCGGCACGACCGCGTCGCGGTAGGCGGGGTCCTGGGCGTCGAACCACTCGCGGCAGGGCATCGACACGACGCGCGCCGCGATGTCGTCGGCGGCGAGCAGCTCGCGGGCCGCCACGGCGATCTGCACCTCGGAGCCGGTGGCGACCAGCACGACGTCGGGCGTGCCCGACTCGACGTCGAGCAGCACGTAGCCGCCCTTGGCCACGTCGTCGAGACCGGCGAAACCGTCCTTCCCGCGCGGGAAGACCGGCACGTTCTGCCGCGACAGCGCGAGCGCTGCCGGCCGGTCGGTGTGGCGCAGGACCTGCGCCCAGCAGGCCGCCACCTCGTTGGCGTCGGCCGGGCGGACGACGTCGAGGCCGGGCATCGCGCGCAGCGCGGCGAGGTGCTCGATGGGCTGGTGGGTCGGCCCGTCCTCGCCGAGACCGATGGAGTCGTGGGTCCAGACGTAGGTGACGGGCAGCCGGCTCAGCGCCGCCACGCGGACCGCGCCGCGCATGTAGTCGCTGAACGTCAGGAAGGTGCCGCCGTAGACGCGGGTCAGGCGGTCGGCGGCGATGCCGTTCATGATCGCGCCCATCCCGTGCTCGCGGATGCCGAAGTGGAGCACGCGACCCTGATGGGGGTCACCCTCCCAGTCGCCGGTGCTGCGGTCGCTCGGCACGAACGACGGCACGCCCTCGATGGTGGTGTTGTTGGAGCCCGCGAGGTCGGCGGAGCCGCCCCACAGCTCGGGCAGCTCGGGGGCGAGCGCGTTGATCACCTTGCCGGACGCGGCGCGGGTGGCGACGCCCTTCTCGTCGGCGTCGAAGAACGGCAGCGCCGACTCGAAGCCGTCGGGCAGCTGGCGCTCCTTGAGGCGGTGCAGCAGGGCGGCACGCTCGGGGGAGGCGGCGGCCCAGGCGTCGTACGCCTCGTCCCACTCCCGGCCCCAGGCGGCACCGCGCTCGCGCAGCTGCCGGGTGTGCTCGATGACCTCGCTCGGGACCTCGAAGGTCTGGTCGGGGTCCCAGCCGAGGATCTTCTTGGTCGCGGCGACCTCGTCGTCGCCCAGGGCGCTGCCGTGGGCCTTCTCGGTGCCCTGGGCGTTGGGCGCGGGCCACGCGATGACGGTGTCGAGCACGATGATGCTGGGCTGGTCGGTGACCTCGGCCGCGGCCTGGATGGCCTCGTGCAGCGCGGGGACGTCCTCGCGGTACTCGGTGCCGCCGTTGGTCCAGTCGACGGTCTGCACGTGCCAGCCGTAGGCCTCGTAGCGCTTCGCGACGTCCTCGGTGAAGGCGATGTCGGTGTCGCCCTCGATCGAGATGCGGTTGCGGTCGTAGATCAGCGTGAGGTTGCCGAGCCGCTGCGTGCCGGCGATCGAGCTGGCCTCGCCGCTGACGCCCTCCTGCAGGTCGCCGTCGGAGCACAGGGCGTAGACGTGGTGGTCGAACAGGCCCTCGCCCTCGGCGGCGTCGGGGTCGAGGATGCCGTGGACGCGACGCCCCGACATCGCCATGCCGACGGCGTTGGCGACGCCCTGGCCGAGGGGACCGGTCGTCACCTCGACACCGGGCGTGTGGCCGAGCTCGGGGTGGCCGGGCGTCTTGCTGCCCCAGGTGCGCAGCGCCTTGAGGTCCTCGAGCTCGAGGCCGAAGCCGCCGAGGTAGAGCTGGGTGTAGAGGGTGATGCTGCTGTGGCCGCACGAGAGCACGAAGCGGTCGCGGGCCATCCACTGCGGGTCGGCGGGGTCGTGGCGCATGACCTTCTGGAACAGCAGGTAGGCGACGGGCGCCAGGCTCATCGCCGTGCCGGGGTGGCCGTTGCCGACCTTCTGCACGGCATCCATCGCCAGGACGCGGGCGGTGTCGACCGCCTTGTCGTCGAGCTGGTCCCACTGGAGCTTCTCGCTCACGGACACGTCGGTGCTTCCTTCCGGTGGCGGGCGTCGTTGCGAGCCTAGTGCGGGCGGGCGACGAGGGTCACGCCGTGGTTCCTACCGGGCGGTTCGGACGGGTGGCCCAGCCCCGTTAGACTCGGGACGGCGGGTACCCGATCGGGTGCCGCCTGCACCCGGGTCCGGCACATCAGGTCCCGACCTCAGGTCCGTCCTGAGCCGCACGACCTGACCGACGTCCCAGCCTGCCCGGGCATCTCGAAGGAGAGGCCACGACCGAAGTGAGCCCCGTGAGCACCCGCCACGCCGGGGACCGCCGATGACGGCGCTCGACTCCGAGCGCGGCCTCGACCGGCGGCCCGACGTCGCGCGCTCGCGCCTGCTCGACGTGGTGGCGGCGTACGTCGGCCTCACCAAGCCGCGGGTCATCGAGCTGTTGCTGCTCACCACGGTGCCGGTCATGTTCGCCGCCGAGCGCGGCATCCCCCCGCTGGGCCTCGTGGTCGCGACGGTCGTCGGCGGCACCCTGTCGGCCGGCGCCGCCAACGCGCTCAACTGCGTCTACGACCGCGACATCGACGAGCACATGCGCCGCACCCGACGCCGCGCCCTGCCGCGCCACGTCGTGACGCCGAGGGCCGCGCTCGTCTTCGGGCTGGTGCTCCTGGTCGGGTCGACCCTGGTGCTGGGCCTGCTCGTCAACTGGCTCTCGGCCACGTTGTCGCTGGTCGCGTGCGCCTTCTACCTCTTCGTCTACACGATGCTGCTCAAGCGTCGTACGGCGCAGAACGTCGTGTGGGGCGGGATCGCCGGGTGCTTCCCCACCCTCATCGGCTGGACGGCCGTCACCGGCGAGCTCGCGTGGGCACCGTTCGTGCTCTTCCTCGTCGTCTTCTTCTGGACGCCGCCGCACACCTGGGCGCTCGCCATGCGCTACCGCGAGGACTACGCCCGCGTCGACGTGCCGATGCTGCCCGTGCTCAAGGACGCCGCCGGCGTCTCGCGGCAGGTGCTCGCCTACACCTGGGTGACCGTGGCGACCTCGTTGGTGCTGTGGCCGGTCGCCGGCACCGGTTGGTTCTACCCGCTGGCCGCGGTGCTGCTGGGCGCGGCGTTCCTCGTCGAGGCCCACCTGATGTGGTGGCGGGCCCGCACGAGCGACGAGCTCACGGTGGTCCGGCCGATGCGGCTCTTCCACTGGTCCAACATGTACCTGTCGCTGCTCTTCGTCGCGGTGGCGCTCGACCCGCTCGTCAGCGGCTCGCTGGGCTGAGGCCCGCTACTCCGGGTCGGGCAGCTCGGCCACGACGCCCTCGGCGATCGTGGTGGCCCGCTCCAGCGGCGGCGGCTCCGGGGCCGACACGCGCACGGTGACGAGGTCGCGCCCGGTCAGCAGCGCGATGCTCGCGCGCTCGTCGGAGGCCCCGGCGCAGGTCTCGTCGGCGCCCTCCACGTCGACCTGCTGCTCGGGCAGCGTGGACGGGTCGATGCCGGTGCACTGGCTCTCCCACGCCTGGCGCGCCGCGGGCTCGCCCTCGAGCTGCAGGTAGGTCACCAGGATGCTGTCGCCGCCCGACCCGCGCAGGGCGCAGGCCGCCGTGGGGTCGCCGTCCTGGGAGCTGCTCGAGGTGCCGGTGAGGCCGTCGGCGGCCGCCTCCGGGACGAGCGAGCACAGGTCGTCGGGGGCGGCCGGGGGCAGCGCCTCGAGGGGCTCGGGCTCACCGCCGCAGCCCGCGAGGAGGGCGAGCAGCGCACCTGCGGCGAGCACCGTCGTACGACGCGGCATCGTGCGGCCTCCTGGAGGGGCGGGCCGAGCCGGTCGGCTCAGCGGGACGCGCCCGATGCTCCCACAACGACGGGCTCGTGGGTCTCGGAACGCGACGACGCGACGACGCCCTCACGGGTCTCGAGCACGGCCCACGTCACGACGCCCGAGATCACGGCCGCACCGAGCAGGTGCAGACCGACGAGCACCTCGGGCAGGTCGGTGGCGTACTGCACGAAGCCGATGAGTCCCTGGGCGAGCAGCGCCCCGAGGAGGGCCCCCGCGGCGCGCAGCGGCCCGCGGCCGGCGCCGACGGCGCGCAGGCCCAGCAGCAGCCCGACCGAGAGGCCGAGGAAGAGGAACACGACGTCGGCGTGCAGCTGGGTCAGCGCCACGGGGTCGAGGCCGTTGCGGTCGACCTCGGCGTCGCCCGCGTGGGGGCCGGAGCCGGTCACGACGGTGCCGACGTAGAGCGTCACCCAGGACACGGCGTACGTCAGCCACGCCAGCGTCACGAGGGCGCGCGGGCCCGTCGTGGTGCCGGGGACGGGCCGGTCGACGCGCCAGAGGTAGACCACGGCCAGGCTGATCATCGCGAGCGAGAGGAGCAGGTGCAGCGCGACGATCCAGGGGTTGAGGCCGGTGAGGACGGTGATGCCTCCCACGACGGCCTGCCCGGGCACGCCGAGGGCCAGCACGAGGGCGCGGTTGCGCAGGTCGCGCCGGGCGGCCTGCCAGGCGCTCACGAGGGTGGCGATCGCGACGGCGGCGAGGACGAAGGTCAGCAACCGGTTGCCGAACTCGATGACGCCGTGGATGCCCATCTCGTCGTGGGGGACGAAGGAGTCGTCCATGCAGCGGGGCCAGGTCGGGCAGCCCAGGCCGGACCCGGTGAGCCGCACGGCCGCGCCGGTGACCACGATGCCGACGTTCGCCACGATCGAGGCCCAGGCCAGGCGCACCAGCCAGGCGCGACGCCCGAGCACGGACAGGGGCGAGGTGCCGGGGGAGGACGCGGGGGTGGTCATGTCAGTCCCATCGGAAGGTGCGGGCGGTGAGCGCGGCGGCGACGAGCGCCCAGACGGCCAGGACGAGCAGCGGTGCCCAGGCCACGGAGCCGTCCCAGCTGGCGGCGCGGAACGCCTCGCCCAGGGCGCCCGAGGGCAGCAGCGAGGCGACCCGTCCCCAACCACCGTACTCGTCGGCCGGGAGCACGACCGCGCCTCCGCTGAGGAGCAGCAGGTAGACGAGGTTGGCGACGGCGAGGGTGGCCTCGGCCCGGAGCACGCCGGCGACGAGCAGGCCGAGGGCGGCGAAGGCGGAGGTGCCGAGCAGCACGCACAGCACCAGCGCGGGCAGCGAGAGGTCGGGGCGCCAGCCCAGCGCCAGGGCCAGCAGCGCCAGCACGACCAGCTGCAGGGCCTGCACCCCGAGCAGCGCCCCCACCTTGCCGAGGAGCAGGCCGGTGCGGGGCAGCGGGCTCGAGCCGAGGCGCTTGATCACCTGGTAGCGGCGCTCGAACCCGGTGGCGATGGCCAGGGAGGTGAAGGCGGTCGACATCACGGCCAGGGCCAGCACGCCCGGGGTGAGCGCGTCGACGGCGCTGCGGCCCAGGTCGAGGCCGGCCCGGTCGACGGCCAGGACCCCGCCCACCAGCACCAGCACGGGGATCACGAGGGCGATGAGGAGCTGCTCGCCGTTGCGCAGCATCAGCCGCGCCTCCATCGCCGCCTGCACCCGCACCTGACGGTGCAGCGGGGCGGCGCCCGGGCGGGGCGTCAGGTCGAGGCTCATGCGTCGGCCGCCGCCGCGCTCGGCGCGAGCCCGCGACCGGTCAGCTCGAGGAAGACGTCCTCGAGGGTGCGCTGGCCCAGCTGCAGCGACTCCGGGAGCACGCCCTGCTCGGCGCACCAGGTCGACACCGTCGCCAGGGTGGTGTGGTCGGCGGGCCCGGTGACGACGAGGCTGACGTCGTTGAGCGGCACCACGTCGAGGCGGTGGCCGAGCGCGGCCTGCAGCGAGTCGGGCGCCCCGGGAGGGAAGGGCTTCGTCACCACGAGCCGGATGGTGGTGGTGCCGCCGCGGGTGAGCTCGGCGGGGGAGCCGTGGGCGATCACGCGGCCGCGGTCGACCACGTGCACCGCGTCGGCGAGGCGCTCGGCCTCCTCCATGTAGTGGGTCGTGAGCACGACCGTCGCGCCGGCGGATCGCAGCTCGCGGAGCAGGTCCCAGGTGGTGCGTCGCGCCGCGGGGTCCATGCCGGCCGAGGGCTCGTCGACGAAGACGAGCTCGGGCCGACCCACCACCGCGAGCGCCAGCTTGAGGCGCTGCTGCTGGCCACCGGAGAGCCGGCGGTACGGCGTGCGCCCGCACTCGTGCAGCCCCAGCCGCTCGGCCAGGGCGTCGACGTCGAGCGGGTGCGCGTGCAGCCGCGCGACGTGGGCGAGCATCTCGGTGGCGCGCACCCCGGACCACGCGCCGCCGTCCTGCAGCATCACCCCGATGCGGGGCAGCAGCCGCCGGCGGTCGCGCTGCGGATCGAGGCCGAGCACGCGCACGGCGCCCTGCTGGGCCGCGCGGTATCCCTCGCACGTCTCCAGCGTGGTCGTCTTGCCCGCCCCGTTGGGGCCGAGCACCGCCGCGACCGTGCCCCGCTCGACGCGCAGGTCGAGGGAGTCGACGGCGACCGTGTCGCCGTACGTCATGCGGAGGCCGGAGACGAGCAGCGCGGGCTCGCCCGGCTCCTCGGCGGGGGGCACGGACACGCCCCAATGCTACGAAGCCAGCAACCCGCGGACGTACGCCGCCTGCCCGAGGTGCTGCAGGCAGTCGCCGACGACGCTGACGAGCCGCACCCCGGCCGTCACCGGCGGGTCCCACGCCTCGTCGACGACCCGGTCCAGCTCGGCGGCGTCGACCCGCTCGGCGTACGCCCGGCTGAGGTCGTGGACGGCGCGGTGGTAGTCGACGAGCAGCGTCAGGTCGTCGACGCGCACGGCGTCGACCTGGGCGTCGCCGTGGCCGTAGCCGATGTCGGCGTGGTCGAGCGGCAGCGCGAACCGCTCGGCCCAGGCGTCCCACGCCTGGTCGACGCCCGCGAGCGCCGCGACGTGGTCGTCCTGCACCCGCGCGGTGTGCCACAGCAGCCACACGATGCTGTTGCCCCGGGCGGGGGCAGGGTCCCCGGACGGTGCCAGCACGGGACGCAGGTGGGCGTCGTCGAGCGGGAGCCCGTGGGCGGTGGTCTCCACGAGCTCGCGGACGCGGTCGAGGTGGTCGAGCAGCAGGTCGCGGGTCTCCATGCCGGGCCGGTACCCAGCCGGCTGCCGGCACCGGTCGGTAAGGGTGGCCTTATTTGAAAGGCCCTGATCAATAAGCGCACACTGGTGTTGTGGAAATGGCCCAGACCGACCCTCGTGCCCCGGTGGGCGCGGCGGTCCCCGACCAGCCGACGCGCGAGCGCGTCGCGCGGTCGGTCCTGGTCGAGGGCCCGTCGACCGCGGCGGCGCTGGCCGAGCGGCTCGACCTCACTCCCGCCGCCGTGCGGCGCCACCTCGACCAGCTGATCGACGAGGGTGCCCTGGAGGCCCGTGAGCCCCGCAGCCACGGCGCCCGGGGTCGCGGTCGGCCCGCCAAGGTCTTCGCGCTGACCGATGCAGGTCGCGACCGCTTCGACCAGGCCTACGACGACCTCGCCGTGCAGGCGATGCGCTTCCTCGCCGAGACCGGTGGCCCCGACGCCGTCCGGGCCTTCGCCGAGCGCCGTGCCGCCGGCATCGAGCAGCGCTTCGAGACCGTGATGGCCGCCGAGCCCGGTCTCGACCCGTCCGTGGCACTGGCCCGTTCCCTCTCCGAGGAGGGGTACGCCGCCTCCGTGCGCGAGGTGCCCGTGGGCGAGCAGCTGTGCCAGCAGCACTGCCCGGTGTCGCACGTCGCCCACGAGTTCCCGCAGCTGTGCGAGGCCGAGACCGACGCCATCGGCCGCATGCTCGGCCGCCACGTGCAGCGGCTCGCGACCATCGCCCACGGCGACGGCGTCTGCACCACCTGCATCCCCGCTCCACCCGTCGCGACGCGGGAAGACCACGCCGTCGCGACGCGTTCCACCAGCACGACCAGCACCGTGACGAGCACGAACACCCAGCCCACGACCAGGAAGGTCACACGATGACGAGCATCGAAGAGCTGAACCCCGAGCTGAAGGGCATCGGCCGCTACGACTTCGGCTGGGCCGACAAGGACGACGCGGGCGCCACCGCGCAGCGCGGCCTGAGCGAGGACGTCGTGCGCGACATCTCGTCGAAGAAGTGCGAGCCGCAGTGGATGCTCGACCTACGCCTCAAGGGCCTCAAGCTGTTCGGTCGCAAGCCCATGCCGACCTGGGGCTCCGACCTCGACGGCATCGACTTCGACAACATCAAGTACTTCGTGCGGTCCACCGAGAAGCAGGCCCAGACCTGGGAGGACCTGCCCGAGGACATCAAGAACACCTACGACAAGCTCGGCATCCCCGAGGCCGAGAAGGCCCGCCTGGTGGCCGGCGTCGCGGCGCAGTACGAGTCCGAGGTCGTCTACCACGCGATCAACGAGGAGCTCGAGGCTCAGGGTGTGCTCTTCCTCGACACCGACACCGCGCTGCGGGAGCACCCGGAGATCTTCCAGGAGTACTTCGGCACGGTGATCCCGGTCGGCGACAACAAGTTCGCCGCGCTCAACTCCGCGGTCTGGTCGGGCGGCTCCTTCATCTACGTGCCGCCGGGCGTGCACGTCGAGATCCCGCTGCAGGCCTACTTCCGCATCAACACCGAGAACATGGGCCAGTTCGAGCGCACGCTGATCATCGCCGACGAGGGCTCCTACGTGCACTACGTCGAGGGCTGCACCGCGCCGATCTACAGCTCCGACTCGCTGCACTCCGCGGTCGTCGAGATCGTCGTGAAGAAGAACGCCCGGGTGCGCTACACGACCATCCAGAACTGGTCGAACAACGTCTACAACCTGGTGACCAAGCGCGCGACCTGCGAGGCCGGCGCCACCATGGAGTGGGTCGACGGCAACATCGGCTCCAAGGTGACGATGAAGTACCCCGCCGTCTACCTCATGGGCGAGCACGCCAAGGGCGAGACGCTGTCGATCGCCTTCGCGGGCGAGGGCCAGCACCAGGACGCCGGCGCCAAGATGGTGCACGCCGCGCCGCACACCTCGAGCTCCATCCTGAGCAAGTCGGTCGCCCGCGGAGGTGGTCGCACCTCCTACCGCGGCCTGATCCAGGTCAACGAGGGCGCCCACGGCTCCAAGAGCAACGTGCTGTGCGACGCCCTGCTGGTCGACCAGGTCAGCCGGTCCGACACCTACCCCTACGTCGACATCCGCGAGGACGACGTGTCGATGGGCCACGAGGCGAGCGTCTCGAAGGTCTCCGACGACCAGCTCTTCTACCTCATGTCGCGCGGCATGGAGGAGGACGAGGCGATGGCGATGATCGTGCGCGGCTTCGTCGAGCCCATCGCCAAGGAGCTGCCGATGGAGTACGCCCTCGAGCTCAACCGCCTCATCGAGCTGCAGATGGAGGGCGCCGTCGGCTGACGCCGACCCCGCCCCACCCCGACGTACGACGAAGGAAAGACGAGCCACGTGACTGTGACTGACGCTGCCCGCGAGAGCGTGGAGGCGAGCCTCGAGCAGGCCCCCGGCACCGAGGTGGTCTCCCACCTCAACCCGCCGGCGTCCTACGACCTCGACGACCACCCGGTCCCGACCGGGCGCGAGGAGGTGTGGCGCTTCACCCCGCTCAAGCGGCTGCGCGGCATCCTCGACGGCGAGCCCTCCGACGCCGCTCTGCAGTGGACGACGAGCGTGCCCGAGGGCATCACGATCTCCACGACCACGCCGCAGGAGGCGCGCGAGATCGGCGAGCTCGGGCCCAACGAGCGACCCGCCGCCCTCGCGGTCGCGAACGCCGAGGGCGTCACGCTGGTCGACGTCCCGGCCGAGTTCACCTCCGAGGAGCCGCTGGTCATCGACCTGTCCGGCACCTCGGTCGACGACCTGGTCTACGGCCACCTCGTCTTCCGCGTCGGTCGCTTCGCCCAGGTCACCATCGTCGTGACCCACACCGGCTCGGCCCGCTACTGCGCGTCGACGTCGTACGTCGTGGGCGACGGGGCGCAGGTCGACGTCGTCAGCCTGCAGGACTGGGCCGACGACGCCGTGCACCTCGGCCGCGACGCCATCCGGGTCGGGCGCGACGCGCGGGTCAAGCACACCTCGATCAGCTTCGGCGGCGACCTCGTGCGCACCCACGCCAACGTCGAGTACGCCGGCCCCGGCGGCGAGGCGGAGCTGCTCGGCCTCTACTTCGCCGACGAGGGCCAGCACCTCGAGCACCGGCTCTTCGTCGACCACAACCAGCCCCGGACCAAGAGCAACGTCGTCTACAAGGGCGCGCTGCAGGGCAAGGCCGCGCACACCGTGTGGATCGGCAACGTGCTGATCCGCAAGGTCGCCGAGGGCATCGAGACCTACGAGGAGAACCGCAACCTCGTGCTCACCGACGGCTGCCAGGCCGACTCGGTGCCCAACCTCGAGATCGAGACCGGCGAGATCGAGGGTGCGGGTCACGCCTCGGCCACCGCGCGCTTCGACGACCAGCAGCTGTTCTACCTGCGCTCGCGCGGGATCAGCGAGGAGGAAGCCCGCCGCCTGGTGCTGCACGGCTTCTTCCAGGACCTCATCCGCAAGGTCGGCGTGCCGTCGCTCGAGGAGCGGCTCACCGCCACCGTGGAGGAGGAGCTCGCCAAGAACGTCCTCCGCGGCGACCACGAGCTGTCCCAGGACCAGCCCTCGGTCGAGGGCGCCTGATGGCCTTCCAGCGCGTCTGCGGCACCGCCGAGCTGACCGACGACCGGCCGCTGCAGGTGGAGGTCGACGGCCAGGAGGTCGCCGTCGTCCGCACCGCCGGCGAGGTCTTCGCCATCGCCGACGAGTGCAGCCACGCGGCCGTCGCGCTCTCCGAGGGCGACGTCGCCGACTGCTCCATCGAGTGCTGGCTGCACGGCTCGCGCTTCGACCTCCGCTCGGGCAAGCCCACCGGGCTGCCCGCCACCGAACCCGTGCCCGTCTACGCCGTCCGTGTCGACGGCGACGACGTGCTCGTCGACATCACGAACACCGTAGGAGACAACTGACATGGCCACGCTGGAGATCAAGGACCTGCACGTCACGGTCGACACCGAGGACGGTCCCAAGGAGATCCTCAAGGGCGTCGACCTCACCATCCGCGAGGGCGAGACCCACGCGATCATGGGTCCCAACGGCTCGGGCAAGTCGACGCTGGCGTACTCCATCGCCGGCCACCCGCGCTACAACGTCACGGGCGGCTCGGTCACCCTCGACGGCGTCGACGTGCTGGCGATGAGCGTCGACGAGCGGGCGCGCGCGGGGCTGTTCCTCGCGATGCAGTACCCCGTCGAGGTGCCCGGCGTCTCGGTCGCCAACTTCCTGCGCACCGCCAAGACCGCCATCGACGGCGAGGCCCCCAAGCTGCGCACCTGGGTCAAGGACGTCAACGCCGCCATGGACGCGGTCAAGATGGACAACGCCTTCTCGCAGCGCTCGGTCAACGAGGGCTTCTCCGGCGGCGAGAAGAAGCGCCACGAGATCGTGCAGCTCGAGCTGCTCGCCCCCAAGGTGGCGGTCCTCGACGAGACCGACTCCGGCCTCGACATCGACGCGCTCAAGATCGTCAGCGAGGGCGTCAACCGCTACAAGGCCAACGGCGACAAGGGCGTCCTGCTCATCACCCACTACACCCGCATCCTGCGCTACATCGAGCCCGACTTCGTGCACGTCTTCGTCGACGGCAAGGTCGCCGAGGAGGGCGGCCGCGAGCTGGCCGACCAGCTGGAGGCCGAGGGCTACGACAAGTACGTCTCGGCCAAGGCCTGATCGTCGGTCGAGCCTGTCGAGACCACGCAGGCCCCAGACTCTCGACCACCGAGATCCCGAACCACTCAGAAGAGGAACGACCATGACGGACCTGGCGCACGGGCTCCTGCCCGACCTCGAGGTCATCCGCAAGGACTTCCCGATCCTGGAGCGCCGGCTCGCGGGCGACATGCCACTGGTCTACCTCGACAGCGCCAACACCTCGCAGAAGCCGCAGTGCGTGATCGACACGATGGTCGACCACCTCGAGCGTCACAACGCCAACGTCGCGCGGGCGATGCACCAGCTCGGAGCCGAGTCCAGCGAGGCGTTCGAGGCGGCGCGTGACCGGGTGGCGGCGTTCCTCAACGCGCCGCGCCGCGAGGAGGTCGTCTTCACCAAGAACGCCTCCGAGGCGCTCAACCTCGTCGCCAACGTCCTCGGGCTCGAGAAGGGCCCGCACGGCGTGGGCGAGGGCGACCGCGTGGTGATCACCGAGATGGAGCACCACTCCAACATCGTCCCGTGGCAGATGCTCACGCAGCACACCGGCGCGGAGCTGCGGTGGTTCGGGCTCACCGACGAGGGCCGGCTCGACCTGTCCGACATCGACGAGCTCATCACCGAGCGCACCAAGGTCGTCTCGCTGACCTGGGTGTCCAACATGCTCGGCACGGTCAACCCGGTCGCCGAGATCGCCCGCCGCGCCCACGAGGTCGGCGCGCTGGTGGTGGTCGACGCCTCGCAGGCCGCGCCCCACGTGCCGGTCGACGTGCAGGCGGTCGACGTCGACTTCCTCGTCTTCACCGGCCACAAGGTGACCGGGCCCACCGGCATCGGCGTGCTCTGGGGCCGTCACGAGCTGCTCGCCGCGCTGCCGCCGTTCATGGGTGGCGGCGAGATGATCGAGACCGTGGCGATGGAGCGCTCGACGTACGCCCCGCCGCCGCACCGCTTCGAGGCCGGTACGCCGCCGATCGTCGAGGCTGTCGGCCTGGCCGCGGCGCTCGACTACATCAGCGAGCTCGGGCTCGACGCGATCCACGCCCACGAGAACGCCCTGACCGAGCGGCTGCTGCGCGGGCTCGCCGACAACCCCGGCGTCCGCGTCATGGGCCCGACCGAGGTCGTCGACCGCGGAGGAGCCGTGAGCTTCGAGGTCGACGGCGTGCACCCCCACGACGTCGCCCAGCTGCTCGACAGCCGCGGCATCGCCGTGCGCGCGGGCCACCACTGCGCCAAGCCTGCCCACAAGCGGTTCGGCGTGCAGTCGTCGACCCGGGCGTCGTCGTACCTCTACACCACGCCCGCGGAGATCGACGCCCTGCTCGAGGGAATCATCGCCACGCAGGACTACTTCAAGGTCAGGTGAGCATGGACCTCGACAGCCTCTACCAGGAGATCATCCTCGACCACTACCGCAACCCCCACCACGCGGGGCTGCGTGACCCGTTCGAGTCCGAGGTGCACCACGTCAACCCGACGTGCGGCGACGAGATCACGCTGCGCGTGCACCTCGAGGGCGGCGACGGTGCCGAGGTCGTGCGCGACGTGTCGTACGACGCCGAGGGCTGCTCGATCAGCCAGGCCGCGGCCTCGGTGATGACCGACCTGGTCATCGACAAGCCGCTGGCCGACGCACTCGTCACCCACGAGGCGTTCCTCGAGCTGATGCAGTCGCGCGGCACCCTGGAGCCCGACGAGGAGGTGCTGGAGGACGGCATCGCCTTCGCCGGCGTCTCGAAGTTCCCCGCCCGCGTCAAGTGCGCCCTGCTGTCGTGGATGGCGTTCAAGGACGCCGCCTCGCAGGCCCTCGCCACCCCAGGCTCGCCGGTCGAGCCTGTCGAGACCAAGGAGACCCGATGAGCTTGACCCCCGACCACAGCGACCTCCCCGAGGTGCCCGAGGCCACCGGCGGCGGCACCACCACGGTCGCCAAGGACGACGTCGTCGAGGCCATGAAGGACGTCGTCGACCCCGAGCTCGGCATCAACGTCGTCGACCTCGGTCTCGTCTACGACGTGCACGTCGACGCGGCCTCCGCCGCGACCCTCGACATGACGCTGACCTCCGCGGCCTGCCCGCTGACCGACGTCATCGAGGAGCAGACCAACTCCGCCCTCGAGGGCCTCGTCACCGATGTGACCATCAACTGGGTCTGGATGCCGCCGTGGGGCCCCGACAAGATCACCGAGGACGGCCGCGAGCAGCTGCGCGCCCTCGGCTTCAACGTCTGAGGCGGCCCGCGCGGAGCGGTCCCGCCCTTCGTGGCTCGCTCCGCTCGCACCTCAGGGAGCGGGCCGCTCGCACACCTCAGGGCGTCGAGTCCGCTCCCTGAGGAGCCCGCGATGGACGAGCGGGCGTCACGAAGGGGCGCCTCCGCCCGGCCACCTGGCTAGGTTGGGCGCATGACGAGCCAACCCTCGGTCGTGGTGCCGACCGACGCCGGCGAGATGCCGGCCCACCTGTGGCTGCCGGAGTCGGGGACGGGGCCGGGGGTGCTGCTGGTCCAGGAGATCTTCGGCATCAGCCGCTACCTCGAGTCGCGGGCGCAGGATCTCGCCGACCTCGGCTACGTGGTGCTCGCGCCGGAGATCTTCTGGCGCCTGGGTGTCGACCGGGTGGCGGAGGGGCCCGACATGCTCGAGCAGGCGATGGCCCTGCTGCAGCGGGTCGACTGGGCCGCAGCCGTCTCCGACGGCGTGGCTGCGCTGCGGCTGCTGCGCGACCGCGACGAGGTCGAGGGGCCGACGGGGGCCGTGGGGTTCTGCTTCGGCGGCGGCCTCGCCTTCAACGTGGCCGCCGAGGCAGACCCCGACTGCCTCGTCAGCTACTACGGCTCGGCGCTGCCGCAGCTGCTCGAGCTCGCCCCGCAGGTGACGGCGCCACAGCTGCACCACTTCGGGCTCGCCGACTCCTACATCCCGCCCGACCAGGTCGAGCGGATCCAGGCCGCCGTCGACGGGCCGCGGACCTCGTTCTTCACCTACGACGGGGCCGAGCACGCCTTCGACAACCCGGACATGCCGGCCCTGCACGACGCCGACGCCTCGGTCACGGCGTGGCAGCGCACCACGGACTTCCTCGCCGACCAGCTGCGCGTGCGCTGACGGTCAGGGCTGCAGCTCCCCGACCGGCACGGCCACGTCGACGCGGTTGCCGGGCGGCGGCAGCGGGCACGCCCACGCCGGGTCGTAGGCGCACGACGGCGGGTAGGCGAAGTTGAGGTCGACGACGAGTCGGGCGTCGTCGCCACCCAGGTCGGCGCCCTTGACCGTGTCGAGCACGTAGCGTCCACCGCCGTACGCCCCACCGGGCGTGCCGCAGCCGGCGTCGCGAAGCGGCAGGAACACACCGCCGCCGTAGGTCGCGAGCCGCCAGACGTCGAGACGGCCCACGCCGGGCAGGTCGACGACCCCGAGACGCTCGAACGGCACGAGCCCGTCGGTGCCGGTCTGCGCCTCCCAGCGCTCGGGCTCGGCCGGCTGCAGCTCGACCTCGAACCGCCACGCCGGGTCGTACGGCGGCACCCGCAGGCCGGTGAAGGCCTCGCGCTGCTCGGGCAGCAGCGGGCTCGCGGGGTGCTCGGCGAAGAGCCGGTCGCGCCCGGCACGCCACGCCTCGTGCCCAGCAGCGGGCTCGGCGTCGGCGCGCACGGCGGCGTACAGCGCGAAGACCCGGCGTCGCCAGTCGACGACCTCGAACGCAGTCACCGGCACCACGCTAGCGAGGTCGGCCCGTAGGGTCCGGCAGGTGGGGGAGTCGCGCGTGGTGCTGGTGCCGCCGGAGCGGTGGGCCCGGTGGCGGCAGAACTTCGAGTCGTCCCACGGCCCGACCGAGGTCGCGGTCGTCGGTGACGCGCTCGTCGGCACCGCCGCCGACGGCTCCACCTTCGACGCGCGGCGCTCGCTCGGACGCGGCTGGGACGAGCGCGAGCTCGAGCCGGTGGGGCGCTGGGGGGTGCTGCTGGTGCGCAAGGGCGGCTTCGCGGTGGCGCTCGTCGACGGCACGACCGTGCTCGACCGGAAGGTCGGACGTCGTCACGTGCAGGGCCGCACCAAGGCGGGCGGGCAGAGCCAGCAGCGGTTCGCCCGGCGACGCGACAACCAGGCCCGGGCGGCGTACGACGCCGCGGCCGACCACGCCGCGCGCGTGCTCGCGGGGGTCAGCCTGGTGGTGGCCGGCGGAGACCGCGACGCCGTCGACGCGGTGCTCGACGACCGGCGGCTGGCCGGGCTGACGGTGGTCGACCCCTGGCTGGCAGTGCCGGACCCCCGCGCCGCGGTGCTCGCGCGAGCGGTGCGTGACGCCGGCTCGCTCCGCGTGCGTGTGGTCAACGCGCCCGTCGGCGAGGCCGACCAGCAACCCTGAGCCCGCACCTGCGGCACGGCGTGAGAACGCAGAAGTCCTGCCTGGCTCTAGACCCGCAACCAGCTCCCCGGCACCGTCGTCTCGGTGACGACCGGCGAGGCGATGGCGGTCGTGAAGATCAAGCTCGACGGCGGTCCCGAGATCACGTCCTCGATCACCCGCGACGCCGCTGAGGACCTCGGGCTCGCAGAGGGCAGCAAGGTCGTCGCGCTGGCGAAGTCGACGGACGTGGCGCTCGGGGTCGAGTGACCCGCGGAGCGCTCGCGAGGGACCAGGAGCTGGATGTCGCTCCCTGAGGCGTCACGAAGGGGGCGCCCCTTCGTGGCTCGCTGCGCTCGCACCTCAGGGAGCGGACACCGCTCCCTGAGGAGCCCCCGCGAGGGACGAGCGGGGGCGTCACGAAGGGGGCGCCCCTTCGTGGCTCGCTGCGCTCGCACCTCAGGGAGCGGGTAGTGCCGGGGGCGGGTCGGATGCCGCTCCCTGAGGAGCGCCCGCGAGGGACGAGCGGGAGCGTCACGAAGGGGCCCCCTTCGAGACGGTCGCTGCGCGACCTCCCCATGGACTACGGGTGGGGTCAGGCGCGGTCGCGCTCGAGCTCGTCGGCGGTGACGGAGCCGCCGGCGGCGCGGGTGACGGCGTACAGCACGAGCACGACGGCCCACGAGAGCAGGCTGAGGAAGATCTGCGAGCGCGTGGCCTCGGTGAACATCATCTGCACCAGGATGGCGAGGATGCCGACGATCGCGACGACCGTCAGCACCGGGTAGCCCCACATCCGCACCACGAGCTGCTCCGGGTCGGTGCGGCGACGCAGCACCAGCTGGCTGAGGGCGATGAGCAGGTAGACGAAGAGGATCACGGCGCCGCTGGAGTTCAGCAGGAACGAGAACACCGTGTCGGGGGAGACGTAGGCGGCGCCGACGCACAGGAAGCCGACCACCGTCGAGAACAGGATCGCGGCCGTCGGCACGCCTCGCGCGTTGGTGCGGGTGAGTGCCTGCGGCGCCTCGTGGCGGTCGGCGAGCACGAAGACCATCCGCGAGGCCGTGTAGAGGCCGGAGTTGAGGCACGAGAGCACGGCCACGAGCACCACGGCGTTCATGATGTGGTCGGCGTACGGGATGCCCATGCGCTCGAAGGCCAGCACGTACGGCGACATGCCCGCCTCGTTGTCGTCCCACGGCACGATCAGCACGAGCAGCACCATCGAGCCGACGAAGAACGTCGCGACCCGCACGATCACCGACTGCGTGGCGCGGGCGATGGCCCGCTCGGGGTCGCTCGACTCGGCCGCGGCGACGGTGGCGATCTCGGCGCCGACCATCGAGAACACCACGACCACGATGGCCGCGAAGATCGCGCTGCTGCCGTTGGGCAGGAAGCCGCCCTGGCTGGTCATCAGGCTGACGTCGAAGTCCTTCTCGGGCCACAGCCCGACCACGAACAGGGTGCCGAGGACGAGGAAGGCGATGATGGCGACGACCTTGATGCCGGCGAACCAGTACTCGAACTCGCCGTAGGAGCGCACCGAGACCAGGTTGGTGGCGGTCATCAGCACCATCAGCACCAGCGCCACGACCCACAGCTCGACGTCGACCCAGTAGCGGATCGCCTCGGCGCCGGCGACGGCCTCGAAGCCGACCACGATGACCCAGAAGTACCAGTACAGCCACGCCGTCGAGAAGCCCGCCCAGCCACCGAGGGCGCGCCGGGCGTAGTCGGCGAAAGAGCCGGTCGACGGGTTGGCGGTGGCCATCTCGCCGAGCATCCGCATCACCAGGATGATGAGCACGCCGGTGACGAGGTACGACACGAAGGCCGCCGGGCCGGCCTGCAGGATCACCGCCGCCGACCCGACGAAGAGGCCGGCGCCGATGACACCGCCCATCGCGATCATCGTGAGGTGCCGCTGCTTGAGCCCCTGCTGGAGCCCGGGCGCGGCGGGAGCGTCGGTGCTGGTCACGGGCAGCCTCGATTCCGAGAGATGGTGCCGTCGTGGACCGGGCGGCTCCTGGCATCCTGCACCCGATCCGGTCCGGACGCCACGCGCCGGGCGGGGACCGTGCGTCGTCCGGGCTGACCTGCGACGATGCCGACGTGTGGGCCCGGGTGTGGGAGCCGGAGCCGGACTGGCAGCCCCTGCGGGGGGGTCCCTCCGGCCACGCGTTGTGGCGCGTCGACCGGCCCGACGGCGCCTGGGTGGTCAAGCGGCTGGTGCGTCCGGCCGCGGGTGACCCGGCGCACCTCGACGACCCCACCCACCCGGGCTACTGGCGCCGCGAGGCCGCGGTGGCCACGGCCCCCGACGTCGTCGACGGCCCGGGCCTGGTGCCGGCCCCCTTCGGCGTCGTCGAGGAGGACGAGGCCGGGGTGCTGGTCTGGGTCCGCGAGCTGGTGGGCGAGCCGCCGACCGGGCTGCAGGTCGCGCGCTGCCTGGGCCGGTACGCCGCTGCTCCCGCCGCGCCGGCACCGGCGTGGGCCGCTCGCGACCAGCTGCGCACCCGGCTGGCGCTGGCCGAGGAGCGCGGCGGCTGGCGCACCCTGGCCCGCACGACGCTCGCCGACGTCACCGACGAGCTGTGGCGGCGGCGAGGCCACTGGCTCCGACAGCTCGACGACGCGCGCCAGGGCCGGGTGCACGGCGACGCGGTGCCGTCCAACCTGCTGACCACCCGTGGCGACGACGTCGTGGCGACCGACTGGCAGTGCGCCGGCGTCGGCCCGGTCGGCGCCGACCTCGGCTACTGGGCGTTGTCGAGCCGGGAGGACTTCGCGGTCCTGCTCGACGCGTTCGTCACCGGCGCACGGCTGGTCGGCGAGGTCGACGTCGACGAGGTCGCGCTCGTGGCGCGGGTCACCGCGGCGTACTCGGTGCTGAGCCGGGCCGAGTGGGCGCTGGCCCAGGTCGCCGCCGGGGAGGGCGCGCTCGCCGGGAAGTTCCGCCACCCGGCGGTCGCGCCGTACCTGCGGGCGGTGCAGCGGCAGTTCCCGCAGCTCGAGGCGCTGCTGTGAGCGCGCTCGACGACCCACGCGCCCTGGTCGGCCGGTGGCGGATCGAGCGGGAGGTCGACGACCGGCGCGCGGGGGGGCGCCACGCGATCGACGGCATCCTGGAGATCGTGGACGAGGGCGACCGGCTGCGGTGGGAGGAGCGGATGGTGTGGCACCGGCCCGCCGGCGACGTCGACGTGCGCCGCGGGCTGTGGCTGGTGCCGACCGACGACGGCTGGTGGGTGCGCTTCGAGGACGGGCGCGACTTCCACCCCTGGCGTCCGCGGGAGGCGGTGGTGCACCCCTGCGCTCCCGACACCTACGCCGGCGAGGTCAGCGGCGACGTGCGCCGCTGGGTCGTCACGTGGCGGGCGACGGGCCCGGCCAAGGACTACACGATGACCAGCGTGCTCACGCCGCTGCGGGACGGAGCGGGGAGCGGTCAGCCGGGGTAGGCGCGGACGACGGTGCCGGCGTCGTCGAGGTGCAGGTTGAGCCGGTCCTCGCGGAAGTCCATCGTCATCATGGCGCCGGGTGGCAGCACGCGGGCGAGCCAGCCACGCTCGGTGGCAAGCTCGCCCGCGCGCTCACCGGCGAGCCCGACGTAGTCGTCGGGGTCGAGGTCGCCCGGTGACGTGGTCATGGGTCAGCCGCGGTGCAGGCGGTCCATCAGGCGCCAGGTGAGGGGCAGCAGGCCGGCGGCGGCGGCGGCCTTGATGGCGTCGCCGACGAGGAAGGGGGTCAGGCCGGCAGCGATCGCGGCGGAGGCGTCCATGCCGAGCGACCAGGCCAGGTAGGGCACACCGAACGCGTAGATGACGGCGTTGCCGAGCAGCATGGCGCCGGCGGTCTGCAGCGGCGAGCGGTCGACCCCGCGACGGGCCAGGGCGCCGATGGCGACCGCGGCCACGAGGTAGCCCACGAGGTAGCCCGACGACGGGAAGCCGAAGCCGGAGGTGCCCTGGGCGAACCACGGCACGCCGGCCGCCCCGACGGCCACGTAGAGCAGCATCGTCAGCGCGGCGCGCTGCCAGCCGTAGGCGGCACCCAGGGTCAGCACCGCGAAGGTGCCGAGCGTGAGCGGGACGGGCGTGCCGGGCAGCGGGATCGCCAGCTGCGCGGTGACCCCCATGAGGATCGCGCCGCCGACGACGAGCGCCACGTCGCGGGCGACGGTGCCGGGCACGAGGTCGGCCAGGACGATCCCGCGGCGGGGGAGCGGGGCGGAGAGAGCGGAGCTGGACATCGGACCTCCGGGAGGGGGAGCACGGTGGACGGCGTGGTGCCGCGACACCAGGTTTCTACCAGATGTGAGGCTGACCTCGTATTGTGAGGTCGCTCTCCGGACGGTCCACCTGGTCGGGCGCGGGCGTCGTGGCGCCTACACTCGGGGGGTCGCCCCCGGGTGCTCGTCACGAGCCCCGACGCGGGCGCCCGCACCGGTCGCCTCGCGCGACCCACCGCTCCGTCGTCGAAGGCAGTCCCGTGATCACCGTGTCCCAGCTCGAGGTGCGCGCCGGCGCGCGCCTGCTGATGAGCGACGTCTCGTTCCGGGTCGGCCAGGGCGACAAGGTGGGGCTGGTCGGGCGCAACGGTGCCGGCAAGACCACGATGACCAAGATCCTGGCCGGCGAGGCCCTCCCGGCGGCGGGCCAGGTCTCGCGCTCGGGCTCGATCGGCTACCTCCCGCAGGACCCGAGGGTGGGCGACGTCGAGCAGCTCTCGCGCGACCGCATCCTCGGTGCCCGCGGCCTCGACGACGTCGTACGGCGCCTGCGCGAGGCCGAGGACGAGATGGGCAGCGACGACGAGGCGGTCCGCGAGCGAGCGATGCGTCGCTACGCCAACGCCGACGCCGCGCTCCACGCGGCCGGGGGGTACGCCGCCGAGGCCGAGGCCGCGCAGATCGCGGCGAGCCTCAACATCGAGGCGCGGCTGCTCGACCAGCCGCTCGGCACGCTCTCCGGCGGCCAGCGCCGCCGGGTCGAGCTGGCCCGGATCCTGTTCTCCGGAGCCGAGACGCTGCTCCTCGACGAGCCGACCAACCACCTCGACGCCGACTCGGTCGTGTGGCTGCGGGAGTTCCTGCGCACCTTCTCCGGCGGCCTGGTGGTGATCTCGCACGACGTGGAGCTGCTCGACGCCTGCGTCACGAAGGTGCTGCACCTCGACGCCAACCGGGCCGTGGTCGACGTCTACAGCATGGGCTGGAAGGCCTACCTGCAGCAGCGCGAGACCGACGAGAAGCGCCGGCGCCGCGAGCGGCTCAACGCCGAGAGCAAGGCCAAGCAGCTGACCGACCAGGCCAACAAGATGCGCGCCAAGGCGACCAAGGCCGTGGCCGCGCAGAACATGCTCAAGCGGGCCGAGCGCCTGCTCGAGGGCGTCGAGGGCGAGCGCCGGGCCGACCGCGTGGCGCGGATCGCCTTCCCGGAGCCGGCCAAGTGCGGCAAGACCCCGCTCACGGCCAAGGAGCTGTCGAAGAGCTACGGCTCGCTCGAGGTGTTCACCGACGTCGACCTCGCCATCGACCGCGGCAGCCGGGTGGTGATCCTCGGCCTCAACGGCGCCGGCAAGACGACGCTGCTGCGCATGCTCGCCGGCGTCGACCAGCCCGACACCGGCGAGGTGCTGCCGGGCTTCGGGGCGAAGGTCGGCTACTACGCCCAGGAGCACGAGACCCTCGACACCTCGCGCACGGTGCTGCAGAACCTCCACGGCTCGGCCCCGCAGCTCACCGACACCGAGGCCCGCTCGGTGCTCGGCTCGTTCCTGTTCTCCGGCGACGACGCCGACAAGCCCGCCGGGGTGCTGTCGGGCGGCGAGAAGACCCGCCTGGCGCTGGCTGCGCTGGTGGTCTCGAGCGCCAACGTGCTGCTGCTCGACGAGCCCACCAACAACCTCGACCCCGCCTCGCGCGAGGAGGTGCTGGCAGCGATCCGCTCCTACCAGGGCGCCATCGTGCTGGTCACCCACGACGAGGGCGCCGTGCACGCCCTCGAGCCCGACCGGGTGCTGCTGCTGCCCGACGGCGACGAGGACCTCTGGTCGGCCGAGTACGCCGACCTCGTCTCGCTGGCCTGATCACCCGGCGTCCCCGCGCCAGCCGCGCTCGAGGCCCGTCGCGTGGTCGCCGGTCGTCGGGGAACAACCATGTCGGTGCTCGGTGTTGCCATGGGGCTCGGCACCACCCGGGCACGGACGCCGGCAGGAGGGCGAGGTGATGGCGATGGGCAGCGGGATGCAGCCGTGGTCGGCGCTGCGCGCGGCGCAGAAGGCCGACGAGGTCGGCGACCAGCGCGTCACCCGCGGCACCTTGCGGCGGGTGCTCGGCTTCGCCGCGCCACAGCGCCGCCTGATCGGCTTCTTCCTCGTGGTCGTGGTGCTCGACGCCGCGATCGTCGTCGCCAACCCGCTGCTCATCAAGGCTCTGCTCGACGACGGCGTGCTCGCCGGCGACCGGTCGACGGTCGCCTGGCTCGCCGCGGCGATGGCCGTGGTCGCCGTGCTCGACGCCGGCCTCGGCGTCGCCTCGGGCTACTTCTCGGCGCGCATCGGCGAGAACCTGATCTTCGACCTGCGCACCCGGGTCTTCTCCCACGTGCAGCGGCTGTCGATGGCGTTCTTCACCCGCACCCAGACCGGGGCGCTGGTCTCGCGCCTCAACAACGACGTCATGGGCGCGCAGCGTGCCTTCACCTCGGCCCTGTCGAGCACCGTCTCCAACGTCATCAGCGTGGTCGTCGTCGGCATCACCATGCTGGTCCTCAGCTGGCAGGTCACGCTGGCGTGCCTCGCGCTGTTCCCGGTGCTCCTGGTGGCCTCGCGCTGGGTGGGGCGGCAGATCAGCGGCCTCACGCGCCGGCAGATGGACGGCAACGCCGACCTCGGCAACCTCATGACCGAGCGGTTCAACGTCGGCGGGGCGCTGCTGCTCAAGCTGTTCGGCCGCCGCGAGGACGAGGACGCCGCCTACGCCGACAAGGCGGGGGTGGTGCGCGACCTCGGCGTCCGGATCTCGCTGGTCACGCGCATCTTCATGGCGGTCATGATGCTGATCCCGGCGCTGGCGGTGGCCCTGGTCTACGGCGTCGGCGGCGTGCTCGCGGTCGGCGGCACGCTCACCATCGGCACCCTGACCGCGCTCGCGACCCTGCTGCTGCGCCTGCTCGGCCCGCTCCAGGGGCTGTCCAACGTGCGCATCGACGTCATGACCGCCCTCGTCAGCTTCGACCGGGTCTTCGAGGTGCTCGACCTCGAGTCGTCGGTCCGCGAGCGCGACGAGGCGCCCGACGTCCCGCGGGGCGCGGGTCGGCTGCAGTTCGACCACGTCGACTTCACCTACCCGCGCGCCGACGAGGTGTCCCTGGCGAGCCTCGAGACCGTGATGGCGACCGAGTCGGCCCACGAGCAGGTGCTCCACGACGTCAGCTTCACCGCGGAGCCGGGTCAGATGGTCGCGCTGGTGGGTCCCTCCGGCGCCGGCAAGAGCACCATCACGCACCTCGTGGCCCGCCTGTACGACGTGTCCGGCGGCGCGGTGCGGGTGGGTGACCACGACGTGCGCGAGGTGTCGCTGCAGTCGCTCGAGGACGCCGTCGGCTACGTCACACAGGACGCGCACATGTTCCACGACACCATCGCGGCCAACCTGCGCTACGCCGACCCCACGGCCGACGAGGCACGCATGTGGGCGGCCCTCGACGCCGCCCAGGTCGGGTCGCTGGTGCGGTCGTTGCCCGACGGGCTCGCGACCGTCGTCGGCGACCGCGGCTACCGCCTCTCCGGCGGCGAGCGCCAACGTCTGGCCATCGCCCGGCTGCTGCTCAAGGGCCCCGGGATCGTGGTGCTCGACGAGGCCACGGCCCACCTCGACTCCGAGTCCGAGCACCTGCTGCAGCGGGCGCTCGACGAGGCGTTGACCGGCCGCACCTCGTTGGTCATCGCCCACCGGCTCTCCACCGTGCGCCACGCCGACCTGATCCTGGTCGTCGACGGCGGGCGGGTCGTGCAGCGCGGCACCCACGCCGACCTGCTCGCCGAGGGTGGTTTGTACGCCGACCTGTACCGCACGCAGTTCGAGGCCGACGCCCCCGCACCGGTGCACTGACGCCGGCCTGCGTGGGCCTGGGCAGGCTGGGGGCCCGCCCAGGTCAGCCCGGGTCGGCGTCCGGGTCAGTCGCGCGGGGTGGGCCGGTCCTCGCGGTCGCCGTAGCGCCAGGCGACCAGCTGGGCGGCCTCCTCGGCCTTGGCCGCCTTGGCAGCCGACCGGCCGGCGCGCCGCTCCTCGGCACGGGCCGCGGCGAGCTCGCGGCGCTGGCGCACGGCGTCGCGACGACCGCCGCCACGCCGCTCGTCGTAGGCGAGGTAGACGAAGCCGAAGACGGCCAGGGCCCCGAAGAACCACCACTGCAGGCCGTAGAAGAAGTGCGGGCCCTCGCTGGTGTCGTCGGGCAGCGGCGCCGGGGCGAGCGGGGTGCTGGCCGCGGGGTCCTGGTCCTGCAGCTCTACCCAGCCGCGGAGCACGGGGTAGGGGAGCGTCCTGCCGATCTGGGTCGACGACACGGCCCGGGTCTCGCCGTCGGCGACCCGGGCCGAGTCACCCGTGGCGTCGCCGCGGACGTAGCCGGTGACGCTGACCGGGCCGGGATCGGCCGCTGGCACGTCGGGGGTGGTGCCGCCGCTGTTGTCGGCGGCGAGCCAGCCGCGGTTGACGAGGACCGCCTCGCCGTCGTCGAGCACCAGCGGGGTGACGACGTCGACGCCGGGCTCGCCGTCGCGGGTCTGGTACTTCACCACCACGGTGCGGGTGTCGTCCCAGGTGCCCGAGGCCGTGACGTGCTGCCACTCCTGCTCGTCGCCGGGGGCACGGCCCGGGTCGAGGGCGTCGGTCACCGGCACCGGGTCGGCGGCGAGGTTGGTGGCGACGACGCGGTTCTCGGCGCGGCGGTCGTCGAGGCGGTGGAACTGCCACACGCCCAGCAGGTAGGCGAGGTAGGCGAGCAGCGCGACCACGACGGCGAAGGCGAGCCAACGTCGCGACAGCATGAAGCGCACAGGACCAGCGTAGGTGCGTCCGCGCAACCGCCTCCTAGACTGGGGCGCGTGAGCAGTGTGACGACGACCACGGCCGACCCGGGTCCCGCCGGCGTCGGCCTCGCCGACGCCTACGGCCGGGTCGCGACCGACCTGCGGGTCTCGCTCACCGACCGCTGCAACCTGCGGTGCAGCTACTGCATGCCGGCCGAGGGCCTCGACTGGATGCCGACCGAGCAGACCCTGACCGACGACGAGGTCGTGCGGCTGATCCGCATCGGCGTCGAGCAGCTGGGCGTCCGCGAGGTGCGCTTCACCGGCGGCGAGCCGCTGCTGCGGCGCGGGCTGCCCGGCATCGTGGCAGCGACGACGGCGCTCGAGCCGCGGCCGGAGGTCTCGCTGACCACCAACGCCCTGGGTCTGTCCCGTACGGCGCCCGCGCTCGCGGCCGCCGGGCTCGACCGCGTCAACGTCAGCCTCGACACGGTGCGACCCGACACCTTCGCCACCATCACCCGCCGTGACCGGCTCGACGACGTCGTGGCCGGGCTGGCCGCCGCCGACGCCGCGGGCATCGGCCCCGTCAAGGTCAACGCCGTGCTGCTGCGCGGCGTCAACGACGACCAGGCGCCGGAGCTGCTGGGCTGGTGCCTCGAGCGCGGCTACCAGCTGCGGATCATCGAGCAGATGCCGCTCGACGCCCAGCACGGCTGGTCGAGGGCCCAGATGGTGACGGCGGAGGAGATCCTCGCCTCGCTGCGCACGGTCTTCGACCTGACGCCCGACCCCGAGCACCGCGGCAGCGCTCCGGCCGAGACCTTCCTGGTCGACGGCGGGCCTGCCAAGGTCGGCGTCATCGCCTCGGTCACGCGGCCCTTCTGCGGCGACTGCGACCGGGTGCGGCTCACCGCCGACGGGCAGGTGCGCAACTGCCTGTTCGCCCGCGAGGAGTCCGACCTCCGGGCGGCGCTGCGCGGCGGCGCCGACGACGCCGAGATCGCCGACCGCTGGCGCCTGGCGATGATGACCAAGCGGCCGGGCCACGGCATCGACGACACGACCTTCCTGCAGCCGACCCGGCCCATGTCGGCGATCGGCGGTTAGCGGGACGGGAGGATCGGCCTCGAGAGCTCCCGCTCCCCGAGGTGCGAGCCGAGCGAGCCACGACCTGCTCCCTGAGGCACTAGCGGAGCGAGCCACCGCCCGCCCGCTCCCTGAGGTGCGAGCGCAGCGAGCCACCACCCGCTCCCTGAGGTGCGAGCGCAGCGAGCCACCACCCGCTCCCTGAGGTGCGAGCGCAGCGAGCCACGAAGGGCCGGTCGTCTCGACAGGCTGCAACGAGCCACGACCCGCTCCCTGAGGTGCGAGCGGAGCGAGCCACGACCCGCTCCCTGAGGTGCGAGCGGAGCGAGCCACGACCCGCTCCCTGAGGTGCGAGCGGAGCGAGCCACGAAGGGGCGGACGTCTCGACAGGCTCGACCAGCGGACCGCAGCTGGTCAGGAACCATCCCCCTCGGACGGCTCGTGCGCGACGACCTCGCGCAGGAAGCCCCGGGCGCCGAGGAAGTCGGCGAGGTGCTCGCGGTGCTCGTCGCACGCCAGCCAGACCTTGCGCCGGTCGGGGGTGTGGAGCTTCGGGTTGTTCCAGCGCAGCTGGTGAGCGGCGGGCTGCTGGCAGCCCTTCGCGGAGCAGGTGTCGGCGTCCACGCGCCGAGTCTCCCAGCCCCCGCCTACCCCAGCTCGCGGTGGGTGGAGACACCCGTCGGCAGGTCGGTGCCCTCGATGCGTGGGGCGGCCGAGTTGGCGGCCACGACCGCGAGGTAGGGCAGGAACACGGCGCCCACGATGAGCACCCACATCAGCCAGCCGATGCCGAAGCCGGCCTGCGCGATCACGGCACCGACGAAGCAGAGGCTGCGGATGACCATCGAGATGACGTAGCGGCGGCGCCGCTTGTCGAGGTCGTCGCGGTGGCTCTCCGGGGCTGTCGTGATGCGGACGGGCTCGACGCGGCGAGCCGTCGTCTTGCGTACCTTGTCCACAATCCAATTCTACGTCGACGCTGGTGACCCGCGGCGCGGTCGGCCGCGGGTCGTGGCATCCTTCAGCCCACGACGGGCAGCCCACGACGGGCACCCCCCGGCCGCGTGCCGGGGGCGCCCGCCGGCCCACCCGCCCAGGCGAAGGAGCCCGTTTCGATGACCAACCGCACCTACCGTGTGACCGAGATCGTCGGCACCTCTCCCGACGGCATCGACCAGGCGATCCGCAACGGCGTCGAGCGTGCTGCCCAGACGCTCCGGCACGTCGACTGGTTCGAGATGACGCAGGTGCGCGGCCAGGTCAAGGACGGTCAGGTCGAGCACTTCCAGGTCGGCCTGAAGGTGGGCTTCCGGCTCGAGGACGACTGAGCTCCGCGGCGACCTCACGGTGACGGTCCTCACGCCCTCCGACCCCGCCAGCACGGCGCTCGTCGAGCTGCGGGTGCTGGAGGGGCCCAACCTCTACTTCCCGCGCGCGGCGGTGAAGCTCACCCTCGACGTGGGTGACCTCGCGGCGGCGCCCGAGACTCGCGTGCGCGCCGTGGCCGCGGAGCTCGGCCTGCGCACGCTGCGACCCGGGCCGCCGGCCACCGGCTTCCGCCAGCGTGCCCTGGTGCGGGTCGTGACGGCGCTGCTGCGGCAGGTCGCGGCCGCCGGCGGGACGACCCGGCTCGGTGTCCGGGTGCGGCCGGGGCTCAGCGCCGACCAGCTCGTGGCGGCGTACCCCTGGCGCGACCGCAACCGTGCCGTCGCGCTCGGGCGCGGCGTCGTCGAGGTGCTCGACGCCCTCGCTCGCGAGGCCGGTGCCGAGCCGGTCGAGACCCTGGTGGCGGCTGCCGGACGCGCGCTGCGCGCGGTCGAGCGGGGCCCCGGGCCGACGACGCTGCGCCCTCGGGTGCCGGTCGTCGCGGTCACCGGCACCAACGGCAAGACGACGACGTCGCGGATGGTCGCCCACCTCGCCCGCACCGCCGGGCACCACGTGGGCTGGTCGAGCACCGACGGGGTCTACGTCGACGGCGTCCTCGTCGAGCCCGGCGACTACTCCGGCCCGTCGGGCGCGGGTCGGGTGCTGGCCCACCGCCAGGTCGACTTCGCCGTGGTCGAGACCGCTCGCGGTGGCATCCTGCTCAAGGGCATGGGGGTGGCGGCCGTCGACGTCTCGGTCGTCACCAACGTCAGCGCCGACCACCTCGGGCTGCACGGCATCGACACGCTCGACCAGCTCGCCGAGGTCAAGGGCGTGGTGCCGCGCACCACCAAGCGCACCGGGTGGGCGGTGCTCAACGCCGACGACCCGCGGGTGCACGCGATGCGGCTGACGACCACGGGCCGGGCCTGGGCGTTCTCCCGCGACCCCGACTCGCCGGCGCTGCGCGAGGTGCTCGCGCACGGCGGCCGGGCCACGACCGTCATCGACGGCTGGGTCACGGTGCTCGACGCCGACGGCACCGACCCGCTGCTGCCGGTCGACGAGGTGCCGATGACGCTGGCCGGCCTGTCGCGCCCCAACGTCGAGAACGCCCTCGCGGCCGCGTCGGCGGCGCTCGCCGCGCGGGTCGACCGCGAGTACGTCGTCGCGGGGATGCGCACCTTCCTGCCCGACGCCGAGCACAACCCGGGCCGGATGAACTGCTTCTCGCTGGGCGGCGCGACCGTGGTCGTCGACCTGGCCCACAACGAGGTCGGGCTCGAGGCGATGCTCGAGATCATGACCGGCCTGCGCGCGCCGGGTGCGCGGCTGATGCTCGCGCTGGGCGCGGTCGGCGACCGCCAGGACGACCTCATCGAGGGCCTCGGCGAGGTGGGCGCGCGCGGCGCCGACGTCGTGGCGATCGGCCACAAGCAGAAGTACCTGCGCACCCGCACCCTGGACGAGGTCGACGGGCTCCTCCGCACGGGCGCCGCCCGCGTGGGCGTGACGAGCATCGACAGCCACCCGACCGAGCTGGAGGCGCTCGTCGCCCTGGTCGACCAGGCCCGCCCCGGCGACGTCGTCGGCCTGATGTGCCACGCGGAGCGCCAGGAGGTCTACGACTGGCTGGCCGAGCGGGGCGCGACGGCAGACGGCCCCGACGACCTGCTCGCCAAGGTACGGGCGGCCCACCCGAGCGAGGAGCCTTCGTGAGCGACCCCCGGCTCGCCGTGCTGATCGACGCCGACAACGTCTCCCACCGGCACGCCGCCGACCTCTTCGCCGAGCTCGCGGGCTACGGCACCCTGACGGTCAAGCGTGCCTACGGCGACTGGACGACCGGCCAGCTCGGCGGCTGGAAGCAGCGCCTGCTCGACCACGCGGTCTCGCCGATGCAGCAGTTCGCCTACACCCAGGGCAAGAACTCCAGCGACTCCGCGCTCATCATCGACGCGATGGACCTGCTGTACGCCGGCAACCTCGACGGCTTCGTCATCGTCTCCAGCGACAGTGACTTCACCCGCCTCGCCACCCGGCTGCGTGAGTCGGCCATGACCGTCTACGGGCTCGGCGCCCGGAAGACCCCCAAGGCCTTCCGCGACGCCTGCGACCAGTTCGTCTTCCTCGAGAACCTCGCCGACAGCACCGAGCCGGAGCCCGTCGACGCGCCGCCGTCTCGGGCTCGCCGTGAGCGCGGTCGCCCGGCCGGACCCGCCGTCGAGGTGGTGCCGGCTCCCGTAGAGGAGGCAGCGGACGACAGCTCGGAAGAGAGCTCGGACGACGTCTCGGACGTGGCGGTCGACGACGGGGAGGGCGCGCCGGGCAGAGCGCCCGAGGCCCTGCTGCAGTCAATGCTGACCAAGGCGCTCAACCGGGTCGACACCGACGACGACCACTGGGCCACGCTGTCGACCGTCGGTGACCTGCTGCGCCGTACCGACCCGTCCTTCGACTCCCGCACCTTCGGCTTCAGCAAGCTCAGCGACCTGGTGCGTGCGCAGCACTTCGTCGAGACGCGCACCGTCACCGCCGAGGGCGGGCAGGGCCAGCTCTGGGTGCGGCTCAAGGGCCGCCGGACCCGCCGCGACGGCTGACGGCGCGTGGCGCCCCTGACCGCCACCGACCGTCACCGACCGTCACCGACCGCCACTGGTCGCGGACCGGTCAGGCTGGGGGCGTCCAGTCGGGGTCGGCGGCGGGCCGGTCGTCGGCGTCGTCGCCGTACGCCGCTCCGGCCTGGGCGTGGTCGGAGAAGGTCTCGAGCTCGGCCATGACGGCCGGGTGCTTGTCGACGCACACGACCAGCAGGTCGCCCCGGTTGGCGCGGGCCATGGCGTGGCGGACGGCCTCGAGCTCGTCGAGCACCACCTCGAGCTGCTTGCAGCGGGCGGTGCCCGCGTCGACCGCGCGCCGGACGCCCTCGGCGACGAGGGTCGAGGTCTCACCGCGCTGGCGTCCCCGCAGGGCCTCGTCCTCCCGCACCACGACGACGTCGAAGTGCTGGGCGGCGACCTCGCCGAGCTCGCGCATGTCCTCGTCGCGGCGGTCGCCCGCGGTGGCGATGACGCCGATGCGCGACGGCTTGCCCAGACCGCCGGTGTCGAGCGACTCGCCGACCCGGTCGACGAAGTCGCCGAGCATGCGCATGCCGGGGGCGTTGTGGCAGTAGTCGACGATGACGTTGACGCCCGCCACCTCGACCTCGTTGAGGCGGCCGGGGGAGAGGTAGTAGCTGGTCGAGAAGGTGCGGAGGCCCTGCCGGATGTCGTGCAGCGGCGCACCGGCGGCGAAGGCGGCCGCCGCGGCGGCGAGCACGTTCTGGACGTTCATGCGGGCGCGGCCGTTGAAAGTCGCCGGCAGCAGGTGGGTGAAGGCCAGCTGCATGTCGCGCGAGCCGTGGCGCACCACGATCATCTCGCCGCGCTCGGTCGGCTGCAGCACCAGCGCCTTGCCGCCGCGGCGGCAGTGGGCGTCGATCATCTCGCGCACCTCGGAGCCCGGCTCGGCCATCGAGAACCACACCACCTGGCCCGAGCACCGGCGGCGCATCTCGCGCACCAGCGGGTCGTCGGCGTTGAGCACGGCGTGGCCGTCGCGGGGCACGGCCTCGACGACCACGGCCTTGACGTCGGCGAGCTGCTCGACGGTGTCGATGCCGCGCAGGCCGAGGTGGTCGGGCTGCACGTTGAGCACGACCGCGACGTCGTTGCGCTCGTAGCCGAGGCCCTCGCGCAGGATGCCGCCGCGGGCGACCTCGAAGACGGCGAAGTCGACCCGGGGGTTCTGCAGCACCATCCGGGCGCTGCGCGGCCCGGAGGCGTCGGAGCGGATCAGCAGCCGCTCGTCGATGACGACGCCGTCGGTCGAGGTCATGCCGACCTTGCGGCCCATGCCCTTGAAGACGTGGCTGATCATGCGGCTGGTCGTGGTCTTGCCGTTGGTGCCGGTGACGGCGACGACCGGGATCCGGCTCGGGGCTCCCGGCGGGAACAGCATGTCGACGACCGGCTTGGCGATGAACTGCGGCTCGCCGATGGTGGGGTGGGTGTGCATCCGGAACCCGGGCGCGGCGTTGACCTCGCAGATCGCGCCCCCGGTCTCGCGCACCGGCTCGGTGATGTCGGGGCAGATGAAGTCGATGCCGGCGATGTCGAGCCCGATCATGCGGGCCGCCTCCTCGGCGATCTCGACGTTCTCCGGGTGGGCCTCGAAGGTGCGGTCGATCGAGATGCCGCCCGTGCTCATGTTGCCGGTCAGCGCCAGCTTGACCATCTCGCCCTCGGCGGGCACCGAGTCGAGGCTGTGACCCTGCCCGGCGAGCACCTCCTCAGCGGCCGCGTCGACCTTGATGCGGGTCAGCACCTTCTCGTGCCCGACGCCGCGCCGCGGGTCGGCGTTGGTCAGGTCGACCAGGTCGCGCACGGTGCTGGTGCCGTCACCGGTGACCGACGCGGGCACCCGCTCGGCGATCGCGGCCATCCGGCCGTCGATGATCAGGCAGCGGTAGTCCTTCCCGGTCACGAACGACTCGACGATCACCCAGCCCCGGCGCGACTGCTCCTGCGCGACCGGGAACGCCTCGCGCACCGCCTCGGCGTCCTGCAGGTCCAGGCACACGCCTCGACCGTGGTTGCCGTCGAGCGGCTTGACCACCACGGGGTAGCCGATCCGCTCGGCCACCGTGACCGCCTGGTCGGCGGAGCGCACGGAGTCCTGCTTGGGCACCGGCAGGCCGGCGGCCGCCAGCAGCCGGGTGGTGAGGTCCTTGTCGCTCGCGACGTCGACGGCGATCGAGCTCGTCTCCGAGGTCATGGTGGCGCGGATGCGCTGGGCGTGGACGCCCTGCCCGAGCTGCACCAGCGAGTGCTGGTTGAGCCGGATCCAGGGGATGTCGCGCGAGACCGCCTCGTCGAGGATCGCCTGGGTCGACGGGCCGAACGCCGCGCGCTGCGCCCGCACGATGAAGCGGTCGAGCTCCTCCGGGAAGTCGAACTCGGGCTCGGCCTCCACGAGGTGGTTGACCAGGCGGCAGGCCAGCCGGCCCGCCGCCAGGCCGACGGACTCGTCGACGTACCCGTAGATGACGTTGTAGCGGCCGCGCTGGCCCTTCACCTGCCGGGTCTTGCCGCGCCGGATGTCGTGGCCGACGACCTGCTGCAGCGCCAGGGCGCAGTGCTCGGCGACGTGACCGAGCCAGGTGCCCTCGTGCAGCCGCTCGACGAACCCGCCCCGACGACCGCGCGAGCACGAGTGCTCGCGCAGGCCCGGGAGCGCCTCGAGCAGGTGCTCGGTGAAGCCCGGCAGGGTGTTGGTGGGGTGGTCCTCGAGCACGCCGAGGTCGACGACGAGGTGGATCGCCTTCTCGTAGGACCAGACGTTGGGGCCGCGGTAGACCCGGGTCTCGGCGATCTGCAGGTCGGCCGTCGGACGGCCGCCGGCGCGGTACGTCGTCGCGTCCGACGGGCTCGTGCCGGCCGGGCTGTGGGCGTCGTCGGTCATCGGGTCGCTCCTCCGGGGTCGGTCGGGTCGGTGCTGGTCAGGCCGCGTTCCATCAGGTCGGGCTCGGTCGGGTCGGGCTCGGTCGGGTCGGGCTCGGTCGGGTCGGGCTCGATCAGGTCGGGCTCGGTCACCTCGGGCTCGGTCGGGTCGGGCTCGGTCACGTCGGGCTCGGTCACGTCGGCCGCCGGCGTGCGCCGTCGAGCCCGGCGGCGTCGCAGCGTGGTGGGGGAGACGTCGTCGGCGGCGATGTCGCGCGCCATCCGGGCCAGGTCGCGGTTGGCCAGGGCGAGCTCGTCGGCCTCGCGCGGGTCGACCTCGGTGGGCGAGGGCAGCAGCACCCGGTCGGTGAGGTCGAAGCGCGCGCCCTCGGGCAGCGAGTGCAGCACCACGCCGGAGGCGAGCACCGGGCGGTGCTCCTTGGTGGCGTGGGCGTCGGTCACCATGCGACGGCCGTCGAGCACGGTGACGGCGCCCCGGCCGACGACCTCGCCGACCTCGTGGCCGTCGGACCCGGTGGTGACCACCAGGGCGGTGTCCTCGTCGACGCCGATCCCCAGCAGCTGCGGGCTCTGCGACACGATCATCAGCAGGCGGCCGTAGCGGTTGCGCTGGGCGAAGTGCTGGTCGACGACGCACTCGGTGAGCAGCCCGAGCCCGGCCGCGACCTGGGTCATCCGCTGCTTGGGGGTGGCGCCGCCGGGGCCGAAGGCGACCATGTGCGACGACTGGATGCTGGCCCCGGCTGAGGTGCCGCCGACGGCCGCGCCCCGGGCGTGGGCGTCGTGCAGGGCCTGGCCGAAGGGCGTGCCGGCGACCACCGTCGACAGCTTGAGCTGGTTGCCGCCGGTCATGAAGACGCCGGTGGCGTCGTCGAGCGCACCGACGACCTCGGGGTCGGCGGCCTGCGCCCGGTCCTCCGGACGCACGCCCCACACCGCCTCGGCGCCCAGCTTGGTGAAGACGGCGGCGTACACCTCGACGATCTCGGGGCCCAGCGAGCTGGCCGTCGGCACCACCGCGATGCGGGCGTGCTCCCCGCCCGCGCGGCGGACGAACTCGGCGAGCACGCGTCGGCGGCCGAGCTTGTCCTCGGCGCCGCCGATGACGAGCAGCGGGCCTGCTCCGGCCGTGGGCGCGGGTCCACCGGGTGCAGGCATGGGAGGCAGCCTAGAGCGGCCGGGCGGCCCGCCCGATCCGCGGGCGGGCGTGAGCCCGGAGTGGCAGAGTGGGACCGATGAGCACGACGCCCACGCCCGCCGCGCACCAGCTCGTGGTGCTGCGCCACGCGAAGGCCGAGACCTTCGCCCTCGACGACGCCGCCCGCCACCTGACCGACCGGGGTCGGGCCGACGCCGAGGCCCGCGGCGGCTGGCTCGCCGAGCACGTCGGCACACCTGACCTGGCCCTGGTCTCGAGCGCCGTGCGCACCCGCGAGACCTGGGAGCTGGTCGCCGCGGGACTCGACGGCGAGGTCGAGGCCCGCCACGAGGACGCCCTGTACGGCGCCTCGCCCGACGCCGTGCTCGACCTCGTCCGGGCGCTGCCGGAGTCGGTCGGCACGGCCGTCTACGTCGGCCACAACCCGACCGCCGCCTCGCTCGCGCTGCTGCTCGACGACGGCTCGGCCGCGCCCGACGCCTTCGCACGGCTGAGCGAGGGGCTGCCCACGAGCGGGGTCGCCGTCTACGCCCTGCCCGGCGCGTGGGCCGACCTCGACGCCGGCGGCGCCACGCTCACGTCGTACGACGCGTGAGCCTGACCTACCCGGGCGTCGGGGCGACCCGCGGCTGGAGCGACCTGCCCGACGGCCACCACGCCCTGCGGGTGCGACGACGGGTCAGCGACGCCGACCGGCTCGACGACGCCGCCCACTTCGTGCTCGGCCTCGGGATGCAGCGGGCCACCGGGCTGCGAGTCCCCGACGTCGAGCCAGCGCCCGGCACCGACGTGGTGATGCGCCTGGGCGTCGGACGGCTCGCGATCACGGTGCCGACGCAGGTGGTCTACGTGCTCGACGAGCCCGACCGGCGGGGCTTCGCCTACGGCACCCTCCCGGGCCACCCCGAGTCGGGCGAGGAGCTCTTCCTCGTCGAGCGGGTCGACGGGGCGACGTACGGCGAGGTCCGGGCCTTCTCCCGACCTGCCGGTCAACTCCTGCGCCTGGCCGGCCCGGCCGGGCGGCTCGCCCAGCGGGTCATGGCGGGGCGCTACCTCGCGGCGCTGGAGCGGCACCTTGCCCAGACCGCCTGACCCGTCGGGCGGCCCAGCCGGGTGTCGGCCCGCACCGTCCCGCGGCGCCGCCGGCCTGGTCTGGCTTCGCGTCAGTTCGTGCGACGGTCGACATCCACACCGGCGAAGTCACTGGTTCACCAGTGACTTTGACACTGAGCCACGAAAGCTTGCCGCGCTCAGCGTCAGACTTCGTTGCTCAGTGTGTCCACGGACCATCCCTCGGCGCGGGAGGGGTTGCTGAGCGGAGCCGTCGTCAGAGTCACTGGTGAACCAGTGACCTTGACACTGAGCCAAGCTTGCCGCGCTCAGCGTCAGACTCCGTGGTCCAGTGACTCGTCGGACGGGCTTCTCGGACGTGGGACCCTCCCGGGGCCGTCGAGGTCGCCCCGTCGCCGTTCGCTTGCGGACTCGGATCCCGGTCGGGCTCTGCGGCGGTGCCGATCCTACGGAGAACGAACGAACGGCCGCGCCGACGAGATCCCCGACGACCTCAGACCGGGGGAGCAGGGGTGGTGAAGCCGGCCTCGGCGTCGGCGGCCTCGACCTCCTCGCGGCTGATGCCGAGCAGGTAGAGCACGGCGTCCATGTACGGCACGTTGACCGAGGTCTGCGCCTGCTCGCGCACCACGGGCTTGGCGTTGAAGGCGATGCCGAGGCCGGCTGCCGCCAGCATGTCGAGGTCGTTGGCCCCGTCGCCGATGGCGATGGTGGCGGCCACGGGGACGCCGGCGGCCTCGGCGAAGCGACGCAGCGCGGTCGCCTTGCCCTGCCGGTCGACGATCTCGCCCACGACGCGGCCGGTGAGCCGGCCGTCGACGACCTCGAGCTCGTTGGCCAGGGCGTAGTCGATGCCGAGGTCGGCGGCGAGCCGGTCGGTGAGCTGGCTGAAGCCGCCGCTGACGATGGCGAAGCGGTAGCCGAGCCGCTTGAGGGTGCGCACCGTGGTGCGCGCACCGGGGGTGAGCACGAGGTCGGCGTACACCTCGTCGAGCACCGCGGCGTCGAGGCCCTCGAGCAGCGCCACCCGGGAGCGCAGGCTCTCGGCGAAGTCGAGCTCACCGCGCATCGCCCGCTCGGTCACCTCGGCCACCTCGGCCTCGCAGCCGGCGTGCGCGGCGAGCATCTCGATGACCTCGCCCTGCACCAGGGTGGAGTCGACGTCCATGACGATGAGCCGGATGCCGTGGCGGAGCAGGCCGGCGGGCTGGACGGCCACGTCGACGCCCTGCACGGCCGCCTCGCGCGCGAGCACCTCACGGACGCCGTCGGGGTCGGCGCCCGAGACGTGCAGCTCGACGGCGGTGACGGGGTAGCGCGCCATCCGCACGATCCGGTCGATGTTGGCCCCGGAGTCGGCGATCCGTCCGGCGATCGCGGCGACGGCCGCGGGCTGCAGCGGCGTGCCGAGCACGGTGACGTGGCTGCGGCCGTCGGGCCGCGGCCGGTTGTCGCCCGAGCCCTCCTCGAGCTCCAGGGTCATGTCGAGCCGGGCCGCGACGTCCTCCACGGCCGCGCGCAGCCGGGCGGTGCTGCGGGGTGCGCTGACGAGCACGCCGAGCACGAGCCGGCGCCGCAGCACGATCTGCTCGATGTCGAGCACCTCGACCGAGAAGCCCGCCAGGGTGTCGAAGAGCAGCGAGGTCACCCCGGGCCGGTCGCGTCCCGTCAGGGTGATGAGCAGGGTGCGGGCGGGGGTCGCGCTGGGCTCCGGCACGGCACGACCCTAGGCCACCCGCGCCGGCCCGTGGCCCGGGTGCGACGCAGGTGTGACGGAGGTCCCGCTCGCCCCACGTTCACCGGAACGTGACCTCCGAGGCCTTTGTCCCGCCGTCGCGACGTGGCAACGTCGGGCCGTCGTGGTCCGCCCGTCCGCGGGGCCGGCGTGCCGACGGCCTACCTGTCGAACTCCCGGGAAGCGATGCCTCATGCCCTCAGCACGGCCCTCAGCACGGTCCCTCGTGGCCGCCGGTCTCTCCGCAGGCCTGCTCGCCAGCACCCTCACGGCGTACGCCGCTCCGGCCCAGGCGGCCCCGTCGGGCGACCGCGTCGCCAGCCAGAAGGCCCAGCCGGCCGCGAAGAAGAAGCCGAAGAAGAAGCCGGCCACCCGGGGCACCGTGCCGGTGCGCCTGATCGGCTTCAACGACCTGCACGGCAACCTCGAGCCGCCGAGCGGGTCGTCGGGCCGCGTGACGGTGCCGGGGACCCCGGCCACCACCGTCGACGCCGGCGGGGCGGCGTACCTCGCCACGCACGTGAAGCGGCTGCGCTCGGCGGCGAGGAACTCCGTGGTGGTCTCGGCGGGCGACGCCATCGGCGCGTCGCCCGTGGTCTCGGCGCTGTTCCACGACGAGCCCACCGTCGAGGTGCTCAACCGGATCGGCGTGCAGGCGATGGCGCTGGGCAACCACGAGCTCGACGAGGGCTACGCCGAGCTGCAGCGGATCCAGAACGGGGGGTGCCACCCGGTGGACGGGTGCGACTTCAACTCCTACTACGACGGCACCGACTTCCCGATCCTCGGCGCCAACGTCACCAAGTCCAGCGGCCGGGCGGCCCTGCTGCCCTCGCGGGTGGTGCGCTCGGGCGGCATGCGCGTCGGCATCATCGGCGTCACGCTGCGGGGCCTGCCCGACGTCGTCGCGCGCGAGGGCATCCGCGGCCTCGAGTTCGGCGACGAGGTCGCCGCCGTCAACCGCACCTCGGCGGCGCTGCAGCGCCAGGGCGTCAAGGCGCAGGTCGTGCTCGTGCACCAGGGTGACGACGTGGCCGACGCCAGCACCGGGCCCAACGCGTGCAGCCTCAAGGCCGGCGGCCCCGCCACGGCGATCGCCACGAGGTCGACGTCACGCGTGGACGCCTTCATGACCGCGCACTCGCACCAGGGCTACAACTGCGTCGTCACCGACCCGGCGGGTCGCAAGCGCCCGATGATCCAGGGCCTGTCCTTCGGCCGCCTGCTGTCGGTCGTCGACCTGCGCATCGACCGCCGCACCAAGGACGTGGTGCGCTCCGCCACCCGCGCCACGAACGAGGTCGTGACCCGGACCGTCACTCCCGACGCCGCCGTCACCCGCATCATCGACCAGGCCAAGGAGCTCGCCGCCCCGCTGGCGAACCGTCCGGTCGGCGACGTCACCGCCGACATCACCCGCACCCCGGCCCCGTCGGGGGAGACGCCCCTCGGCAATGTCATCGCCGACGCCCAGCTCGCGGCCACGCAGGGGGCCGGGGCGCAGGTCGCCCTGATGAACCCCGGCGGCGTGCGCGCCGACCTCCAGTACGCCGGCTCGCCGGCCGGCGAGGGCGACGGCGTCGTCACCTACGGCGAGGCCTTCTCGGTGCAGCCCTTCGGCAACGTCCTGCAGACCGTGACCCTCACGGGCGCCCAGCTCAAGGCCGTGCTCGAGCAGCAGTTCGAGGTCAACCGGGTGCTCCAGCCGTCGTCGACGCTGACCTACAGCTACTCGACGACCGCACCGGTCGGGTCCAAGGTGTCGGGCATCCAGATCGCCGGCACCGCCGTCGACCCCGCCGCGTCCTACCGGGTGACCATCAACAACTTCCTCTCGGCCGGCGGTGACGGCTTCACGACGCTGACCGCCGGCACCAGCACGACCGGTGGCGAGGTCGACCTCGACGCGTTCATCGACTACCTGGCCGACGCCTCGCCCGCCGTGGCGCCGGCGCCGACCAACCGCATCACCGTGCTGCCCTGACCCCAGCAGCCGCTCGTACGACGGGCCCCCACCGTGCCGCGGTGGGGGCCCGTCGGTCGTCGAGGAGCCTCAGGACCGACCGGTGCAGGCGCCGACGAGGGCGTGGCGGGCGGCGCGGTCAAGGTGGCCGAGGGCGGTGCGACGGGCGTTGGCCTCGAGGGCGGTGACGGAGCCACCGTCGTCGCCGCTCGCGAGGTGGACGATCTCGAGGCACAGCACCGCCCGCTCGAGGGTCTCGCGGCGCCGGTCGTCGATGCCCGGCGGCAGCCGCAGCGGGGCGCGGTGGCGCAGGTTCATCAGCAGGTCGGGCACCTCGGGGCCCCACGAGGCGACGTCGAGCTCGACCAGCCTCGTGGTCACCTCGGTCAGGGCGAGCCGGAGCGCGCGGGCGGTCTCACGCTCGTCGACGTACGGCGCCCGGCCCGCGGGCAGCGCGCGCCACACGACGGTGCGGGCGTCGTCCTCCGGCACCAGGGCCACGCCGCCGCAGACGACGGCCTCGCCCGCCTCGAGGGCGGCGCGGCTGGTGGCCGCGGGCCCGCCGAGCCCGACGGGGTCGCCGGGTGCGGGCAGCGCCAGCGACAGCGGCCCGGCCAGGGTCAGGGGCAGCGCGACGAGCTCCAGCACGTCGGTGTCGGCCCCGGGCGACCCCGCCGCGACGCGGGCACCCACCACCAGGTGACGGGGGTCGTCGCCGCGCACCGCGTCGGCGAGCTCGTCGGGCCCGACGAGGCCCGCGCGCACGGCGTCGAGCCACAGCGCGAGGGTCGCGGACAGGGGCAGGGCGCTCACGTCGCAGCAGCCTAGGACGGGGTGGGCCCCGACCCCCTCCGGGGCCGGTGCGCCGGTTAGGTTGGGCCGCATGAGCGCCGTCGTGGAGCTGGCCGGGGTCACCGTGCGACGCGGGGAGTCGCTGCTGCTCGACGGCGTCGACTGGAGCGTCGAGGAGGACGAGCGCTGGGTCGTGCTCGGCCCCAACGGCGCCGGCAAGACCACCCTGATGCAGCTCGTCTCGGCGCAGGTCCACCCGACCTCGGGCGTCGTCGGCCTGCTCGGCGAGGTCGTCGGCACCGTCGACGTGTTCGAGCTGCGCCCCCGGATCGGCTGGACCTCGGCCGCGGTGGCCGAGCGGATCCCCCCGCACGAGGTCGTCAGCGACGTCGTCGTGTCCGCGTCGTACGGCGTGGTGGGGCGCTGGCGCGAGGCCTACGACGACCTCGACCACGCCCGGGCCGCCGAGCTGCTCGCCGAGGTCGGCGCGGGCGCGCTCGCCCGGCGCACGTTCGGCACCCTGAGCGAGGGCGAGCGCAAGCGGGTGCAGATCGCCCGCGCCCTGATGACCGACCCCGAGCTGCTGTTGCTCGACGAGCCGGCGGCCGGCCTCGACCTCGGTGGCCGCGAGGACCTCGTGCAGACCCTGTCGGCGCTCGCCCAGGACCCCGACAGCCCCGCCACCGTGCTGGTCTCGCACCACGTCGAGGAGATCCCGCCCGGCTTCACCCACGGCCTCGTCCTGCGCGGCGGTCGGGTCGTGGCCGCGGGCCTGCTCGACGAGGTCATGACCGACGCCGTGCTCTCCGACGCCTTCGGGCTGCCGCTGGCGGTCCGCTCCGAGGCCGGGCGCTGGTCGGCGCGGCGCGCCTGAGCGAGGTCCCCGACACGGCCCGTCGCCGTGGTGCGGACGGCTAGGGTCGCGCCATGGAGTGGTGGCAGGACCTCACCGACTGGCTGGGCGACAACGCCTGGGCCGGCTGGGTCGCCCTGGCCGCCGTGCTCGGCGGCCTCGAGATGATCGGCACCGACCTGTGGCTGGTGATGCTGGCCGGGGGTGCCCTGGGTGGCGCCGTGGCCGCGGGGCTCAACGCGCCCTTCCTGCTGCAGCTGGGGCTCTTCACGATCACCTCGGTGGCGCTGATGGCCCTCGTGCGGCCCAGCGTCGTCAAGCGCATCCACACCGCCCCGACGCTGCGCACCGGCCACCAGAACCTCATCGGCCAGCGCGGCACCGTCGTCGTGGCCATCGAGGGCGCCGGGCCGGGCCGGGTGAAGGTCGACGGCCAGGAGTGGTCGGCGCGCTCCTACGACGAGGACGACTCCATCGAGGTCGGTGCTCGCGTCGACGTCGTGATGATCGAGGGTGCCACCGCCTTCGTGCTGCGCACGCACACGCTCGAGGCCTGACCGGCCCCGGCCGCACACATCCGGGGGAGCGCACGTGGTCGAGCTGCTGACCGCCGTCACCGTCGGAGTCGTGGCCGTGGCGGTCGCCCTGGCGAAGGCGGTCGTGCGGGTCCCGGCGGGCCACGTCGGGCTGGTGGAGCGGCGCGGCCGCCACCGACGGACGCTGCCGGAGGGCACCCACCTCGTCGTCCCGTTCCTCGACCTCGTGCCGCGCACCGTCGACCTGCGCGAGCAGACCCTGCCGCTGCGGTCCGTGCCGATCGTCGCCGGCGACGACGTGCTGCTCCACCTCGACCTCGACGTGTGCTTCACCGTCACCGACCCGGTGCTGGCCACGCACGAGGTGCTCGACGTGCGCCTCGGCCTGGAGCGGCTCGCGACGCTGGCGGCCCGCGACGTGGTCGGCTCGTGGGAGAGCGAGGAGGCCCTGGCCTCGCGAGGCCGCCTCGGCCACCTGCTGCGCGGCGAGCTGATAGCCAAGCCAAGGCGGTGGGGTGTCGAGGTGAGGGCCGCCGACGTCGTGGCACTCGCCCGAGCGGGCGGCACCTGACCCCGGGGCCGCCGCCCCCGCGTCGTACCGCGGCGGTGTCGGGGGCCGTCGGTAGGGTCGGTGCACACAGCGGTGGCTCCTGCCACCGCGAGAGCCGAGGGGGTTGGCTGACGTGACGGGTCTGACCATCGTGCTGCTGGTGCTGGCGGTCTTCGCCGCGCTGCTGCTCTTCAAGTCCGTGCAGATCGTGCCGCAGTCGCGGGTCGGGATCGTGGAGCGCCTGGGCAAGTACCAGCGCACCCTCACCGAGGGGCCCAACCTGATCGTCCCGTTCGTCGACAAGGTGCGCTACAAGATCGACCTGCGCGAGCAGGTCGTGTCGTTCCCGCCGGTGCAGGTCATCACCGAGGACAACCTCGGCGTCGACATCGACACCGTCATCTACTTCACCGTGACCAACCCCGTGTCGGCGACCTACGAGATCGTCGACTACATCAAGGGCGTCGAGCAGCTCACCATCACCACCACCCGCAACATCGTCGGTGGCATGGACCTCGAGGAGACGCTGACCTCCCGCGACCGCATCAACCGCGAGCTGTCGCAGGTGCTCGACGAGGCCACCGGTCGCTGGGGCATCAAGGTCAACCGGGTCGAGATCAAGGCGATCGACCCGCCGCCGTCGATCAAGGACTCGATGGAGAAGCAGATGCGCGCCGACCGCGACAAGCGCGCCGCCATCCTCACCGCCGAGGGCTCGCGGCAGTCGGCCATCTTGTCGGCCGAGGGCCAGAAGCAGGCGGCGATCCTGTCGGCGGAGGGCGACCGCGAGTCGCAGATCCTGCGCGCCCAGGCCGACCGCGAGGCCGCGATCCTGCGTGCCCAGGGTGAGGGCCAGGCCATCCAGACGGTCTTCCAGGCCATCCACGACGGGCAGCCCGACCAGTCGCTGCTGGCCTACCAGTACCTCCAGATGATGCCCAAGATCGCCGAGGGCTCCGCCAACAAGGTGTGGGTCGTGCCGTCCGAGATCACCAAGGCGCTCGAGGGACTCGGCTCCTCGATCCACCAGGTCGCGGGCATCCCGCTCAAGACCGACGGCCCGCGCACGCGGGTCGACATGGGCTCCAGTGACGTCGAGCTGCCGGCCACCGGTGGGTCGAAGGCCTCCGACGCGGTGCAGGAGGCCCTGGCCGCGGCCGAGGAGGCCGAGCCGGGCTCCAGCGGCACGTCGACGACCAGCGCTGCGGTGCCGCCCGCCTCGGCGGTCGACGCCCCGGCCGACGTCCCGAGCGAGCAGCCGGGCGACCAGCCCACCGGGTGAGGCCCGCGACGCCTCGGGCACAGTAGGCGCCCGTGGAGGTCTGGGAGGCACTGCTCGTGACCCTCGCCGGAGTGGCGGCGGGCACCATCAACACCGTGGTCGGGTCGGGCACGCTCATCACGTTCCCGACCCTGCTGGCGTTCGGCGTGCCACCGGTGACCGCCAACGTCTCCAACACCATCGGTCTGGTGCCCGGCTCGGTGTCGGGGGCGATCGGCTACCGCAAGGAGCTGCGCGGCCAGCGGCGACGGGTGCTCGTGCTCGGCACCGCCTCGCTCATCGGCGGCGTCGGCGGGGCGCTGCTGCTCCTGGTGCTGCCCTCCGCGGCCTTCGACGCCGTGGTCCCCGTGCTGATCGTGCTCGGCTGCGTGCTGGTCGTGACCGGCCCGCGCATCCAGCGCCGCGTGGCGGCCCGGGCCGAGGCCCGCGGCGGTCTGCGCGAGACGGGGGCGTGGTGGGTCTGGCCCTGCGTCGCGCTCGCCGGCGTGTACGGCGGCTACTTCGGCGCCGCGCAGGGCGTGCTGCTGATGGCGGTCCTCGGCATCGGGGTCGCCGACACCATGCAGCGGCACAACGCCACCAAGAACGTGCTCGCCGGCCTCGTCAACGGGATCGCTGCGGTGATCTTCATCGTGCTGTCGCTCGTGCCGGTGCCGGGCCTCGAGGACGCCGTCGGGAGCGTCGACTGGCGCTACGCCGGCCTCATCGCCCTCGGCTCGGTGGTCGGCGGCCAGGTCGGCGCCACCGTGGGTCGCCGACTGCCCCCGGTCGTGCTCCGCGGCGTCATCGTCGCGGTCGGCGTGGTCGCCGTGGTGGCGTTCGTGTGGGGCGGCTGAGCAACCGCCCGGGGCTGGCCGGCACCCACCCGGGGTAGTGGTGCGGCATGAGCAGCGACGAGAGCAGCAGCCGACCCGAGCAGGCACCCGAACCCGAGCACGACCCCGTCACCCCGGCCCGCACCGAACCCGATCCCGAGCGGGAGGGCGAGCCCGACAAGCGCGCCGAGGCCGACCGTCCGACCGGTGACGACGAGGTGGGAGCCTGAGCGTCGCCACCCGGCGATGAGTCCCGGCCCGACGGGTGGTCGAACCCCCGCACGGCCCGTTCGACATCCCCGAGCCCAGGAGGCCCGTCATGACCCGTCTCGTCCTCACCACGTTCGTCTCCCTCGACGGCGTCATGGAGGCGCCTGGCGGCGGGGACCACCCGTACGCCGGCTGGACGTTCAAGGACGTCGCGTTCGACGAGGCGGCGTACGAGATCAAGGGTCGCGAGATGGAGACCACCGGTGCGCTGCTGCTCGGCCGCCGCAGCTACGACGAGTTCGCGCCGGTGTGGCCGACGATGGAGGAGTTCGCGACCTACAACGCGATGCCCAAGTACGTCGTCTCCAGCACGCTGCGCGACCCCGAGTGGGAGAACACCACCGTGCTCGGGTCGCTCGACGAGGTGGCGGGCCTCAAGGAGTCCGGCAGCATCGACGGCGACATCGCCGTGCACGGCAGCGCGACGCTGGCGCAGGGCCTGCTGGCCGCGGGGCTGGTCGACCGGCTCCACCTGCTGGTCTTCCCGGTCGTGCTCGGCGCGGGCCGTCGGCTCTTCGACACCGAGGGCACGGCGAAGCACCGCTTCGCCCTCGCCGAGCACGCGGCGTACGACAACGGCGTCACGCTGCAGGTGTACGACGCGCTGCGCGACTGAGGCGGCGACGTCAGCGCAACGACGCCGCCAACGACCGCGCCGCGTCGCCCAGCAGCGGCACGGCGCGGTCGACCAGCTCGTCGGTGACCCGCGGCGCGGGCCCGGACACCGACAGGCCGAGGGGGAGCGGGGTGCCGGGCACGGCGACGGCCACGCACCGCACGCCGACCTCCTGCTCCTCCTCGTCGAGCGCGTAGCCGCGCTCGCGCACGGCCTCGAGCTCGGCCAGGAGGGTCGGGAGCGTGGTGAGGCTGTGGGCGGTGCGGGCCGCCAGCCCGGTGCGACCCACCAGCTCCGCCACCTGCTGCTCGGGCAGCCGCGCCAGCAGCGCCTTGCCGACCGCGGTGCAGTGCGGGGCGACCCGGCGCCCGACCTCGGTGAACATGCGCATCGCGTGGCGACCGGGCACCTGGGCCACGTAGGCCACCTCGTCGCCGTCGAGGACGGCGAGGTTGGCGCTCTCGCCGAGCGCGTCGACGAGCCCACGCAGGGTCGACTCCGCCGCGGGACCCACCCCGACCACGGCGCCCGAGACGCTGCCGAGCGGCACGAGGGCCAGCCCGAGGGCGTAGCGCCGGTCGCGCAGCTGCCGCACGTAGCCGCGCTCGAGGAGCGTGCGCAGCAACCGGTGCACCGTCGGCAGCGCGAGCCCGGTCTCGGAGGCCAGGTCGGCCACCCCCGCCGTGCCCCCGCGCGCCGCGAGGAGCTCGAGCAGGTCGAGCGCGCGGTGCAGCGAACGCACGCCTCCGGACCGGGGCGAGTCGGAAGCGTCGTCGCTGGGCACTGGCCACTCCTCGGGGTGACGGTTGACACACCGCGACGTCGTCACGGTAGTTTTCCACTGTTACGTCCGATGTTTCCACGATGCGGAATCCCGCGCAAGGAGCGACATGCCTGGACCCGATGCGACCGTCGAGACCGCAGGACTGCAGGTCGCCGCACCGCTGCACCGCTTCGTCGAGGAGGAGGCGCTGCCCGGCAGCGGCCTCGACCCGGAGGCGTTCTGGAGCGGCCTCGCGGCGATCGTGGCCGACCTCGCGCCGCGCACCCGCGATCTGCTGGGTGAGCGCGACCGCATCCAGGCCGTGCTCGACGACTGGCACCGCGAGCACCCGGGCCAGCCCGACCCCGAGACCTACCAGGCGTTCCTGCGCGAGCTCGGCTACCTGCTCGACGAGCCCGAGCACGTGCAGGTCACCACCGACGGGGTCGACGACGAGGTCGCGGCCGTGCCCGGCCCGCAGCTGGTCGTGCCGCTGCTCAACGCGCGGTTCGCCACCAACGCCGTCAACGCGCGCTGGGGCTCGTTGTACGACGCGCTCTACGGCTCCGACGTGGTGCCCACCGACGGCGACCTCGCGCCCGGCGACTCCTACAACCGCACTCGCGGCGACGAGGTCATCAAGCGGGGGCGGGCGCTGCTCGACGAGCACTTCCCGCTCGCCGACGGGTCCCACGCCGACGCCACGTCGTACGCCGTCGACGACGAGGGGCTCGCGGTGACCCTCGCCGACGGCACCGCCCGGCTGGCCGACGCGGGCCAGCTCGTCGGCTTCCGCGGCGACCGCTCGGCACCCGAGGCCGTCGTGCTGGTCCACCACGGGCTGCACGTCGAGATCCAGGTCGACGCCGACGACGCGATCGGCTCGACCGACGCCGCCGGGGTCAAGGACCTCCTGGTCGAGTCGGCCGTCTCGACGATCATGGACCTCGAGGACTCCGTCGCGGCCGTCGACGCCGACGACAAGGTGCTGGGCTACCGCAACTGGTTGCACCTCATGGACGGCTCGCTGTCGGAGCAGGTCACCAAGGGGGAGCAGACCTTCACCCGCGAGATGCACGACGACCGCGAGTGCACCGCTCCCGACGGCAGCACGGTCACGCTGCGCGGGCGCTCGCTGCTGTTCATCCGCCAGGTCGGCCACCTCATGACCACCGACGCGGTCCTCGACGCCGAGGGCCGTGAGGTGCCCGAGGGCCTGCTCGACGCGGTGATGACCGGCCTCGGCAGCCTCGCCGACGTGCAGGGCCGCACCTCGCGCCCCAACTCGCGCACCGGCGCCGTCTACGTGGTCAAGCCCAAGATGCACGGCCCGGCCGAGGTGGCGCTCGCCGTCGAGCTGTTCACCCGCGTCGAGGAGCTGCTGGGCCTGCCCGCGCGCACGATCAAGATGGGGATCATGGACGAGGAGCGGCGTACGTCGCTCAACCTCAAGGCCTGCATCGCCGAGGCGGCCGACCGCGTGGTCTTCATCAACACCGGCTTCCTCGACCGCACCGGCGACGACATCCACACCTCCATGCAGGCTGGGCCGGTCGTGCGCAAGGGCGCCATGAAGCAGACCGACTGGATCGCGGCCTACGAGGACCTCAACGTCGACATCGGCCTCGAGTGCGGCCTGCTGGGCCGGGCCCAGATCGGCAAGGGCATGTGGCCCGCGCCCGACAGCCTCGCCGACATGTACGAGCAGAAGAGCGGCCACCCGCAGGCCGGCGCCACATGCGCCTGGGTGCCGTCGCCGACCGCGGCCACGATCCACGCGCTGCACTACCACCAGGTCGACGTGCGCGCCCGCCAGGAGGAGCTGGCCCGCGGGGGTCGGCGCCGCGACCGCGAGCAGCTGCTCGTGCTGCCGCTCGGCGACGCGGCCGAGTGGTCCGACGACGACCGCCAGCAGGAGATCGACAACAACCTGCAGAGCCTGCTCGGCTACGTCGTGCGGTGGGTCGACGCGGGCGTCGGCTGCTCCAAGGTGCCCGACATCACCGGCGAGGCGCTGATGGAGGACCGGGCGACCTGCCGGATCAGCGCGCAGCACGTCGCCAACTGGCTGCACCACGGCGTGGTCGGGGCCGACCAGGTCGAGCAGACGCTGCGCCGCATGGCCGAGGTCGTCGACGAGCAGAACAGCGGCGACGCGTCGTACGTCGCCATGGCCCCGGGCTTCGACGGCGAGGCCTTCCAGGCGGCCCACGACCTCGTCTTCGAGGGGCTCGCGCAGCCCTCGGGCTACACCGAGCCGATCCTGCACCGTCGCCGGGCGGAGAAGAAGGCACGCGACCAGAAGGAGGCGCAGGCATGAGCCTGGACCTGGAGACCGCCCGTTCCATCGTCGCGGCGGCCCGCGCCCACGGTGCCGAGGCGGGGTTCAAGCCGCTGACCGTCGTGGTCCTCGACCCCGGCGGTCACGTCCTCGCCGTCGAGCGCGAGGACGGCTCGTCGATCGGTCGCTTCGACGTCGCCCGCGGCAAGGCCCACGGGGCCCTGGCGCTCGGCATGGGCTCGCGCTCGATCATGGGCCGCGCCGAGCAGCAGGCCTACTTCGTGCTCGCCGCCGCCCAGGCGGTCGGCGGCTCGCTGGTGCCGGTGCCCGGCGGGGTGCTGGTGCGCGATGCGTCCGGCGACCTGCTCGGCGCCGTCGGCATCAGCGGCGACACCTCCGACAACGACGAGGCCGCGGCCGCGGCCGGCGTCGAGGCCGCCGGTCTCACGGCGCAGGTCGACTGATGGCCACCACCGCTCCCGCCGCGCCCTCCCAGGACACCGCCGGCATCCGGGCGGTGACCGAGGCGGTGCGCCGCGTCGTCCCCGACGAGGGCGTCATCAGCGACCGCACCCGGCTGCGCACCTACGAGTGCGACGGCCTGGCCCACCACCGGGTCACCCCGGCGCTGGTCGTCATCCCCGAGGACGCCGACCAGCTCGCCGCCGTCGTGCGTGCCTGCGCCGAGCACCGGGTGCCGTACGTCGCCCGCGGCTCCGGCACCGGGCTCTCGGGCGGGGCGTTGCCGCACGCCGAGGGCGTGCTGGTGGTGACGTCGCGGATGCGGGCCATCACCGAGGTACGCCGCGCCGACCAGCGCGCCGTCGTCGAGCCCGGGGTGATCAACCTCGACGTGACCCGGGCCGCGACCCCCGAGGGCTACTACTTCGCCCCCGACCCCTCGAGCCAGCAGATCTGCTCGATCGGCGGCAACGTCGCCGAGAACTCCGGCGGCGCGCACTGCCTGAAGTACGGCTTCACCGCCCACCACGTGCTCGCGGCCGACTTCGTCGCCCCCGACGGCGAGCACGTCCGGCTCGGGACCGACGCGCCCGACGCACCGGGCTACGACCTGCTCGGCGCCGTCATCGGTTCCGAGGGCACCCTCGGCGTCGTCACCTCCGTCACGGTCAAGCTGACCCGGCTGCCCCAGGAGGTGCGCACGCTGCTGGTCGGCTTCCCCAGCACCGACCAGGCGGGCGCGGCGACGTCGGCCATCATCGCGACCGGCATCGTGCCCGCGGCCATCGAGATGATGGACGAGCTCGCCATCGAGGCCGCCGAGGCGGCCACGGCCTGCGGCTACCCCGAGGGCGCCGGCGCGGTGCTCGTCATCGAGCTCGACGGCTCGGTGCACGACGTCGAGGCGGAGTTCGACGACGTCGAGCGGCTGTGCGGCGAGCACGGCTCCTTCGAGCAGCGGCTCGCCACCGACCCGACCGACCGCGCGCTGATCTGGAAGGGCCGCAAGTCGGCCTTCGCAGCGGTCGGCCGCATCAGCCCCGACTACATCGTCCAGGACGGCGTCATCCCCCGCACGGCGCTCGGGGAGGTGCTCGGCGAGATCGCCGAGCTCTCCCGCAGCTCGGGGGTCCGGGTCGCCAACGTCTTCCACGCCGGCGACGGCAACCTGCACCCGCTGGTGCTGTTCGACGACAGCGTCGAGGGTGCGGGCGACGCCGCCGAGCAGGTCAGCGGCGCGATCCTCGACCTGTGCATCAAGCACGGCGGCTCGATCACCGGTGAGCACGGCGTCGGCACCGACAAGTCCAAGTACATGCCGCGGATGTACTCCGACGACGACCTCGACACCATGCAGCTGGTGCGGTGCGCCTTCGACCCGCACGGCATCTCCAACCCGGGCAAGCTCTTCCCGACCCCGCGGCTGTGCGGCGAGATCCCCGGGCGCCACAAGGGCGCGCATCCGCTGCAGGACGCCGGCGTGGCGGAGGTGTTCTGAGATGGGCGTCGACGACAGCGCCCGGGCCGCGCTCGTTTCGGCCTGCGAGCGGGTCGGTGAGCTCGCCGACGACGCCGTGGGCGTCGACGGCGTCCGACCCGCGATCGTGGCCGGACCGACCGACGTGGGCCAGGTCGCCGAGGTCATGCGGGCCTGCCAGGCCCACGATCTCGCGGTCGTCGCCCGGGGCCGGGGCACCAAGCTGTCGTGGGGCCGGGCGCCCGAGCGCTGCGACGTGCTGCTCGACCTGTCGGCGCTCGACCAGGTGCTCGACCACGCGGCGGGCGACCTCATCGTCGCCGCCCAGGCCGGCGCGACGCTGGCCGGCGTGCAGGAGGTCGTCGCGAAGGGCGACCAGCGGCTGTGCCTCGACGAGACCGTGAGGGGCGGCACCATCGGCGGCGCCCTGGCCACCAACGCCAGCGGGCCCCGTCGCGTGCTCGCCGGCACCCCACGCGACCTGCTGATCGGGATCACCGTCGTGCGCGCCGACGGCGTCGTCGCCAAGGCCGGCGGTCGCGTCGTCAAGAACGTCGCCGGCTACGACCTCGGCAAGCTCGTCGTCGGGTCCTACGGCACCCTCGCCGTCGTCGTCGACGCCACCTTCCGGCTCCACCCCCTGCCCGCCGCCTCGCGGTGGGTCGGGGTCGAGGTGCCCGACGCCACCGCGGCCCAGACCGCCGCGCAGGCCGCCGTGCACAGCCAGGTGGTGCCCGCGGCCGTCGAGGTCGAGTGGTCGCGCGACACCAAGCGGGTCTCCGTGCTCCTCGAGGGCCGGCCCGACGGCGTCGAGGGCCGTGCCGCGGAGCTCCGCGAGCTGCTCGGACGCGGGGCCGCCGACCTCGACGGGCCCCCGGCCGAGGGGTCGACGTACCCCTGGACCGAGGGGGCGGGCGAGACCGCTCTCAAGCTCACCTGCGTGCTCTCCGGCGTCGGCGAGGTGCTCGCCGAGGCCGAGCGGGTCGGCGCCCACGTGCGCGGCTCCGCCGGCGCGGGCGCGCTGTACGCCGCCCTGCCCGCCGGCACCGCCCCGCCCGACGCCGC
>NZ_BAAHAA010000018.1:0-82119 GCF_054777915.1 Nocardioides marmoraquaticus | reverse complement strand
GCAAGCTCACCCCGATCGAGTTTGAGACCATCTACACGGCCGCTGACGCGGCCTGAAACCACACACCCCAAGTGACAACCAGACCTTCAGCAGTCCCTTCTGCGAGGGACGAGCGGCTGTGTGCCGCTCCCTGAGGAGCGCCGCGAGGGACGAGCGGGGCGTCACGAAGGGGCGCCCTTCGTGGCTCGCTCCGCTCGCCTCAGGGACCGGGGGCCGCTCCGCTCGCACGTCAGGAGCTGGGGGCCGTGCCGATCCCTGAGGAGCCTCGCGAGGGACGAGCGGGGTGTCACGAAGGGGCGGCGCGGTCGGCTTGCTGTGCGGCGGCCCGGGCATCGCGTCCGGCTGGGGAGCGGGAGGACAGCAGCCGGAGGGTGTCGAGGTCACCGTCGGCGAGCGCACGCTTCTTGGCCCGGCTCCAGCCGTGTATGCGGCGCTCGGTGGCGTAGGCGTCGCGCACCGACTCCAGCTCGACCGCCCACAGCAACGTGACGGGCCGCCTCCGGCGGGTCCAGCCGCCGGGGTGCCGTCCTGGTGCTGGGCGAGCCGCTGCGCGAGGTCGACGGTGCTGCCGACGTAGAAGGATCCGTCGGCGCACTCGAGGAGGTAGGTCCGGGCCACGGCCCAGGGTCGCCCCGCCAGCGGGGCCAGTGACGCGAACCGCCCCGACCTGTGGACGGCGAGCCCGTTGTCGATGCCTGTGGACGGTGACGGCGCCCTTCGTGGCTCGCTTCGCTCGCACCTCAGGGAGCGGGGTTGCTCTGCACGCACTGCGCGGCGGGGCGTCGTACGGCCCTTCGTGGCTCGCTCCGCTAGCACCTCAGGGACCGTGAGCCGCTGCACCCAACCGATCCCTGAGGAACCCCGCGAGGGACGAGCGGGGTGTCACGAAGGGGCGCCCTTCGTGGCTCGCTTCGCTCGCACCTCAGGGATCGGGGGGTTGCTCTGCACGCACTGCGCGGCGAGGCGTCGTACGGCCCTTCGTGGCTCGCTTCGCTCGCACCTCAGGGATCGGGGGGTTGCTCTGCACGCACTGCGCGGCGGGGCGTCGTACGGCCCTTCGTGGCTCGCTCCGCTCGCACCTCAGGGACCGTGAGCCGCTGCACCCAACCGATCCCTGAGGAACCCCGCGAGGGACGAGCGGGGCGTCACGAAGGGGCGGGGCGCGCCGACGAAGCGGGGGTCAGGGGGTGCGGAGGTCGGCGATGAGGCGGGCGTAGCGGGTGCGGGGGAGCTCCTTGTCGTTGCCGGAGCCGACGTCGACCATGCGGAGGACGGTGAGGCCCTCGTAGCCCCACTGCTCGAAGGCGTCGGTGATGTTGTCCCAGCCGCGGTCGCCGTAGAGGCCGCCGTTGAGGGCGTTCTCGCCCTTGAGCGGGGTGCCGACGCGGGCGGCGTAGTCGCCGATCCAGCCGACCAGGGTCTTGGCCAGGGAGTACGGCGGCAGCCCGTCGACGGGCTCGCCCGGGTTGTTGTCGTCCATCTCCAGCGCCGTGAAGTGCATGACGACCTTGCGCCTGGTGGGGACGTCACCCGCGAGCTCGATGATCTTGCGGTAGCCGTGGCCGGTCGACCAGTCCTGCTCGCGCACGCTCGTCTGGATCAGGCCGGTGGTGACCTCGGTGGCCCGCGGGTAGGGCGAGCCGGAGCCCATCTGCCAGTGGATGCCGGGCACCTTGTAGCCGATGTCGGCGTACCGGAAGCCGTCACCGACCGCGCGGGTCACGGCGGTGAGCATGCGCTCGCCGTGGGCGACGAGCGAGGCGTTGTACCAGTCGACGAAGTCGAGGCCGTAGCGGCTGGAGCGGTAGTCGCCGCTGTCGAAGAAGTCGTCGGCGTCCTTCGGCGAGGCGACCTGGCGCCAGGAGCGGTAGTCGGTGTCCCACGCGCGGTTGAGCCGCTTCAGGCTGCCGTAGCTGCGCCGGGCGTCGTCGCGGAAGTCGGCCTGGGCGATCGGGGAGTAGGACTGCAGCGCGCCGCGGGTGGGGTAGCCGGAGCCGGTGTCGTGGGAGTTGTACGACGGGTAGCGCAGCTCGCCCGAGGGGCCGAGCGAGACGTTGAGCTCGCTCATCTCGCGGCCGTAGGAGGGGTCGTAGCGGCGCACGAACGCCTTGGTGAAGTCGACGTACTCCTGGCGCACGACCCGGTCACCCCAGCCGGAGACGGTCTCGGCCGACCAGTTGCCCTGCTCGCTGCGGTGCTGCAGGCCCTTCGGACCGAGCTTGATGCCGTCGACGCGACGGTCCTGGTACTTCGTCCACAGCCACGACGGCAGCAGGCTGGTGTAGTCGTCGCCGACGTTGCCGCCGCACTGGTGGAACGACAGGATCGGCGCGATGTCGAGCCCGGCGAGCTTGATCTCGCGGAAGACCCGGTCGTAGTAGCCCCAGGTGAAGCGGTTGTCGCGCTGCTCGACGTCGCCCCACCAGACGTCGACCGACACCGCGTCGACGCCGTACGACGACACCGTGCGCAGGTCGGCGCGGAAGGTCGCCCACTCCTGGTCGGTCTCGATCTTGAGCGGCGCCATGACGTTGTAGGAGGACTCGGGGTTGCCCTGGGCGAGGTTGCCGGGCGGGCGTGGGTCGTCCGCGACGGCGGGGGACCCCGGGAGCAGGGAGGCGGCGAGGCCGAGGGCGACGGCGGAGGCGGTGGTGAGGAACCGGGAGCGCATCACCGCACGATGTCACGGCGTCCGGACCCACCGCTAGACTCGACCGCCGTGCCACCAGGCACCACAGAAGCTCTCTCCACCGCTCTCGACCGAAGGTGCGACGACTCCGCATGGCAACGACGAACGACCTGAAGAACGGCATGGTGCTGCGCCTCGACGGCCAGCTGTGGCAGGTGCTGTGGTTCCAGCACCACAAGCCCGGCAAGGGTGGCGCCGTGGTGCGCACCAAGATCAAGAACATCGAGAGCGGCAAGACGGTCGACAAGACCTTCAACGCCGACGTCAAGGTCGAGGTCGCCTCGGTCGACAAGCGCACGATGCAGTACCTCTACAACGACGGCACGTCGTTCGTCTTCATGGACACCGGCACCTACGACCAGATCGAGGTCGCGCCCGACATCGTCGGCGACGCCACCAACTTCCTGCTCGAGAACCAGGAGGCGATCGTCGCCACCAACGACGGCCGGGTGCTCTACATCGAGCTGCCCGCGTCGGTCGAGCTCGAGGTGACCTACACCGAGCCGGGCCTGCAGGGCGACCGCTCCACCGGCGGCACCAAGCCGGCGACGCTGGAGACCGGTCACAGCATCAACGTGCCGCTGTTCATCACCACCGGCGAGCGGGTCAAGGTCGACACCCGCGACTCCTCCTACCTCGGCCGCGTGAGCAGCTGACGCGGGTGAGCGCTCGCTCCAAGGCCCGCAAGCGGGCCCTCGACCTCATCTACGCCTCCGAGATGCGCGGCCGCTCGGCGGTCGAGGCCCTCGAGGAGATCCCCGGGGGCCCCAACAACGCCTACACCGGCGAGCTGGTGCGGGGCGTCGTCGCGCACCAGGAGCACATCGACGAGGTCATCACCCGCTACGCGCAGGGCTGGACCCTGCAGCGGATGCCGTCGGTCGACCGCAACGTGCTGCGCCTGGCCGTCTTCGAGGTGCTCTACGTCGACGACGTGCCCGACGCGGTCGCGGTGTCCGAGGCGCTGCAGCTGGTGCGCGAGCTGTCGACCGACGACTCCCCGGCCTTCGTCAACGGGGTGCTCGGCTCCGTGGTGCGCGACCGGGAGTCCCTGGCCGGATGACCTCCCCCCGCCCCGCCGCCGACGAGACCGCCCCGCGCACCCTGCCCGGGCTCCCCGACGGGTGGACGGCCCGCGTGCCCGGTCTCGACGACGTGCCCCGGCTCGTCGAGCTCCGGGGCGCCGACAAGCAGCCCTGGACCGGCTCCTCGTCGGTCGACCGCGAGGCCGTCGAGTCCGAGGTGGCCGGCCCCGCGTCGTGGACGCGTCGCCAGGTCGTGCTCGTCGACCCGACCGGCGAGGTGCGCGGCTGGGTCGTGGTGCACGACCGCGCTGCCGGCCGCACGATGCTGCACGTCTACGTCGACCGCGCGATCGCCGACGCCGCCGAGCGCGGCGCGGTGGCCGCAGCGGCGTACGCCTTCGTGGAGGCGCAGGCGGTCGAGATCTGCGTGCTCCGCGAGATCGACGAGACCCGGCTCGACGCGAGCCCCTTCGCCGACGACACCGAGCAGCGCGGGTGGCTGACCGAGGCGGGCTACGCCCACCAGCGCACCTGGCTGCAGATGACGCGGCCGGTCGAGCGGGCCGAGCAGTTCGACGGCCCTCGCGAGGGCGTCACGATCCGGCGGGTCGAGGCCCACGACAACGGCCTGCCCGTGGCGCGCGACCTGCAGATCGTGCACGAGATGCTCGAGAAGTCGTTCCAGGACCACTTCAACTCCTACCGCGAGAGCTTCCCCGAGTTCGTGCAGCGGCTGCGCGAGGACCCCGGCCACCGCTGGGACCACTGGTGGCTCGCGTTCGTCGACGTCGACGGTCGCCCGGAGCCGGCGGGTGCCGTGGTCAGCACGGTGCTGCCCGAGAACGCCCAGGGCCACGAGGGCTCCTACATCGACTACATCGGCGTGCACCGTCTCGCCCGAGGTCGCGGCGTGGCCAAGTCGCTGCTGCACACCGTGATCGCCGACGCGGCCGAGCGCGGCCGCGACCGGGTCGGCCTGGAGGTCGACGACGACTCGCCCACCGGGGCCAACGGCCTCTACACCTCGCTCGGGTGGCGCACCGACTACGTCACCGAGTCGTGGTTCAAGCAGCTCCGCGTGCGCGAGCACGCGGCCGGGTGAGCCGCTCCCGGCACCGGTTCCGGGGGCGGATCGCCGGCGTCGGCACCACCTACGGGGTCCGGGTGGTCGTCGGGCACTGGCGCGAGAGCCCCCTCGGGGCGTTCAGCGACGTGATGCTCGCCGAGCCCGACGGCCGTCGTCACCTGCTGGCGCCGAGCCGCGAGGTCGCCGACTACGTCGCCTCGACCTACACCTTCGACGAGGTCCACGTCGTCGACGTCGACGTCGCCGTGGACGAGCGGCCCGGCGCGTGGCACGTGCGGGCCGGTGACCTCGACCTGCGCGTCGGCGTGGGCCGTCGTACGGCGCTCGGGGTGCTGCTCCGGCTCGTGCCCCGGGCCCTGGCCGAGGCGCCCTGGTGGACCGCCGTGACCGACCCGGTGGCCCGACGCCTCCTGCGCGGCGTGCGCACGCGGGGGAGCGCGGGCGGCGGGCGCCGGGAGTACTACGGCGCCACCGACCTCCGAAAGGTCGTGTCCGCAGGCGGCAGCTGGGCGGGGCGTGACCTCGGGACGCTCGCCCCGGTCGCCCCGGAGCCGCGCTTCGGGTTCGGCTCGACGCCCGAGGAGCCGTCGGTCACCGACCTCGTGACGACCGTGCTGCTTCGGGAACGGGGGAGCGGTGACTGACGCGAACGGTGACGACGTGACGTGCGACGTGGTGGTGGTCGGCCTCGGCCCGGGAGGCGAGGCGGTGGCGACGCAGCTCGCCCAGGCCGGGCTCGACGTGGTCGCGGTCGACGAGCGGCTCGTGGGCGGCGAGTGCCCGTTCTACGGCTGCATCCCGAGCAAGATGATCATCCGGGCCGCCGACGCCCTGGCCGAGGCCCGCCGGGTCGGTGACCTGGCCGGCACGGTCGAGGTGCGTCCCGACTTCGGCCCCGTGGCCCGGCGCATCCGCGACGAGGCCACCAGCGACTGGGACGACTCCGCCGGGGTGCAGCGGATCGAGGACGCGGGCGCCCGGTTCGTGCGCGGCCACGCGCGCCTCAGCGGCGAGCGCACCGTCGAGGTGGCCGGCACGACGTACGTCGCCGCGAAGGGCGTCGTGCTCGACCCCGGCACCCGGCCGGCGGCGCCCCCGATCGACGGCCTCGACGGCACGCCGTACTGGACCAACCGCGAGGCGCTCGAGACCGAGTCGGCCCCGGCCAGCCTCGTCGTCGTGGGCGGCGGGGCGATCGGTGCCGAGCTGGCCCAGGGCTTCAGCCGCTTCGGCACCCGGGTGACGGTCGTGCAGCACGGCGACCGGCTGCTCTCCGCCGACGAGCCCGAGGCGGGGCGGTTGCTCGGCCAGGTGTTCGCCGCGGAGGGCATGCAGGTGCTCACCGACGCCGAGCTGTCGCGCGTGGGCCACGCCGACGGCCACTTCACGCTCACCGTGTCGGTCGAGGGCGGCGAGCAGGAGCTGCAGGCCGAGCGGCTGCTGGTCGCGGCCGGACGCACCCCCAACCTCGACGACCTCGGTCTGGAGACCGTCGGTCTCGACCCGGCGGCGCGCACGCTCGACGTCGACGAGCGGATGCGGGTGGGCGGCCACGAGGGCTGGCTCTGGGCGATCGGCGACGTCGTGGGCCACGGCGCCTACACCCACACCTCGATGTACGAGGCGGCCGTCTGCGTCGCCGCCGTGCTCGACCAGGAGCACGAGCCGGCCGACTACCGCGCCGTGCCCCACGTGACCTTCACCGACCCCGAGGTCGGCGGCGTCGGCATGACCGAGCAGCAGGCGCGCGACGCGGGGCTCTCGGTGCGGACCGGCGTCCAGGACATGGCGGCCAACTCGCGCGGGTGGATCAACCAGGCGCAGGGCCTGGTCAAGCTCGTCGTCGACGCCGACCGCGACGTGCTGGTCGGCGGCACGGTGGTGGGCCCCACCGGCGGCGACATCCTCGGCATGCTCACGCTCGCCGTGCACGCCGAGGTGCCCGTGGCCACGCTGCGCTCGATGATCTACGCCTTCCCGACGATGCACCGCGCCGTCAGCGAGGCGCTGGCCGCGCTAGAGGCGTAGCCGGCGCTCGCGCAGCTGCTCGTACGCCGGCCGGCAGGTCTCCGCGACCGCGGCGTCGTGCGGGCTCAGCGTCACCTCGCGGGGCCGGTAGGGCTCGAAGCCGGTGGAGGCGAGCACCGCGTCGTACCAGTACGGCGCCCACACGCCGTCGGAGTCGCGGGGGCCGGCCGGCCACGACAGCATCGCGTCGGTGAAGTCGATGCCGAGCCAGTCGCACAGCCACCGCAGGTGACCCGCGGGGTCGCGCAGGAAGTCGGCGGCGTCGACGACCGGGGTGTCGTCGGGCAGCACCTCGGCCAGCCGGACCTGCTGCAGCAGCCCGATGTCGGCGGGCTCGCACGACTCGCGCGAGCGCACGTAGGAGGCGACCACCTCTCGCGGGTCGCGCACGAGCAGCACGTTGCGGAAGTCGGCGACCCAGTCGAGGTCCATCTCGGGCAGCAGGTGGTGGGTCATGTGCTTGGCGTAGTGCACGGGCGCCCCGACCGGGGCGGTCAGCCCCGCGACCGCCTCGCGCCAGTCGGTGGGCTGCGAGGCGAGCACCTCGTCGCGGCCGGGGTGGTCGAGCCCGGTGGCGGCGAGGTAGGCGGCGTACAGCGGCTCGTCGACGACGACGGTGTCGGGACGGTTCTCCCAGGCGCGCATCATCGCGGTCGAGATGTTGCGCGGCCCGCTCCACATCGCCACCCTGACGGTCCCCGAGGAGCCGGGGGACGAGGCGTCGCGAAGGGTCACGACCGTCCCTCCACGTCGGCCGCGACGTGCGCGGCGTACAGCTCCTGCAGCCGGTGGGTGACCGGCCCGCGGGCACCCGCGTGGGGCAGGCCGTGGCCGATGGTGCGGCCGTCGACGACCCGGACGGGCACCACCCCGCCGAAGGTGCCGGTGACGAAGGCCTCCGCGGCGTCGTAGACGTCGGTCAGGCTGAAGGTGCGCTCGTGGGTGGGGATCCGTGCGGAGCGGCTCACGTGCAGCACGTTGGCGCGGGTGATGCCGTGCAGGCAGTAGCGGCCGTCGGAGGTCCACACCTCCCCGGTGCGGGTGACGACGAAGAAGTGGGTGCTGTTGCACGTCGCCACGAACCCGTCGGGGTCGAGCATCAGCGCCTCGTCGGCGCCCGCGGTGTAGGCCTGGATGCACGCCGTGACGTCGTTGAGCTTGGAGTGGGCGTTGAGCCGCGGGTCGATGGTGTCGGGGTGGGCGCGGCGCACGTGCGTGGTGAAGAGCGTGATGCCGTCGACGGCGACCTGCGGGTCGGCCCGCTTGTGCTCGGCGACGACGACCACGGTGGCGGGCCCGACGGTGACGCGGGGGTCCTGGTACGGCGTCGACTTCACGCCGCGGCTCACCATCAGCCGCACGTGGACGCCGTCGGTGTCGGGGGAGTCCATGGCGTTGGCCCGCAGGGTTGCGGTGATCGCGGCGGCCAGCTCCTCGCGCGGCGGCAGGTCGATGAGCAGTGCGCGGGCGCCCTGCTCGAGGCGGTCGAGATGGGCGTCCAGGAACGCCGGCCGGCCCGCGACCACGCGGAGCCCCTCCCAGACGCCGTCGCCGAGCACGAAGCCGGAGTCGAAGACCGAGACGGTGGCCTCGGCCCGTGGTCGCAGCACCCCGTCGACCCACACCTGCACGGCTTCGTTGCGGGGGTCGCTGGCCGAGTGCTGGGTGCCGGTCGCCGTCATGCGGCGATCTTGTCAGTGAGCCTCAGCCGGCGGGAAAGGTGTGGTGGACGGCCTCGACGTTGTGGCCGTCGGGGTCGCGCACGAAGGCGCCGTAGTAGCCGGGGTGGTACTCCGGCCACACCCGCGGCGCGTGCAGGCTCTCCGCGCCCAGCCCGACCGCGAGCTCGTGGAACCGATCGACCTGCTCGCGCGACCCGGCCTCGAACGCGATGTGCGAGGGGAGCCCCGGTCCCTCGTCCTCGCGCCGGGAGAGCCAGAAGCGCGGGTGGTCGGCGCCGTACCCGACCGCCACCTCGTGGTCGAGCACGACCGCGTAGCCGAGCGGCTCGAGCACGGTGTCGTAGAAGCGTCGCGACGCCGCGAGGTCGTCGCACTGGAAGCCGACGTGGTCCATCATGCGGTCGATCCTGCCCCAGGCGCGGCGCATCGGCGAGGGCCTGGAGACCTGGTGGGTCGCCCGCGGTGGTCTCGACAGGCTCGACCAGCGGTGGTCTCGACGGGGCTCGACCAGCAGTAGTCGCGGCGGGGGTGAAGCGGACGTCGGTGGTCGAGGTGCCCGAGCCCCTGGGCGAGGGCCTCGAGACCCGGTGAGGCGACCGGAGTGGTCTCGACAGGCTCGGCCGGCGGTGGTCAGCGGGCGGGGTGGCCGCGACGGAGCTGCGCGGTGCGGAGGGCGGCGAGGAGGAGGGCGAGGAGGCTGAAGCCCAGGGCGGGGACGACGACGCCGAGGTAGGGGTCGAGCAGGGTGAGCAGCAGCGGCAGGCCGAAGCCGACGTACGTCGCGACGTAGGTGACGCCGGTGAGCAGGCCGCGGCGCGCGGGCGGGGCGAGCGTCTCGACGTCGAGCAGGCACTCGCGCAGGCACAGGCCGTAGGCGACGCCCATGACGACGCACACGACGACGAAGAGCGGCAGCCCGACCCGCTCGCCGCCCAGCGCCACCAGCGCGAACCCGAGCGCGGAGAACAGCAGCCCGACCACGCCCGTGCGCGGGCCCCAGCCCCCGAGCCGGGCGACCGTCTGCACCGCGATGCCCCCGCCGAGGGAGAGGATCGCGGAGACCCCGAACAGGAACGGGCCGTCGACCCCCTCGGGCAGCCGCGGCGTGACGGTGACGAGCGCGACGGTCGCGCTGCCGAAGACGACGATCGCGACGGGCAGCGACCAGGCGAGCGCCGTCCCGGCCGACTGGTACGCCGCTGCGGGCGCCGGGCCGCGACCGGCCGCGGGTCGGCCCCCGTGCGGGGCGCTCACCCGCCAGGCCGTCGCGACGGCGCCGAGCGAGAGCGCGAGCGAGACCGCGAAGGGCACGACGAGCGGGCCGGGGACCCACTGCGCGAGCGAGCCGGAGACCAGCGGCCCCAGCCCGAAGCCGGTGGTGAGGAAGACGCCGGCCAGCACGGTGCCGGTCGTGCCGCGCAGGTCGCCGGCCCAGGCGGTGCCGGCCCCGAAGGTCAGTCCCGCGCCGAGGCCCACCACGAAGCGGCCGAGCAGCAGCCCGGCCGGCTCGTGCCAGAGCAGCAGCACGACGGTGCCGACGGCGGCGAGGAGCGCACCCGGCAGCACCACCGCGGCCCGGCCGACCCGGTCGGAGAGCCCGCCGCCGAGGAACAGGCCCGGAAGCAGGCCCACGGCGTACACCCCGAAGACGGCGTCGAGCAGGGCCACCGACAGCCCGCGATCGGCGAGGAACACCGGGATCGTGGCCGAGAAGTGGTTGGCCGCCCACCCGGTCGCCAGCAGCACCGCCAGCACGCCGCCGAGCGGCCGAGACCTGAGCACGGGCCGATCCTCGCAGGTGCTCTCCGCTGCTAGGGTCGCCGGCGTACGACGTCCTTTAACGAGCCGTCCCGTGAGGCGGAGAAGGAGGTCCCGCGTGACGAGCGCGCAGCCACCTGTGCAGGACGGTGACGAGGGCCGTGTCGTCCTCGACGCCGGAGACATCGAGCGGGCGCTGACCCGCATCTCCCACGAGATCCTCGAGCGCAACAAGGGGTCCGAGGGCCTCGTGCTGCTCGGCATCCCGACCCGCGGCGTCCACCTCGCCCAGCGCGTCGCGGCGACGCTGTCGCGGGTCGAGGGCGCGCAGGTGCCGGTGGGCTCGCTCGACATCACCATGTATCGCGACGACCTGCGCCTGCGTCCGGCCCGGGCGCTGATGCACACCGAGGTGCCGCCCGGCGGCATCGACGGCCGCACGGTGGTGCTCGTCGACGACGTGCTCTTCTCCGGCCGCACCATCCGCGCCGCGCTCGACGCGATGAACGACCTCGGTCGCCCGGCCGCCGTGCAGCTCGCCGTGCTGGTCGACCGCGGCCACCGCCAGCTGCCGATCCGCGCCGACTTCGTCGGCAAGAACCTCCCGACCTCGCTCGTCGAGAAGGTCGCGGTGCGGCTGACCGAGCACGACGGCAGCCAGGTCGGGGACGAGGTGACGATCCGATGAGGCGCCACCTGCTCAGCGCCGGCGACCTCACCCGCGACGACGCGATGCTCGTGCTCGAGACGGCCGAGGAGATGCGCTCGTTGGCCGACCGGCCCATCAAGAAGCTGCCCGCCCTGCGCGGGCGAACGGTGGTCAACCTCTTCTTCGAGGACTCCACCCGCACCCGCATCTCGTTCGAGGCGGCGGCCAAGCGGCTCTCGGCCGACGTCATCAACTTCTCGGCCAAGGGGTCCTCGGTCTCCAAGGGCGAGTCGCTCAAGGACACCGCCCTGACCCTCGAGGCCATGGGCGCCGACGCGGTCGTGTGCCGCCACTGGGCGTCGGGCGCGCCGCACCTGCTGGCCCACGCCGGCTGGTCGCGCAGCAGCGTCGTCAACGCCGGCGACGGCACCCACGAGCACCCCACGCAGGCGCTGCTCGACTCCTTCACGATGTGGCGCCACCTCGGCGACCTCGACGGTCGCCGGGTCACCATCGTCGGCGACGTGCTGCACAGCCGGGTCGCGCGGTCCAACGCGCTGCTGCTGCGCACGCTCGGGGCCGAGGTCACCCTGGTCGCGCCGCCCACGCTGCTGCCGTACGGCGTCGAGAGCTGGGGCGTCGCGACGTCCTACGACCTCGACGCGGTGCTGCCCGAGACCGACGTGATCATGATGCTGCGGGTGCAGCGCGAGCGGATGAACGCCGCGTTCTTCCCCAGCGTGCGGGAGTACAGCCGCCGCTACGGCCTCGACGCCCGCCGCATGGCGACGCTGCAGGACCACGCGATCGTCATGCACCCCGGCCCGATGGTGCGCGGCATGGAGATCACCGCCGACGTCGCCGACTCGAGCCGCTCGGTGATCGTGGAGCAGGTGACCAACGGGGTCGCCGTGCGGATGGCCGTGCTGTACCTGCTGCTCGGAGGGTCCGAGGCAGCCATCGGTGGAAGTGGAGACGCGTGACCAGCTACCTGATCCAGGGGGCCACGCTGCCCGACGGCAGCACCGCCGACCTGCACCTGCGCGACGGGGCGATCGCCGAGGCGGGCGCGAGCACCGAGGGGGCCGAGACCATCGACGCCACCGGCCTCGTGGTGCTGCCCGGGCTCGTCGACCTGCACACCCACCTGCGCGAGCCGGGCCGCGAGGACGCCGAGACCGTCGAGACCGGCACCCGCGCCGCGGCGATGGGTGGCTTCACCGCGGTGCACGCGATGGCCAACACCAGCCCCGTCGCCGACACCGCCGGCGTCGTCGAGCAGGTGTGGCGCCTCGGCACCGAGGCCGGGCACTGCGACGTACGCCCCGTGGGTGCGGTCACCGTCGGCCTGGCGGGGGAGCGGCTGGCCGAGCTCGGCGCCATGGCCGACTCCGCCGCCCAGGTGCGGGTCTTCTCCGACGACGGCCACTGCGTCGCCGACCCGGTGCTGATGCGCCGGGCGCTGGAGTACGTCAAGGCCTTCGACGGCGTCGTCGCCCAGCACGCCCAGGAGCCGCGGCTGACCGAGGGCGCGCAGATGAACGAGGGGGAGCTCTCCGGCCGCCTCGGGCTGCAGGGATGGCCCGCGGTCGCCGAGGAGGCGATCATCGCCCGCGACTGCCTGCTCACCGCCCACGTCGGGTCGCGGCTGCACGTCTGCCACGTCTCGACCGCCGGGTCGGTCGAGATCGTGCGCTGGGCCAAGAGCAAGGGCTGGGACGTCACGGCCGAGGTCTGCCCCCACCACCTGCTGCTGACCGACGAGCTCGCCGCGACCTACGACCCGATCTACAAGGTCAACCCGCCGCTGCGCACCGCCGCCGACGTCGACGCGCTGCGCGCCGGACTCGCCGACGGCACCATCGACGTCGTCGCCACCGACCACGCGCCCCACCCGCACGAGGACAAGGACTGCGAGTGGCCGGCCGCCGCCTTCGGCATGCTCGGTCTCGAGACGGCGCTGTCGATCGTGCAGCACACGATGGTCGACACCGGGGCGCTCGACTGGGCCGGCGTCGCCGACCGCATGTCCGTCGCTCCGGCCCGCATCGGTCGCGTGGAGGGCCACGGCCGCCCGATCGCGGCGGGCGAGCCCGCCAACCTCGTGCTGTGGGACCCCTCGGTCACGCGCACCGTCGAGGCCGCCGACTCCGTCTCGCTCTCGCGCAACACGCCGTACGCCGGTCGCGAGCTGCCCGGCCGCGTCGTCGCCACGTTCCTGCGCGGTCGTCCGACGGTCCTCGACGGCGAGCTCGTCGGCGAGCGCTGATAGCATCACGCGAGCCTGAACGTCCTTTAACGGTCCGTCCGGTGAGGCGGAGAAGGAGGTACGGCGTGCCACTGCATGCCCGTAGCGCAAGCCCGGCGATCCTGGTCCTCGAGGACGGTCGCACCTTCCACGGCGAGGCGTACGGCGCCGCCGGGGAGACCTTCGGCGAGGCGGTGTTCTCCACCGGCATGACCGGCTACCAGGAGACGCTGACCGACCCGTCCTACCACCGTCAGGTGGTCGTCATGACCGCGCCGCACGTCGGCAACACCGGCATGAACGACGAGGACCCCGAGTCGCGCCGCATCTGGGTCAGCGGCTACGTCGTGCGCGACCCCGCCCGCATCCCGAGCAACTGGCGCTCGGTGCGCCCGCTCGACGAGGCGCTGCGCGAGCAGGGCGTCGTCGGCATCAGCGGCGTCGACACCCGGGCGCTGACCCGTCACCTGCGCGAGCGCGGCGCGATGCGCGTCGGCATCTCCACGACCGAGACCGACCCCGAGGCGCTGCTCGCCCGGGTCCGCGAGAGCGGCGAGATGGCCGGCACCGAGCTGGCCGACGAGGTCACCACCCCCGAGGCGTACGTCGTCCCCGCGGTCCCGACGGGCTCGACCGACGAGGGTCCCCGCTTCCGCGTCGCGGTGCTCGACCTCGGGCTCAAGGCCAACACCCCGCGCATGATGGCCGAGCGCGGCATCGAGTCGCACGTGCTGCCGGCGACCGCCTCCTTCGACGACGTGCTCGCGGTGCAGCCCGACGGGCTGTTCTTCTCCAACGGGCCAGGCGACCCGGCCGCGACGACCGCGCAGGTCGAGCTGCTGCAGGGGGCGCTGGAGCAGGGCATCCCCTACTTCGGCATCTGCTTCGGCAACCAGCTCTTCGGCCGCGCGCTCGGCTTCGGCACCTACAAGCTCAAGTACGGCCACCGCGGCATCAACCAGCCGGTGATGGACCGCACCACCGGCAAGGTCGAGGTCACCGCCCACAACCACGGCTTCGCCGTCGACGCCCCGCTCGAGGGCGCCACCACCACGCCGTACGGCGAGGCCACCGTCAGCCACGTCTGCCTCAACGACGACGTGGTCGAGGGCCTCGAGCTCCGCGACGCCGGCGGCCGCCTCAAGGCCTTCTCCGTGCAGTACCACCCCGAGGCCGCCGCCGGCCCGCACGACGCGGCGTACCTCTTCGACCGCTTCCGCGACCTCATGGTCTCGACAGGCTCGACCGACGAGGGTCGCGACCGGGTGGTCTCGACAGGCTCGACCGACGAGGGTCGCGACCGGGTGGTCTCGAGAGGCTCGACCGACGAGGGGACTGCCTGATGCCCAAGCGCACCGACATCCAGAGCGTCCTTGTCATCGGCTCCGGGCCGATCGTCATCGGCCAGGCCTGCGAGTTCGACTACTCCGGCACCCAGGCGTGCCGGGTGCTCAAGGAGGAGGGCCTGCGGGTCGTCCTGGTCAACTCCAACCCGGCGACGATCATGACCGACCCCGAGTTCGCCGACGCGACGTACGTCGAGCCCATCACCGCCGAGTACGTCGAGAAGGTCATCGAGAAGGAGCGCCCCGACGCGCTGCTCGCGACGCTGGGCGGCCAGACGGCGCTCAACACCGCGATGGCGCTCGACGCCGCCGGCGTGCTGGAGAAGTACGGCGTCGAGCTGATCGGCGCCAGCATCGAGGCCATCAACCGCGGCGAGAACCGCGAGTCGTTCAAGCAGATCGTCGAGGAGCTCGGCGGCGAGGTCGCCCGCTCGGTCATCTGCAACGGCGAGGCGCTGGGCCCGGGCGCCACGAAAGCCGAGAAGGAGCGCCACGCGCTGGAGACCGCCCTGGCCGCGCCCGGGACGCTCGGCTACCCGGTGGTCGTGCGCCCCAGCTTCACCATGGGCGGCGCCGGCTCGGGCATGGCCCACGACGAGGCCGACCTGCGCCGCATCGCCGGTGCCGGCCTCGCCGCCAGCCCCACCACCGAGGTGCTCCTCGAGGAGTCGATCCTCGGCTGGAAGGAGTACGAGCTGGAGGTGATGCGCGACCAGGCCGACAACGTCGTCATCGTCTGCTCGATCGAGAACCTCGACCCGATGGGCGTGCACACCGGCGACTCAATCACCGTCGCGCCGGCGATGACGCTGACCGACCGCGAGTACCAGCACCTGCGCGACCTCTCCATCGGCATCATCCGCTCGGTCGGCGTCGACACCGGTGGCTGCAACATCCAGTTCGCGGTCAACCCGGCCGACGGTCGCGTCGTGGTCATCGAGATGAACCCGCGGGTCTCGCGCTCCAGCGCGCTGGCCTCCAAGGCGACGGGCTTCCCGATCGCCAAGATCGCTGCCAAGGTCGCCGTCGGCTACACCCTCGACGAGATCCCCAACGACATCACCTCGGGGTCGGGCTTCGGCACGCCGGCCTCCTTCGAGCCGAGCCTCGACTACGTCGTGGTCAAGGTCCCGCGGTTCGCCTTCGAGAAGTTCCCCGCCGCCGACCCGCGCCTGACCACGCACATGAAGTCGGTCGGCGAGGCCATGGCGATCGGCCGCAGCTTCACCGAGGCGCTGCAGAAGGCGCTGCGCAGCCTCGAGCGCAAGGACGCCGCCTTCGACTGGAGCCACCGCTTCGTCGACCTCGACAAGGACGACCTGCTCGCCCGCGCCTCGGTGCCGCACGACGGCCGGCTCCGGCTGGTGATGGACGCCCTGCGCGCCGGTGCGACGCCGCAGGAGGTCCACGACGCGACCGGCATCGACCCGTGGTTCGTCGACCAGCTGCTGCTGGTCAACGAGATCGCCCAGGAGGTCATCGAGGCCCCCGAGCTCACGCCGGCCCTGCTGCGGCTGGCCAAGCGCCACGGCTTCTCCGACGTCCAGCTGGGCAAGATGCGCGACATGAAGGAGGACGTCGTGCGCGGCGTCCGCCACGCGCTGGGGGTGCGGCCCGTCTACAAGACCGTCGACACCTGCGCGGCCGAGTTCGCCGCCCGCACGCCCTACCACTACTCCTCCTACGACGAGGAGACCGAGGTCGCGCCGCGCGAGCTGCCGGCGGTGATCATCCTCGGCTCGGGGCCCAACCGGATCGGCCAGGGCATCGAGTTCGACTACTCCTGCGTGCACGCCAGCCTCGCGCTGAGCGCGTCGAAGGGTGGGGCGCCGTACGAGACCGTCATGGTCAACTGCAACCCCGAGACGGTCTCGACCGACTACGACACCTCCGACCGGCTCTACTTCGAGCCGCTCACGCTCGAGGACGTCCTCGAGGTGGTGCACGCCGAGCGCCAGGCCGGGCCCGTCGCGGGCGTGATCTGCCAGCTGGGTGGCCAGACCCCGCTCGGGCTCGCCCAGGGGCTCGAGGACGCCGGCGTCCCGATCGTCGGCACGCCGCCGGCGGCCATCGACCTCGCCGAGGAGCGCGGCGCCTTCGGTCGCGTGCTCGCCGAGGCCGGGCTGACCGCGCCGCTGCACGGCACCGCCACGACGTACGACGAGGCCCGGCGCATCGCCGAGTCGATCGGCTACCCGGTGCTGGTGCGGCCGTCCTACGTGCTGGGCGGGCGCGGGATGGAGATCGTCTACGGCGACGAGTCGCTGAAGACCTACATCGAGGCCGCCACCGAGATCGGTCCCGACCGACCGGTGCTGGTCGACCGGTTCATCGACGACGCGGTCGAGATCGACGTCGACGCGCTCTACGACGGCGCCGACCTGTTCCTCGGCGGCGTGATGGAGCACATCGAGGAGGCCGGCATCCACTCCGGCGACTCCTCCTGCGCGCTGCCGCCGATCACGCTGGGCCACGAGGAGATCGACCGCATCCGCGCGGCGACCGAGGCCATCGCCCGCGGCGTCGGGGTGCGTGGGCTGATCAACATCCAGTTCGCGCTCGGCTCCGACGTGCTCTACGTCCTCGAGGCCAACCCACGCGCCAGCCGCACCGTGCCGTTCGTCTCCAAGGCCACGGCGGTGCCGCTGGCCAAGGCCGCGGCTCGCGTGATGCTGGGCGAGAGCATCGCCGACCTGCGCGCCGCGGGCGTGCTGCCGGCCGAGGGCGACGGCGGCGACCTGGCCCCCGACGCGCCCATCGCGGTCAAGGAGGCGGTGATGCCCTTCAACCGGTTCCGCACCGTCGAGGGTCACAACGTCGACACCGTGCTCGGGCCCGAGATGCGCTCGACCGGCGAGGTGATGGGCTTCGACGCCCAGTTCGGCACCGCCTTCGCCAAGGCACAGACCGCGACGTACGGCGCCCTCCCGCAGTCGGGCACGGTCTTCGTGTCCATGGCCAACCGCGACAAGCGCACCATGATCTTCCCGGTCAAGCGGCTGGCCGACCTCGGCTTCGAGGTGCTCGCCACCGCCGGCACCGCCGAGGTGCTGCGCCGCAACGGCGTCGAGGCGACGGTCGTCCGCAAGCACAGCGAGGGCGACGCCGACGGCGAGCGCACCATCGTGGGCCGCATCCTCGACGGCGAGGTTGACCTCATCGTCAACACGCCCCACGGCACCGGGTCCGGGGGAGCCTCGCCCCGCCTCGACGGCTACGAGATCCGGTCCGCGGCGATCCGCAGCAACGTCGTGTGCATCACGACGGTGCAGGGGCTCGGTGCCGCGGTGCAGGGCATCGAGGCGACCCGGGCGGCCGACATCGGGGTCCGGTCCCTGCAGGACTGGGCCGCTCGGTCCGGGGCCGGCCGGTGACGCTCTACCACCAGCTCTTCGAGCGGGTGCTGACCCGCACCGACGCCGAGCGGGCGCACCACGCCGCCTTCACCGCGATCCGTCGCGCCCGTCCGGCGACCCACGCGCTGGCGGCGGCCCGGCGTCGCCTCGACCGAGGCGGCGACCCGGTCGAGGTCATGGGGCTGCGGTTCCCGGCGGTGATGGGCCTGGCCGCCGGCTTCGACAAGAACGCCGTCGGGGTCGACGCGCTCGCCTCGCTCGGCTTCGGCTTCGTCGAGGTCGGCACCGTGACCGGTCAGGCGCAGCCGGGCAACCCCCGCCCGCGCCTGGCGCGGCTGCCCGCCGACCGCGCCATCGTCAACCGGATGGGCTTCAACAACGACGGTGCCGAGGTGGTCGCCCGCCGGCTCGCGGCGCGCGGCCTCGACCGCACCGGTCGCGGCGACGCCGACGTGCCCCTGGGCATCAACATCGGCAAGTCGAAGGCCGTGCCCGAGGAGCAGGCGGTCGACGACTACCTGCGCAGCACCTCGCTGCTGGCGCCGTGGGCCGACTACCTCGTGGTCAACGTGTCCTCGCCCAACACCCCGGGCCTGCGCGACCTGCAGGCCGTGGCCAGGCTCGAGCCGCTGCTGCGCGCCGTACGACGCCGCGCCGACGACGTGACCAACGCGCACGTGCCGCTGCTGGTCAAGATCGCGCCCGACCTCTCCGACGACGACGTGCTCGCGGTCGCCGACCTGGCACGGGCCCTCGGCCTCGACGGCGTGGTGGCCACCAACACCACCATCGGCCGCGACGGCCTGCGCAGCAGCGCCGCGCAGGTCGAGGCCGCGGGCGGCGGCGGCCTGTCCGGCCCGCCGGTGCGCGAGCGGGCCCTCGAGGAGCTCCGGCTGCTGCGGGGGCGGCTCGGGCCCGAGCCCACGCTCGTCGGGGTCGGTGGCATCACGACCGCGGCCGACGCGCAGGCCCGGCTCGACGCCGGTGCCGACCTGCTGCAGGCCTACACCGCCTTCGTCTACGAGGGCCCGCTGTGGCCGGCCCGCATCAACCGCGAGCTGGCACGGTCGCGCGCATGAGCCCGTTCGGCGCGCGGCTGCGCGAGGCGATGGCGGCGCGCGGACCGCTGTGCGCCGGCATCGACCCGCACGCGTCGCTGCTCGCGGCGTGGGGGCTGCCCGACGACGTCGGCGGGCTGCGGCGCTTCGCCCTGACCGCCGCGGAGGCGCTCGCCCCCGAGGTGGCGGCCGTCAAGCCGCAGTCGGCGTTCTTCGAGCGCTTCGGCTCGCGGGGCGTGGCCGTGCTCGAGGAGGTGCTCGCGGTGTGCCGCGAGGCGGGCGCCCTGAGCGTGGTCGACGTCAAGCGCGGCGACATCGGCACCACCGCCCAGGGGTACGCCGACGCCTACCTCGACCCCGCGTCGTCCCTCGCCGCCGACGCGGTGACGGTCTCGCCCTACCTCGGGGTCGGCAGTCTCGAGCCGTTCTTCGCCACCGCCGAGCGTCACGGCGGCGGGGTCTTCGTCCTCGCGCTGACCTCCAACCCGGAGGCCCCGCCGTTCCAGCAGGCCGTCACGGCGGCCGGCCCCACGGTCGCCGGTGCCGTGCTCGCGGCCCTGCGCGAGCGCAACGCCGGCACCGCGCCGGCGGGCAGCCTCGGGGCCGTCGTGGGCGCGACCATCGGGCGCACCGACGAGGACCTCGACGTCGGCGGTCCGCTGCTGGTGCCGGGGCTCGGCGCGCAGGGCGGCACCCCCGACGACCTGCGTCGACTCTTCGACGGCGTGCTCGACCGGGTGCTGGCCTCGAGCTCGCGCGAGGTGCTCGGGGCGGGCCCGGGACCCGACGCCCTCGTCGTGGCGGCGCGCCGCACGAGCGACGACCTGGCCGCCCTGGTGGGCCGCCCGTGAGGCGGCTGCGCGCCGCCCTGGCCGGCGTCGGGCTGCTGGTGGTCGCGGCGTGCGGGGGAGAGCCGTCGGTCGACGACTACTGCGCCCGGCTGACCGAGGACCGCGCGAGGCTCTCCGAGATCGTCGGCTCGGGCGACCCCGCGGAGCTGCTCGGCAACGTCGCTCTCTTCGACGAGCTGCGCGACGAGGCGCCACGCGACCTTCGCGACGAGTGGGACACCCTGGTCGCGGCCCTGCAGGGGCTGCGCACGGCGCTCGACGAGGCCGGCGTCGACCCCGGCGACTTCCAGGACGGCGAGCCCCCCGACTCGCTGTCCGGCACGGAGCGGCGCGCGGTGGTCGAGGCCGCCGGTCGCATCGCCGACCCCGACGTCGTGGCCGCCGCCTCCGGCATCGAGACGCAGGCCCGCGACGTGTGCAAGATCAACCTGGGGCTGTGAGTCACGCGGGCCCGGAAATGGGGCGTGTGACGAATCTCTTTCGGGGTAGCCCAGTGGTCTGACCCGCGTTGCAGGGCGTCTCACGGCCTGGTTACTGTTCAGTCTCCTGCCGACCACGACAGGCTCCGCGGAGCCGGATGCAGAGGATCGAACCCCGTGGCATTGCCGCCCCTCACACCCGAGCAGCGCCAGGCAGCGCTGGAGAAGGCCGCCGCATCCCGCCGGGAGCGCGCCGAGGTCAAGAACCGTCTCAAGCACTCCGGCGCCTCCCTCGCCGACGTGGTCGCCGAGGGGCAGACCAACGAGGTCGTCGGCAAGATGCGGGTCAGCGAGCTGCTGCAGTCGATGCCCGGCATCGGCAAGGTCCGCGCGAAGCAGGTCATGGAGCGGCTGAAGATCTCCGAGAGCCGTCGCGTGCGCGGGCTCGGCGCCAAGCAGGTCCAGGCGCTCATCGAGGAGTTCGCCGCCGAGTGACACCTCGGCTGACGGTCCTCGCGGGCCCCACCGCGGTCGGCAAGGGCACCGTCACCGCCTGGGTCCGCGAGCACCACCCCGAGGTCTGGGTCTCGGTCTCCGCCACCACCCGCAGCCCCCGTCCGGGCGAGGTGGACGGCGTGCACTACCACTTCGTCGACGAGGCGGAGTTCGACCGCATGGTCGCCGCCGACGAGCTGCTCGAGTGGGCGGTCGTCCACGGCCGCCACCGCTACGGCACGCCGCGCGGCCCCGTCGACCGCGCGCTGGCCGGGGAGCGCCCCGCCCTGCTCGAGATCGACCTGCAGGGGGCGCGCCAGGTGCGCGAGCGGATGCCGCAGGCGCGGTTCGTCTTCCTGGCCCCGCCGTCGTTCGCCGAGCTGGAGCGCCGGCTGGTGGGGCGCGGCACCGAGACGCAGGCCGAGCGGGAGCGTCGGCTCCGCACCGCCCACGAGGAGCTCGCCGCCGAGCAGGAGTTCGACGTCACCATCGTCAACCGACGAATCGCCGAGGCGGGCGAGCGGTTGGTAGAGTTGATGGTTCACGACGGTGCCTGAGCGGGCCCAGCCGGCCGAGCCGCCCGTCGCCGTCCTCAGTCCCCAGCACAGAAGAGGTCTCATGACCGCGTCCGGTCCCGTCGCCGAGGGCATCACCAACCCCCCGATCGACGACCTGCTCACCAAGACCGACTCGAAGTACCAGCTGGTGCTCTACAGCGCCAAGCGGGCCCGACAGATCAACGCCTACTACTCCCAGCTCGGCGAGGGCCTGCTCGAGTACGTCGGACCCCTGGTCGACACGCACGTGCAGGAGAAGCCGCTGTCGATCGCGCTGCGCGAGATCAACGACGACCTGCTGACCTGCGAGGCCGTCGACCCCGAGCAGGCCGCCGCCGAGGCGATCGCCGCCGCTGCGGCCGAGCAGGCCGCCGAGCAGCCCCCCGCCCCGGAGCAGTGAGCTGACGGGCGACCGTCCCCGGGTCGTCTTGGGGGTCACCGGCGGCATCGCGGCCTACAAGGCCTGCGAGCTGCTGCGGCGCCTGACCGAGTCGGGCCACGACGTAACCGTCGTGCCGACCGCGGCGGCGCTGCGGTTCGTCGGCGCCCCCACCTGGGCCGCGCTGTCGGGCAAGCCGGTCGCCGACGACGTGTGGACCGACGTGCACGAGGTGCCCCACGTGCGCCTCGGCCAGCGGGCAGACCTCGTCGTCGTCGCCCCCGCCACCGCCGACCTGCTGGCCAAGGCCGCCCACGGCCAGGCCGACGACCTGCTCACCAGCACCCTGCTGACCGCCCGGTGCCCGGTCGTCGTCGCCCCGGCCATGCACACCGAGATGTGGGAGCACCCGGCCACCCGCGCCAACGTCGCTACCCTGCGCGAGCGCGGCACCGTCGTGCTCGAGCCGGCCGACGGCCGGCTGACGGGGGCCGACACCGGCAAGGGTCGCCTCCCCGACCCCGAGGAGATCTTCCTCGCCGCCGTCGACGTGCTCGCCCGTGGCGGCGCCCCGCAGGACCTCACGGGCCTGCGCGTGGTCGTCTCCGCCGGCGGCACCCGCGAGCACCTCGACCCCGTCCGCTACCTCGGCAACCGCTCGTCCGGCCGCCAGGGCTTCGCGCTCGCCCGCACGGCCGCGGCCCGCGGCGCGGCAGTGACGCTGGTGGCCGCCAACAGCACGCTCACCGACCCGGCCGGCGTGGGCGTCGTACGCGTGGAGACGACCGCCGAGCTGCAGGAGCAGGTGCGTGCCGCAGCGAGCGGGGCCGACGTCGTGGTGATGGCGGCCGCGCCGGCCGACTTCCGCCCGGCCGAGCAGGCGCAGTCGAAGATCAAGAAGCGTCCCGACGGCACCGCCGTGCCCGTCGAGCTGGTGCAGAACCCCGACATCCTGGCCGGGCTCGTCGCCGAGCGGGCCCCGGGCCAGGTCGTCGTCGGCTTCGCCGCCGAGACGGGCGACGCCGCGGGCGACGTGCTCCACCACGCCCGCGCCAAGCTCGCCCGCAAGGGGTGCGACCTGCTGGTGCTCAACGACGTCTCCGGCGGCGCCGTGTTCGGCGCCGACGACAACGAGGCCGTGCTGCTGCGGGCCGACGGCGCCACCGTGCCGGTGCCGCGGGCCACCAAGGCGGTGCTCGCGCACCGCATCTGGGACGAGGTCATCGAGCTGCGCCGCACGCGTTAGGCTCGGTCGCCGCGCGCCCCTTCCGCCTACCCAGGAGTTCTCCCGTGACCGGACGCCTCTTCACCTCCGAGTCGGTGACCGAGGGTCATCCCGACAAGATCGCCGACGCCATCAGCGACACGGTCCTCGACCACCTGCTGGCCAACGACGACGACCCGCGCACGCTACGCGTGGCGGTCGAGACCCTCCTGACCACCGGCCTCGTCGTGGTCGCGGGCGAGGTCCGCACCACCGCCTACGCCCCCGTGGCCGAGCTCGTGCGCGCCAAGGTGCTCGAGATCGGCTACGACTCCTCCGACAAGGGCTTCGACGGCGCGTCCTGCGGCGTGCAGGTCGCCATCGGCGGGCAGTCGGCCGACATCGCGGCGGGCGTCGACCACGGCCACGAGTCGCGCGTCGGCTCCTCCGACGACGAGATCGACCGGCAGGGCGCGGGCGACCAGGGCCTGATGTTCGGCTACGCCTCCGACGACACGCCCGAGCTGATGCCGCTGCCGATCACCATCGCGCACCGGCTCTCGGAGCGGCTCACCGACGTCCGAAAGGACGGCACGCTCGCCTACCTGCGTCCCGACGGCAAGACCCAGGTCACCATCGAGTACGACGACCAGGACCGCCCGGTCCGCGTCGACACCGTGGTGCTGTCGACGCAGCACGCCGCCGAGGTCTCCCTCGACCAGCTCGAGGCCGACATCGAGCAGCACGTCATCGCCCCGGTGCTCGGCTCCTTCGACATCCCCTCCGACGACTACCGGCTGCTGGTCAACCCGACCGGCATCTTCACCGTCGGGGGCCCCATGGGCGACGCGGGCCTGACCGGGCGCAAGATCATCGTCGACACCTACGGCGGCATGGCCCGCCACGGCGGTGGCGCCTTCTCCGGCAAGGACCCGTCGAAGGTCGACCGCTCGGCCGCCTACGCCATGCGCTGGGTCGCCAAGAACATCGTCGCCGCGGGCCTCGCCAAGCGCGCCGAGGTCCAGGTCGCCTACGCGATCGGCAAGGCGCAGCCCGTCGGCGTCTTCGTGCAGACGTTCGGCACCGGCGTCGTGTCCGACGAGGTGATCCAGAAGGCGGTGCTCGAGGTCTTCGACCTGCGCCCCGCCGCGATCATCCGCGACCTCGACCTGCTGCGGCCGATCTACGCCCTGACCTCCGCCTACGGCCACTTCGGTCGTGAGCTGCCCGAGTTCACCTGGGAGCGCACCGACCGCGCCGAGGCGCTGAAGAAGGTCGCCGGAGTCTGAGCGGGGCCCCTGACGAGCAGCCCGCGCTGCTGCCCGCGCCGGAGCAGGCGCGGGCGGTGGTGCGGCGTACGCCGCCGCCCGCGGAGCGTCCGGCCGACCCGACGGCCGACGTCGACCCGGTAGCCCGGGTGCTCGTCGACGTGCCGCTCGCCCACCTCGACTGGCCCTTCGACTACGCCGTCCCGGCCTCGCTGGCCGAGGTCGCGCAGCCGGGATGCCGGGTCAAGGTGCGCTTCGCCGGGCAGGAGGTCGGCGGGTTCGTGCTGGCCCGTGACTCGACCACCGAGCACGCCGGTCGGCTGCAGCCGCTGCGCAAGGTGGTCAGCGACGAGCCCGTGCTCGCCCCCGACGTCGCCACGCTGACGGAGCGGGTCGCGGCGCGGTGGGCCGGCACCCGCTCCGACGTGCTGCGGCTCGCCGTCCCGCCGCGTCACGCCCGGGTGGAGCAGGAGCCTCCTCGGGAGCCCGCGCCGACCCCGACGGCCCCCGACCTCGCGCGCTGGTCGGCGTACGGCAGCCCGGTGCTGGCGCGTCTCGCCGCGGGGGAGTCGCCCCGCGCGGTGTGGACCGTCGCCCCCGGCGACGACGGCCTGGCGCTGCTCGCCGACGCGCTGGTCGCGACGGCCTCCACGGGTCGGGGCGCCCTGGCCTGCGTCCCCGACGCCCGCGACCTGGCGCGGCTCGACGCCGCACTGACCGCACGGCTGGGGGAGGGCTCGCACGTCGTGCTGGCCGCCGACGCGGGTCCGGCCAAGCGCTACCGCGCCTTCCTCGCCGTACGACGCGGCGCCGTGCGGATCGTGGTCGGCACCCGTGCCGCGGCGTTCGCCCCGGTGGCCGACCTCGGCCTGGTGGCGATCTGGGACGACGGTGACGACCTGCACGACGAGCCGCGCGCGCCGTACCCCCACGCCCGCGAGGTGCTGCTGCTGCGCGCGGAGACGACCGGGTGCGGCGCGCTGCTGGCGGCGCACGCGCGCAGCGTGGAGGCGGAGTACCTGCTGCGCGCCCGGTGGGCCGAGGAGGTCGCGCTGCCGCGCGAGGAGCTGCGGCGGCGGGTCGCGGTGAGCGCGGCCGGTGGTGAGGGCCGCGACCCTGCCGCCTGGGCGCGCATCCCCGGCTCGGTCCTCAAGGAGCTGCGCGAGGCGGTGCAGCGTGGGCCGGTGCTGGTGCAGGCGCCCCGCGCCGGCTACGCCACCCGGTTGACGTGCGAGGTCTGCCGGACCCCCGCGACCTGCCGGCACTGCCACGGCCCGCTGCGGCAGGCGGGTCCGCGCCGGCCGCTCGCGTGCGCGTGGTGCGGCACGGTCGAGCCGGCGTGGGAGTGCCCCGAGTGCGGCCACCGCGGGCTGCGCGCCCCCGTGCTCGGCGACGCCCGCACGGCCGAGGAGCTCGGCCGTGCCCTCCCCGGCACCCGGGTGCGCACCTCCTCGGCCGGCGACCACGTGCTCGCCGAGGTGCCCGACGAGTCCGCGGTCGTCGTCGCCACGCCTGGCGCGGAGCCCACCACGTCGCGGGGCTACGCCGCCGTCGTGCTGCTCGACTCCTGGCTGCTGCTCGGTCGCGCCGACCTGCGGGCCACGGAGGAGGCGTTCCGGCGGTGGGCCAACGCCGCCGCCCTGGTGCGGGCCCCGGCCGAGGGCGGGCGCGTGCTCGTGGTCGGCGAGGGCGCCCAGCCCGGCATCCAGGCGCTGGTGCGCTGGGACCCGGGCGGCCTGGCCCGGCGCGAGATCGACGACCGCGCCTCCGCCCACCTGCCGCCGGCCAGCCGCGTCGCGACCCTGACCGCAGGCGTCGACGACCTCGAGACCTTCGCCGCCGCCCTCGTACTGCCGCCGGGCGCCGAGGTGCTCGGCCCGGTGCCCGCCGAGACCGGTCCGACCGACGAGCCCGCCTCGCGGCTCGTCGTGCGGGTGCCGCGCTCCGGTGGGCCCGCGCTCTCGAAGGCCCTCCACGACGTGCAGGCCCAGCGGTCCGCCCGCAAGCTGCCCCACGTGCGGGTCGAGGTCGACCCGGCCCGGCTCGGATAGCCCCGTCGTGACTACGCTCCTGCCCCGAGGGGCGGTAGCTCAGTCGGTCAGAGCAGAGGACTCATAATCCTTGGGTCGTGGGTTCGAGCCCCACCCGCCCTACGATCGCCGCATGGACGAACCGCGCCCGATCGAGACCTGGCTGACCGACATGGACGGCGTCCTGGTCCACGAGGAGGTGGCGATCCCCGGGGCGGCGGAGTTCGTCGAGGCGCTCAAGCAGAGCGGCAAGCGGTTCCTGGTGCTGACCAACAACTCGATCTACACCCCGCGCGACCTGCGGGCGCGGCTCGAGGGCAGCGGCATCGACGTGCCCGAGGACGCCATCTGGACCTCGGCCCTGGCCACCGCAGCGTTCCTCGCCGAGCAGCGGCCGCGGGGCACGGCGTACGTCGTGGGCGAGGCCGGCATGACCAACGCGCTGCACGACGTGGGCTACGTGATGACCGAGCGCGATCCCGACTACGTCGTGCTGGGGGAGACCCGCACCTACTCCTTCGAGGCCATCACCAAGGCCATCCGGCTGATCGAGTCGGGCGCGCGCTTCATCGCGACCAACCCCGACCCGAGCGGCCCGAGCCCGCAGGGCACGCTGCCGGCGACCGGCTCCGTCGCGGCCCTCATCACCCGCGCGACCGGTCGCGAGCCCTATTACGTCGGCAAGCCCAACCCGCTGATGATGCGCAGCGCGCTCAACCGGCTCGAGGCGCACTCCGAGACCACGATCATGATCGGTGACCGCATGGACACCGACATCGTCAGCGGGCTCGAGGCGGGGATCCGCACGGTGCTGGTGCAGACGGGGTCGACCCGGCCGCACATGGTCGAGACCTTCCCCTACCGGCCGAGCCGGGTGGTCGACTCGGTGGCCGACCTCGTCGAGCTGGCGCGGGAGCCGTTGCCCACCGCCTGAGGCGTGCGCCCGATTCGCCGGTTTGCTCCTGGTCCGGCGCCGACGAGTCGACGAAACCGCTGTGCGTGTCGGGACGGACCCCTAGATTCCGGGGCGTGAACTCGCCGAGCCAGGGCGTCCGCGTGCTGTGGTGCCTCGTCGCAGCGACGTCCGCGTACGCCGCGCTCGGCGTCCTCGGCCGCCTGACGATGATGTCGGGGGAGCCCCTGGCGCTGGTCTGGCCGGCCGCCGGCGGCGCGGTGCTGCTGGTGGGGGTGCTCCCGCGGTCGTGGTGGCCGGCGGGGCTGGCCGCCCTGGCGGCCGCGACCTTCCTGGTCAACCTCGGCGCGGGGGCGGCACCGTCGTCCGCCGCCGCCTTCGTGGTGCCCAACGTCGTGCAGGGGCTGGTCGGTGCCGCCCTGCTGCACCGGGTGGTGCCGCACCTGGTGCTCGGCGGCGGCCGCGCCGCGCTGCAGACCCTCCGCGACTACGTCGCCCTCATCGCCGCCGCCGCCGTGTCGTCGGTCGCGGCCGTGTCGGTCGGCACGCTCGTCATGGTGCTGCTCGGCCAGATGGCCTGGTCGTCGGTGGGCAGCGTGAGCTGGGCAGGCCGCAACGCGGTGGGCGCGCTGGTGGTGCTGACGCTCGCGGCCCTGCTGCTGGGCCGGCCGGAGGAACGACCACCGGCGTCGAGGCTCTCGGGGGAGTCGACCTCCGGGCGCGGCGTCGAGCTGGCCGCGCTGGTCGTGACGACGACGGTGCTCTACCTGGTCGTCTTCACCGGGGTCGCCGGCGTGCCTCTGGCCTTCCCGCTGCTGGTGCCCACCGTGTGGGCCGGGCTCCGCTTCGGCCTCCGGATCGTCACCGTGCACAGCCTGGTGATCGCCGCCGCGGTGGTCGTGGCCACCCTGCAGCGGCAGGGCCCCTTCGCCGCAGTCGCCTCCGGCCACGAGAAGGCGCTGCTCGCCCAGTGCTTCATGGGCATGGTGCTCGTCGTCGGCATCCTGCTCGCGCTGGCGTCGGAGGAGCGGCGGCTGCTCGCCCGCACCCTGCGTCGGGCCCACGACGAGGCCAGCAACCAGGCGGCGCTGCTCTCGACCGTCATCGACTCCATGCGGGAGGGGATCACGCTCGTGGACGCCGAGGGTCGGGTCCTGCTGCAGAACCCCGCCGGCGACGACCTGCTGCGGCGACGGACCGACGACCGGCACCAGGTCGACGCGACCGTGGTCGACGTGTGCGACAGCACGGGCAGGCGGCTGCCGGTAGAGGAGTGGCCCTTCAGCCGGGCGCTGCGCGGCGAGGAGATCGTCGGCGCCGACCTGACGCTGAGCTTCGGGGAGCACCTCCCCGAGCGCGACCTCGCCGTCAGCGCCCGGCGGCTGCCCTTCCCGAGCCCCGACGGCCGCCCCCAGGCCGTCGTCATCTACCACGACGTCACGTCCGAGCGGGCGCAGCGCCAGGCGCTCGAGTCCTTCGCCCGCACCGTCGCCCACGACCTCAAGGGCCCGCTCGGCGTGGTCGAGGGGTGGGGCGAGCTCCTCGCCGGAGACGCGCGCCAGCGCTCGGTGCTGACCGCCGGCGACGTCGCGGGCCCGGCCGGCCGCATCCTCGACGCCACCGCGACCATGCGGCACCTCGTGAGCGACCTGCTCGAGCGCTCGCTCTCGCGCGACCAGCAGCCGCGGCTCGAGCCGCTCGACCTCGCCGGGCTCACCGACGAGGTCGCCCAGCAGCACCGCAGCACGACGGGCGCCCCACCGCGCATCACCGTCGGTCACGTGCCGCCGGTGCTCGGTGACCGGGCGATGCTGCGGCAGGTGCTGCACAACCTCCTCGGCAACGCGGTCAAGTACGTCGCCCCCGGCGAGGTCGCCGACATCGCCGTCACCGGCTCGACCCTCCCGACGTCGCGCGGGCCGGTGGTCGAGGTCGTCGTGGCAGACCGCGGCATCGGCATCCCCGAGGGCGAGCACGACCGGGTCTTCGACGTCTTCGGCCGGGCGCACGCCGGGGCGGCGTACGAGGGGCAGGGGATCGGGCTGTCGGTCTGCCGCACGGTCCTCCAGCGCCACGCGGGCACCATCGTGGCCCGACCGCGCGAGGACGGCCCGGGCACGGCCTTCGTGCTCACCCTGCCGGCCGTGCCGGCCGCCCAGGCCGGTCCCGGCGAGCAACGCCCACGGCGGGTTGTCGGGGGTCTGGCGTAGAACCTGGAGCGGAACGAACCGGCCCCACGGTTCGTTGTCCCAGCACCAGGAGGTGACCGTCGTGACCCACCACTCCGCCACCCATCACCCCTCCACTCACCGCCCCGCCACCCGCCCGACGAGCCTGATGCGCCTCGTCGGCGCTGCGGCCAGCCACGTGGGCCTGGTCCGCCACCACAACGAGGACTCCGGCTTCGCCGGCCCGGGGCTGCTGCTCGTCGCCGACGGCGTCGGGGGCCACGCCAGCGGCGAGGTGGCCTCGGTGATCGCTGCTCGGACGGTCTCGGCCGCGGCGCTCGCCCACCCCTACGCCGACCCCGTCGCCACCCTCGGCGACGCGCTCGCCGAGAGCCAGCGGCTGGTGTCGCTCGGCGCGCAGGCGCCCGGTCGCGAGGGCATGGCGACCACGGTGACGGCCGTGCTCGGCGACGGCGAGCGGTTCGCGCTCCTGCAGCTGGGCGACTCCCGGGCCTACGTGCTGCGTGACGGTGACCTGGTCCGGCTGGGGCGTGACCACACCGTGGTGCAGGACCTCGTGGAGTCCGGCTCGCTGGGCTCCGACGAGGCGCGCGCGCACCCCTGGCGCCACGTGGTGACCCGGGTGCTCGACGGCGACCCCGACGAGCGCGGCGACCTCCTCGTGCTCGACCTGCACCCCGGCGACCGCGTGCTGCTCTGCAGCGACGGGCTCAGCGACCTGGTGCCCGAGCCCGTCATCGAGGCCGTCGTGCGCGAGCGCGACGACGCCGCGGCCGTCGAGGCCCTGGTCGAGGCGGCGCTGGCGGCCGGCGGGCGCGACAACATCACCTGCGTGCTCGCCACCGTCGTCCCCGGACTGCCGCGCTCGTGGGCCGGGGAGCTGGTGGGTGCCGCCCGCGACCCGGGCGTGCTCGGCCTGGCGCAGCCGGCCTGAGCACCCGCCCAGGGTCTGGCCGGGCCGACACGACGGGCGGATTCTCCCGATCCGCTGGTCCGTCGCGGTCCTGTGGGTCACAATGGACCCACAACCACACATCTGCACCGCAGGTCACACGACGACCGTGCTCGCGAGTCCGCTGGGGAAGGCGTACCTCGCGCCGAGCACTAGGAGGTCATCGTGACTGCAGCGACCCGTACCCAGACGCGCGGCGTGCTCTTCGTGCACTCCGCGCCCTCCGCGCTGTGCCCGCACATCGAGTGGGCCACCGGCGGCGTCCTCGGCATCGCGCCGCAGGTGGAGTGGACGCCCCAGCCCGCCCAGGCCGGGAGCTACCGCACGGAGTACTCCTGGGTGGGCGACACCGGCACCGCCGCGGCGCTCGTCTCGGCCCTGCGCGGGTGGAACCACCTGCGCCTCGAGGTCACCGAGGACCCGACCGCCTCCACCGAGGGCGTGCGCTACGCCGTCACTCCCGACCTCGGGGTCTTCCACGCCGTCACCGGCGTTCACGGCGACATCATGATCCCCGAGGACCGGCTCAAGGCCGCCCTGGTCAAGGCGGCGCTCGGCGAGACGACGCTCGAGATCGAGGTCGGACGGCTCCTGGGCAAGCCCTGGGACGATGAGCTGGAGACGTTCCGGCACGCCGGGGAAGGCGTGTCGGTGCGCTGGCTCCACCAGGTGGTCTAGGACAGCGGCGGGTGGTGGTGCAGGTAGTCGACCAGGTCGCCCACGTGCACCAGCTGGGCGGCGGCCTCGTCGTCGACCACCACGCCGAGTCGCAGCCTGACGCCCTCCAGCACCTCCAGCATGGCCAGCGAGTCGACGCCGAGGTCGTCGACGAACGCATGGCCGGCAGCGACCTGGTCGGCGTCGAGCCCGGTGACCGCCTCGACGACCTGGGCCACGGCGCGCAGCAGGCGTTCGTCCACGCCGAGGACCGTAGCGTGGACAACACCCCCATCAAACCTGGGGATCCGGGTACGTGAGCCGCGTTTCACGCCGTACCGTCGACCCACCCCACCAGAGCCGCCGCGACGTGGTTGACTCAGCGCCCCGTCTCTCCGACACGCCAGCAGCAGCCGCCGAAGGAGCCCCGATGCCCGTGCCGCCGGACACCGCCCTGGAGCTCCAGCGCGTGACGATCCACGGCCACGACCGCGCCTTCGTCAAGGCCGGCTCCGGGCCGGTGCTGCTCCTGCTGCACGGTCTGGGCTGCGACCACACCACGTGGGCCCCGGTGATCGCCGACCTCGCCCGAGACTTCACGGTCGTGGCCCCCGACCTGCTGGGTCACGGCCGCAGCGCCAAGCCCCGGGCCGACTACTCCGTGGGCGGCTACGCCAACGGCATGCGCGACCTGCTCACCGTGCTCGGCATCGACAAGGTGACCGTCGTCGGCCACAGCCTCGGCGGCGGCGTGGCGATGCAGTTCGCCTACCAGTTTCCCGAGCGCACCGAGCGGATGATCCTCGTCGCTCCCGGCGGCATGGGCCCGGAGGTCACGCCGCTGATCCGCGCGGTCACGCTCCCCGGCTCCCACCAGGCGCTCGGCGTCGCGACGCTGCCCGGCGTGCGTCACGTCGGCAAGGCGTGGCTCAGGGCGCTGAGCCGCACCGGCCTGCAGGCCACCCGCGACCTCGACGAGGTCGCCGAGATCTACGAGTCCTTCAAGGACCCGCGCGCCCGGGCGGCGGTGCGCCACGTCGTGCGAGGAGCCATCGACCTCAAGGGCCAGATCATCACCATGGTCGACCGGGCCTACCTCACGCAGGCCATGCCGATGCTCGTCGTCTGGGGTCGCCACGACGCCGTGATCCCCTCGCGGCACGCCGAGCACGTCGCCCGGATCGCCCCCGGCGCGATCGTCGAGATGATCGAGGACAGCGGCCACTTCCCCCACAAGGACCATCCCGAGCGGTTCGGGCGCATCGTGCGCGAGTTCGTCGACGCGACCCGCCCGGCGTCGTACCACCGCGGCCGCTGGCGCACCCTGCTGCGCAACGGCCCGGCCGAGCCGCTCAACCGGGCCGAGGCCGGCGAGGCCCCGGTCGCCCCGGTGCCGGTGGCAGCGGGACGCCGGGGCGCCTAGCCCGAGCGGCGACGCCTCAGGCGTCCCCGCCCTCCTGGGCGACGTCGGCGACGGCCGTCGGGTCGTCGATGCGGTACTTCGCGAACGCCTCGGACGCGACCTCCGGCTTGACCTCGCCGCGCAGCGCGAGCGCGCGCAGCGTCTGCACCACGACGCTCTCGGCGTCGACCTGGAAGTAGCGGCGGGCCGCCGGCCGGGTGTCGGCGAAACCGAAGCCGTCGGTGCCGAGGGCGTGGTAGTCCTCCGGCACCCAGGGGGCGATCTGCAGCTGCACGGCGCGCTGGTAGTCGCTGACCGCGATCACCGGGCCCTGCGCGTCGGCGAGCGCCCGGGTGACGTACGGCGTGCGCGGCTCGGAGTCGGGGTGGTTCAGCGACCACTTCTCGCACTCCACGGCCTCGCGGGCCAGCTCGTTCCAGGAGGTCACCGACCACAGCTCAGCAGCCACGCCCCACTCCTCGGCCAGCAGCTGCTGGGCCTTCTGGATCCACGGGAAGCCGACGCCGGAAGCCAGCAGCTGCACGCGCGGGGCGTCACCGTTGCCGGGCACCTCAGGGGCGTCGGCGAACTTGTACATGCCCTGCAGCAGCTGCTGCACGTCGAGGCCCTCGGGCTCGGCCGGCTGCGACAGCGGCTCGTTGTAGACGGTCATGTAGAAGATGACGTCCTCGCCGTGCGGGTGCGCCTCGGTCGAGGTGTACATGCGCTGCAGACCGTTCTGCATGATGTGGCCGACCTCGTAGGCGTGCGCCGGGTCGTAGTGCACGACTGCCGGGTTGCTCGCGGCGAGCAGCGGGGAGTGGCCGTCGGCGTGCTGCAGGCCCTCGCCGGTCAGGGTGGTGCGGCCGGCGGTGGCGCCGATGAGGAAGCCCCGGGCCAGCTGGTCGGCCATCGCCCAGATCGAGTCGCCGGTGCGTTGGAAGCCGAACATCGAGTAGAAGATGTAGAACGGGATCATCACCTCGCCGTGGGTGGCGTACGACGACCCGGCCGCGGTCGCCGAGGCCATCGCGCCGGCCTCGGAGATGCCCTCGTGGAGCAGCTGGCCCTTCTCGCTCTCGCGCCACTTCAGCAGCAGCTTGCGGTCGACCGACTCGTAGCGCTGGCCCGCGGGGTTGTAGACCATGTTGGACGCGAACATCGAGTCCATGCCGAAGGTGCGGTACTCGTCGGGGGCGATCGGCACCAGGCGGGCGCCGATCTCCTTGTCCTTCATCCAGTCGCGCAGCAGGCGCACCACGGCCATGGTGGTCGCGACCTTCGCCTTGCCCGAGCCCTGCTTGAGCTCCTGGTAGGTCTCGTCGCCGGGCACCTTCAGCGGCTTGGCGCGCACCACGCGGCGCGGCAGCGAGCCGCCGAGGGCCTTGCGGCGCTCGAGCATGTACTCGACCTCGGGGGAGTCGGCGCCGGGGTGGAAGAACGGCGCAGAGCCGGTCGACTCGTAGGCCTCCGTGAGCTCCTTGTCGCTCATCGGCAGGTAGAGCCGGTCGCGGAACTTCTTGAGGTCGGGGAGCTTGAGCTTCTTCATCTGGTGGCTGGCGTTCTTGCCCTCCAGCCCCTCGATCGTCCACCCCTTGACGGTGTGGGCGAGGATGACGGTCGGCTGACCGGCGTGCTTGCTGGCGGCGTCGAAGGCGGCGTAGACCTTGCGGTAGTCGTGGCCGCCGCGCGGCAGCTTCTCGATCTGCTGGTCGGTCATGTGCTCGACCATCTTGCGCAGCCGGGCGTCCTGGCCGAAGAAGTTCTCGCGGACGTAGCCGCCGTCCTCGTTGGTGAACGTCTGGAAGGCGCCGTCGGGGGTGCTGTTCATGGCGTTGACGAGCACGCCGTCGACGTCGCGGGCGAGCAGGTCGTCCCACGCGCGGCCCCAGATGACCTTGATGACGTTCCAGCCGGCGCCGCGGAAGTAGGACTCCAGCTCCTGGATGATCTTGCCGTTGCCGGTGACGGGGCCGTCGAGCTGCTGGAGGTTGCAGTTGATGACCCAGGTGAGGTTGTCGAGCTCCTCGCGGGCGGCGACGCGCAGGGCGCCCAGCGACTCTGGCTCGGCCATCTCGCCGTCGCCGAGGAAGGCCCAGACGTGCTGCTGGGCGGTGTCCTTGATGCCGCGGTGCATCAGGTAGCGGTTAAACCGCGCCTGATAGATCGAGTTGATCGCCGTCAGGCCCATGGAGACCGTCGGGAACTCCCAGAAGTCCGGCATCAGGCGCGGGTGGGGGTACGACGGCAGCCCGTTGCCGGCGCCGTGCTGGACCTCCTGGCGGAAGCGGTGCAGCTGCTCCTCGGTGAGGCGACCCTCGAGGAAGGCGCGGGAGTAGACGCCGGGGGAGGCGTGGCCCTGGATGTAGACCTGGTCGCCGCCGCCCTCGGCGTCCTTGCCCTTGAAGAAGTGGTTGAAGCCGACCTCGTAGAGCGACGCGGACGACTGGTAGGTGGCGATGTGGCCGCCGACCTCGAGGCCCGGGCGGTTGGCGTCGGAGACGGTGACCGCGGCGTTCCAGCGGATGAACGCACGGATGCGGCGCTCCACCTCCTCGTCACCGGGGAACCACGGCTCGCGCTCGGTGGGGATGGTGTTGATGTAGTCGGTGCTGCGCAGCGCGGGGACGCCGACGTTGGTCTCGCGCGCCCGCTCCAGCAGCCGCAGCATGACGTAGCGGGCCCGGTCGCGGCCGCGCTCGTCGAGCATCGCGTCGAAGGACGCGATCCAGTCGCGCGTCTCGTCGGGGTCGATGTCGGGCAGCTGGGTGGGCAGGCCCTCGTGGATCACCGATGCCCGAGGGGTGGCCTGGGACTTCTTCTCAGCGTCGCTCACGAGCCCATCGTGCCACTGCCGCGGGCGACTGGAAATTTACTGGTCAGTACCTTGGATCGTTCCAACACCGCCCGCCCGGTCACCGGTCTTGTCGACCGCCGAGCGCACGCTGCGCTCGAGCAGCGCCTGCAGGTCGAGGCCGGTCGAGGTCTTGAGCATCGACAGGGTCTGCACCACGTTGTCGTTGACCTGCTTGGGCAGCGCTCCCGCGCCATCGGTCGACAGCACGGTGAGCTGGTCGATCGCCGCGATCGGGGCCGCGACCTCGCGCGCCACCTGCGGCAGCACCTCGATGAGCATCTGCAGCACCGCGGCGTCGTTGTAGTTGGCGAAGGCCTCGGCGCGCTTGTCCATCGCCTCGGCCTCGGCCTGGCCGACCGCGAGGGTGGCGGCGGCCTGCGCCTCGCCCTCCACCCGGGTCGCCTCGGCCTCCGCCGTACGCCGCGCCCGCTCGGCCGCACCACGCTTCTCGCCCTCGATGGCCTCGGCCTCGGCGAGCGCCGTACGACGTGACTTCTCGGCCTCGCCGGACAGCCGCTGCTCCTCGGCCTTGGCCTGGGCGGCGGCGATCGACGAGGCCTTGCGGGCGTCGGCGCCCGCGATCTCGGCGGTGCGCTTGGCCTCCGCGTCCTGCTCGACGCGGTAGCGCTCGGCGTCGGCGGGCTTGCGCACCTGGGTCTCGAGCTGCCGCTCGGTCAGCGCGGCCTGGCGCACGGCGACCTTCTCCTGCTCCAGCAGGATCGCCTGGTCGCGGTCGGCCTGCGCGAGCGGTCCGGCCGCCGCGGCCTGGGCCGACGCGGCGTCGGTCTCGGCCTTGATCTCGGCCTGGCGCAGCGCGAGCTGGCGCTGGGCGACCGCGATCTCCTCCTCGGCCTTGATGCGCGCCTGCTCCGCGGCCTGGCGGGCGTTGGCCTCGGCGATGGACGCGGCCTGCCCGATGCGGGCCGCCTCGGGGCGGCCGAGGTCGGCGAGGTAGCTGCCGTCGTCGGTGACGTCCTGGATCTGGAAGGTGTCGAGGATGAGTCCCTGGCCGGTCAGGGAGTTCTCGGACTCGTCGGCGACCCGCTGGGCGAAGGCGGCCCGGTCGCGGATGATCTGCTCGACCGTGAGGCCGCCGACGATCGAGCGCAGCGCACCGGCGAGCACCTCCTGGGTGAAGGGCTCGACGTCCTGCTGCTGCGAGAGGAAGCGCTGAGCGGCCAGACGGATCTGGTCGGCGTTGCCGCCCACCTTGACGATGGCGACGCCCTCGACGTTCAGCTTGATGCCCTGGCCCGAGACCGCCCCGCGGATCTGCACCGAGATGCGCCGGCTGGAGAGGTCCATCGTGGCGAGCTTCTGCACGAACGGGACGACGAAGGTGCCCCCGCCGAGGATGACCTTCTGGCCCGAGAGGTCGGTGGTGAGCGCGCCGGTCTCGGGGTTGAGCACGGCCTTGCCCTTGCGGCCCGTGACGATGAAGGCCTGGTTGGGGCCGGCCACCTTGTAGCGGCTGGTGACCAGGAGCACCAGCAGCACGAGCAGGACCAGCAGGCCGATCACGGGGATCAGGTAGTCGGGCATCGAGGACCTTCCAGGGTGTCGGGCGAGCGGGTCAGTCGAGCAGGGGGTGGACGGGGGCCACCGTCACGGCGGTGGGGGAGAGCACGGAGGTCACGTGGACCGCCGTGCCGGCGGACAACGCGACCTCCGCGCGGGCGTTGAGGCGCACGACGTGGCCGCCGACGAGCACACGGACGGTGCCGTAGCCGTCGGCCGGCACGGCGCTGACGACCTGTCCCTCGCGGCCGAGCACGTCGTCGGCCTCCGGTGTGCCGTCGCTGCCGCCGTCGCGGACCAGCCGGGTCAGCCACGCCGCGAACCAGCCGGCCAGCACGCCGGCACCGGCGCCGACCACGAGGCTGAGCCAGGTCGGGGCGCCCAGGGCGTCGACGGTCGCACCGCCGAAGCCGAGCGCGGCGACGAAGGCGCCGAGCACGGCGGTGGAGAACGCGTCACCGGTCAGGGCGTCGAGCGCGCCGTCGAGGACGTCGCCGAGCACCAGCGAGACCAGCAGGACGAGCAGGCCGACGACGCCGACCACGAGCAGTGCGGTCACTGCGGGCCCCCCTCCCGTCGGTGCTGGAGCCGGAGCCTAGCGCCTCCGACGTGCGGATTCGCCCGTTCGGGGGGCGTGGACAGGCTTGCGCGGGGCACCCAGGTCTAGTGGACTACGCACACCTGGCCGCCGGGCACCCACGTCACGGCGGCCGTCCACGTGGGGGATCGGCAGAGAGGCAGGCACGGTGAGCCCGAGCGCAGGGGGCGAGGTCTCGATCGGTTCGAGGCTGGGCTTCAAGGCCGGCATGGTGGTCCAGGAGCTGGGCTGGGACGAGGACGTCGACGACACCGTCCGGCAGGAGCTCGAGGACGCCGTAGACGGCGACCTCGTCGACGGTGAGCACGGCGACGTGGTCGACGCCGTCGTGCTGTGGTGGCGCGACGACGACGGCGACCTGGTCGACGCGCTCGTCGACGCCCTGACCGATCTCGTGGGCGGCGGCGTCATCTGGCTGCTGACCCCCAAGGTGGGTCGTCCGGGTGCGTGTGACCCCTCTGACATCGCCGAATCAGCCCCGATCGCGGGACTTTCCACCACGACCACCGTTGCCGTTGGTAAGGAATGGACGGGGACACGGCTCGTGGCCCCGAAGTCCCGCTAGCGGCGGGTCCCGCACACGACTGCAGGAGGGTGGCGCGTTGGTCTTCGAGCGTCTGGGCAAGGAGGCCGCGCGACACGGCCGCATGGTGAGCACGATGGCTCGCAGCGGGGTGATCCGGCCGTACGGCCCGCGCACGCTGGCCCGCCTCGGGCGCCGCCTGCAGCAGTGGGGCATCGGCTTCGCCGGTGGCATGGGAGCGCTCGCGGAGCGCAACCCCGACGGCACCGCCATCGTCGACGAGCTCGGGTCGCTGACCTGGCGCCAGGTCGACGAGCGGTCCACCCGGCTGGCCAACGGCCTGCGCGAGCTCGGGGTCGGCGAGGGCGACAGCGCCGCGGTGCTGATCCGCAACTCGCGCTACTTCGTCGACGTCTCGACGGCGCTGTCCAAGCTCGGCGCCGACATCCTCTACCTCAACACCGCCTTCTCGGCGACGCAGCTGGGCGAGGTGTGCGAGCGCGAGAAGCCCACCGCCATCGTCTACGACGAGGAGTTCTCCGAGCTCGTCGAGAAGTCCGGCGTCGACGTGGCGCGCGTGGTGGCCTGGCGCGAGGAGGGCAGCGAGGACGCGACGGCGTACGTCGAGGACCTCGTCAAGCGCGGCAGCCTGGCGCTGCCCACGCCGCCCGAGCACACCAGTCGGCCGGTCATCCTCACCTCCGGCACCACCGGCACCCCCAAGGGCGCGCCCCGCGACGAGGCCGGCATCGACGGTGCCGTGGCGCTGCTGTCGCGGATCCCGCTCACGACCGACGGCACCACGCTGATCGCCGCGCCGCTGTTCCACACCTGGGGCTGGGCCCACCTCAACCTCGCGATGCTGCTCGGCTCGACGCTGGTGCTGCGGCGCAAGTTCGACCCGGCCGACTTCCTGGCCCAGCTGCGCGAGCACCGCTGCGACGCAGCCATCGTCATCCCGGTGATGATGCAGCGGGTCATGAAGCTCGACGCCTCCGAGCGTGACGGTGACTGGTCGTTCCTCCGCGTGGTCGCCGCCTCCGGCTCGGCGCTGCCCGGCGACCTGGCCACCGACTGGATGGACGCCTTCGGCGACAACCTGTTCAACACCTACGGCTCGACCGAGGTCGCGTGGGCGACCATCGCGCAGCCGCAGGACATGCGCGACGCCCCCGGCACGGCCGGCAAGCCGCCCGCCAACACCGTCGTGAAGATCTACGACGAGGACGGTCAGCCCGTCGACACCGGCACCTCGGGGCGCATCTTCGTCGGCAACTCGATGCTGTTCGGCGGCTACACCGGCGACACCGAGGAGAAGAAGGACGTCATCGACGGCCTGATGTCGTCGGGCGACGTGGGTCGCTTCGACGACGAGGGACGGCTCTTCGTCGAGGGCCGCGACGACGAGATGATCGTCTCCGGCGGCGAGAACGTCTTCCCCAAGGAGGTCGAGGACTGCCTGTCGCGCCACGACAAGGTCGCCGACGCCGCGGCCATCGGCGTCGAGGACGACGACTACGGCATGCGGCTGCGCGCCTTCGTCGTCACCGACGGCGACGTCGACGAGGACACCCTGAAGGGCCACGTCAAGGACAACCTCGCCCGCTACAAGGTGCCGCGCGAGATCGTCTTCCTCGACGAGCTGCCCCGCAACTCCACCGGCAAGGTGCTCAAGAAGGACCTCAAGGAGCTCGAGGTCTGAGCCCGCTGGCACGATGACGCCATGAGCGCCCTGGCCGTCGGTGACGTCGCCCCCGACTTCACCCTGACCGACCAGCACGGGCAGTCGGTGACGCTCTCCGAGCACGCCGCCGGCCGGGCGACGCTCCTGATGTTCTTCCCGTTCGCCTTCAGCGGCATCTGCTCCGGCGAGCTCACCGGGCTGCGTGACCGGCTCGGCGAGTTCGAGACCGACCTCACCACCGTCGTCACGCTCAGCTGCGACCCGGTGTACGCCCTCCGGGCGCTCGCCGACCGTGACGGGCTGTTCTTCCCGATGCTGAGCGACTTCTGGCCCCACGGCGAGGTGACGGCGTCGTACGGCGTGCTCGACGAGCGCACGGGCGGCCCGACGCGGTCGTCGTTCGTGCTCGACGGCGGGCGGCAGGTGCGGTGGACCGTCACGAGCCCCTCCGGCATCGGTCGCGACCTCGCGGCGCACGCCACTGAACTGGCCGCACTGGTCTAGTTTTCGGTAGCGGTTTCAACTTTCCGCTTGGACGACGACCCCGCGTCGGGCAGTCTTGGACGTGCCGCGCCGCTGGTGACCCGAGACGCCAGCGGCGCGGTTCTTCGTTCCCCGGACCCCGGCCGTTAAGGTGTGCGCGGTCCGGGCCCGAGGCCCGTCCCGGGCGTATAGCTCAGCGGTAGAGCCCCTCGCTTACAACGAGGTGGTCGGGGGTTCGATCCCCTCTGCGCCCACCACCTGCTCCTGACCGCCCCTCGGGAGGCACCCCCGACGTGGCCGGCGCCCTGCTCGCGCTGCTGCTCCTGCGTCTCGTCGCGCTGAGCCCCCGGGCCACCGTCGTCGCCTCGCTGCGGCCCGACGCGGCGTACGCCGAGACGGGGACCAGCCGGGGCGCCACCGCGGCGCTGCTCATCATGGGCTGCGTGATCGGCGTGACCCTCCACGCCCTCGTCCTGCGACCGCGGCTGGTGCGCGCCGGACGACGGTGAGAGCCCTCTCATCGCGACCTCACGGACGTCTCACGGCTGCTCTCCACAGTGGTGCCACCGACACCGCACCGACCACCACAGGAGACACCCCATGAAGCTCATCCCCGCCACCTTCGCCGCCGTCGCCGGCGCCACCGCCATCGGCGTCCTCGGCATCCAGGTCGCCCAGGCCGACGCCACCGAGCTCGGCAAGCGCGACGAGGACGCCGTCGTGCTCGCGCTCGCCGACGACGTGGACGACGACGACACCCGCGACCGCGACGACACGCCTGACAACACCCGCGACAACACCCGCGACCGTGACGTCACCCGCGACCGTGACGTCACCCGCGACCGCGACGTCACCCGCGACAACACGCGTGGCGACGTGACGCGTGACCGCGACGTCACCAACGACGTCACCCGCGACCGCGACGTCACCCGCGACAACACGCGTGGCGACGTGACGCGTGACCGCGACGTCACCCGCGGCGACGTCACCAACGACGAGACCCGCGACTGACCGTGAGCCGACACTCCAGCTGGGAGCTCGCCGAGGGCGCGTCGATCACCGAGGACCTCTCGGTGGTCGACCGCCTCGGCGGCGGCTCCACCTGCGAGGCCTACCTCGCCTTCGACGAGCTGACCTACGGCCCCGTCGTGGTCAAGCTGCTGCGGCCGGACCGGGTCGTCGACGGCCTGTCCGCGCTCGGGGCCGAGGTCGAGGCGCTGCGCACGGTCAACCACCCGGTCGTCGTGCGTCACCTACGCCACGACCTCGACGGTCCCCGGCCCCACGTGGTCATGGAGGCCGTCGACGGCCCCCGCCTGTCCACCCTCGTACGACGCTTCGGCCCGCTGCCGCCGGAGCAGTACCTCCCGCTCGGCATCGAGCTCGCCTCGGCCGCGCAGTACCTGCGCCGTACCGGCTGGGTGCACCTCGACCTCAAGCCCAGCAACGTCGTCATGGCGGCGCCCGCCCGCGTCATCGACCTCTCCGCGGCCCGCACCGTCGCCGACGCGGCGGCGCTGACCCACCCGGTCGGCACCGACGCCTGGATGGCGCCGGAGCAGTGCGCGCCGGGGCACGGCGGCGTACCGGGGCCGGCGAGCGACGTCTTCGGCGTCGCCGCGACCCTGCACCACGCGATCTCGGGGGAGCACCCCTTCGCCGACGACGGCGGCGACTGGCCGCAGCTGCGCCACGACCCGCGGGCCCTCCCGGCCGGGGTCCCGCGTCCGGTGGTCGACGTCGTCCGTGCCGGGCTGTCCGCCGACCCCGCTGACCGCCCCACCCCCGTCGAGCTCGCCGAGTCCCTCGAGCCCGTGTACGCCGCCCTGCCGAAGGGCCGCCTCGCCGGCCTCCGCACCCGCTGACCGCCCGCCCGCCAGCGCGCCCGCCAGCCCGCCCGTCAGCCCGCCCGTCAGCCCGCCCGTCAGCACGCCCGTCAGCCCGCCCGGTCCGATCGTCACTGACCCCGGAAGTCTGTCGCTGAGCCACGAAGGCTTCCGTGGCTCAGCGACGAAGTCACTGGTCAACCAGTGACTCTGCCACCGGGGAGGACCAGCCGATCAGCCGTCGAAGCGGTAGCCCATGCCGCGCACGGTCGTGATCGCGGTCGAGCCGAACTTCTTGCGGAGGTAGCCGACGTAGACGTCCACAACGTTGGAGCCGGGGTCGAAGTCGTAGCCCCACACGAAGGAGAGCAGCTGCTCGCGCGAGAGGACCTGCCCGGGGTTGAGCAGGAAGATCTCGGCCATCCGGAACTCCCGTGCCGAGAGGTCGACGACCTTGCCGCCGACCGTGGCCTGACGGGTGCGCAGGTCGAGGCTGACCGCGCCGGCGGACACGACGTCCTCGCGGCCGCCGGGCTGCTCGTTGGCCTGCCGCAGGCGCAGCCGGACGCGCGCCTGCAGCTCGGCGAAGCGGAACGGCTTGGGCATGTAGTCGTCGGCGCCGCCCTCGAGCGCGGTCACCGTGTCGGTGACGCTGTCGCGTGCGGTCAGCACGATGACGGGCAGGGTCGAGCCCTGCGCGCGCATCTGCCGCAGCACCTCGAAGCCGTCCATGCCGGGCAGGCCGATGTCGAGCACGACGAGGTCGAAGTCACCGGTCAGCGCGTAGTCGAGCCCGGTGGGGCCGTCGGCGGCCACCGTGGTGGCGAAGCCGTCGGCGGCGAGCCCCTTCGCGACGAAGGAGGAGATGCGCTGCTCGTCCTCGACGATCAGGACGCGTGCCATGGAGTGCCTTCCTGCTGGGGTGGGGTGACGGGCTGGAGCGGGAGCCGGAGGGCGAAGCGGGCGCCACCGCCGGGGCCGTCGTCGACGCGGGCCTCGCCGCCGTGGGCCTCGGCGATGGCGCGGACGATCGACAACCCGAGGCCGAAGCCCTCGTCGCCGTCGAGGACCTCGGCGCGGCCGAAGCGCTCGAAGATGCGCTCGCGCGCCTCGGGGGCCACGCCGTGGCCGGTGTCGGTGACGCTGAGCACGACGTCCCGACCGTCGACGTGGGCGGCCAGCGTGACCCGGTCGCCGCCCGTCGTGTGCTTGACGGCGTTGTCGCACAGCTGGAGCAGCGCCTGGGTGACGCGCTGCTCGTCGAGCTCGGCCGACACCTCCTCCGGGGGGAGGTCGCCCAGGGTCCACGTGCGGTCGATGGCGAGGGCTGAGGCCTTGCGGTGCACCAGCTCGACCAGGCCCGCGACGCTGGTGGGGCCCGGACGCACGAAGTCGGGCCGGTCGCTCTTGGCGAGCAGGATGAGCTCGTCGACCAGGCGCGACATCCGCTCGATCTCGTCGAGCAGCAGCGCCCGGGTCTCGTCGACGTCGGCCGGGTCGCCGGGGTCGAGCACCTCGAGGTGGCCCTGGAGCACCGTCAGCGGCGTCCGCAGCTCGTGGCCGGCGTCGTCGAGGAACTGCCGCTGCGCGCCGAAGCCCTGCTGCACCCGGTCGAGCATGGCGTTGTAGGTGCGGGTGAGCTGCCCGATGTCGTCGCTCGAGGCGACCTCGAGGCGGCGCGAGAGGTCGGTGGCGCTGATCTCCTCGGCGTTCTCCCGCAGCGCCCGCAGCGGGCGCAGCAGCCGGCCCGCCTGCAGCCACGCGGCGCCGGCGACGAGGACGAGCAGCACGGCCGCCACGACGGCGTACGTCTGGATCGTGCGGCGCAGCTCGGCGCTCTGGGAGTCGAGGTAGTTCACGACGACCAGGGCGTCGGGCCCGCCGTCGGCACCGGTGCCGACGGGCTGCACCGTCATCAGGTAGCGGCCGATGCCCGGCACGTCACGGGTCGTCGACCCGCCGTCGGGCAGCAGGCTGGCGACGGCCCCCCGGAAGCCGGGGTCGTCGCGGGTCGTCTCGGAGACGAGCGGGTGCGCGCTCGCCTGCTGCGAGGCTCCGTTCCACCACCCGACGAAGAGCTCGTCGTCGTCGGGCACGTTGCGCACCAGGAACGCCTCGAGCAGCGCCTGCGACGTGCGCAGCCGCTGGTCCTGGCCGAGCTTGGCGAGCTCGGCGAGCTCCTGGTCGACGTTGGCGTACGTCGCGTCGCGCTGCCGCTCCGCCTCGAGCACGTAGACGAGCACGCCGCTGGTCGCGAGCGCGACGGCGACGAGCACGGCCACCGACACCGCGATCCGGGTGCGGACCGAGACGCCGGCCAACCGGTCGCGCCAGCCGCGGTGGCCCGGCGGGGCCTCAGTCGTCATCGTCCCCGTCGTCGTCCCCGTCGTCGTCATCATCGTCGTCCGGCCCGTCGTCGTCCGGCCCGTCGTCGTCGCCGTCGAGCTGCTGGGGACGCGGCGTCACGACCTCGACGCCGCCACGGTCGTCGCGACGGTCGTCGGCGCGCTCGCGGGGCGGACGGGACGGACCAGCGGACGGAGCGCCGGACGAACGGCGCGACGGGCTCGTCGAGGGCGACGGGTCGCTGGCGACCTCGTCGACGACGATCTCGCGGGTGGGCGGCGGGTCGTCGTACGACGTGGCGCTGCCGACCGCGTAGGCCCCCGCGGTGAGGGCGACCAGGGCGAGGACGCCCACGAGGACCTGGGCAGGGCGGGTCATGCCGAACATCGTCCGGCTCCCTCGTGGATGCTCGATGAGACGGGCATGAGAGTCCTCTCATCGTCGTGGGTGGCTCCCACTAGGGTGGCAGCACCACCGACGTGAAGGGAGTCACACCCGATGCTCGTGCCGTTCTCCGCCGCCGACTTCCTGCAGCGCGCGCTCGCCGTCTACGCCGATCGCACCGGCGTCGTCGACGAGCCGCAGCAGCCGGCCGCCAGCCTGGGCGAGCTGACCTACGGCCGCATGGGCGAGCTGGCCGCGGCGCAGGCGGCTCGCCTCGACCGGCTCGGCATCGGGGTGGGGGAGCGGGTCGCCTACGTCTCTCACAACAGCGCCCGGCTGCTCACGGCGTTCTTCGGCGTCACCGGCTGGGGCCGGGTGCTGGTGCCGATCAACTTCCGGCTCTCCGTCGACGAGGTGCGCTACATCGTCGAGCACTCCGGCGCCCGGGTGCTCTACGTCGACCCCGAGCTCGACGAGGCGCTGGCCGACGTGGAGTGCGAGCACCGCTTCGTCATCGGCGACGACGACCAGATGTACGCCGAGGGGGTCGACCCCGAGCCGTGGGAGCACGACGAGAACGCCACGGCGACGATCAACTACACCTCCGGCACGACCGCGCGGCCCAAGGGCGTGCAGATCACCCACCGCAACATCTGGACCAACGCCGTGACCTTCGGGCTGCACGCCGGCGCCACCGACCGCGACGTCTACCTCCACACGCTGCCGATGTTCCACGCCAACGGCTGGGGCTGGCCGTTCGTCGCGACCGGCCTCGGCATGAAGCACGTGGTGCTGCGCAAGGTCGACGGCGCCGAGATCCTGCGTCGGGTCGAGGAGCACGGCGTCACCGTCATGTGCGCCGCGCCGGCCGTCGTGGCGTCGGTGCTCGAGGCCGCCGAGACCTGGGAGGGCGAGGTGCCCGGCCGCGACCGGGTGCGCATCATCGTCGCCGGTGCACCGCCGCCGACGCGCACGGTGGCGCGGGTCGAGGCCGAGCTGGGGTGGGAGTTCATCCAGATCTACGGCCTGACCGAGACCTCACCGCTGCTGACGGTCAACCGCACCCGGTCCGAGTGGGACGACCTCGATCCCGAGGACCGCGCCGCCAACCTCGTCCGTGCAGGCCAGCCCGCCCTGGGGGTGACGCTGCGTGTCTCCGAGGGCGGCGAGGTGCTCGCGCGTTCCAACGTCGTGCTCGAGGGCTACTGGGAGCAGCCCGAGGCGACCGAGGCGGCCCTGGGCGACGGGTGGTTCCACACCGGTGACGGCGGCGTGATCGGCGACGACGGCTACCTCACGATCTCGGACCGCAAGAAGGACGTCATCATCACCGGCGGCGAGAACGTCTCCTCGATCGAGGTCGAGGACGCCATCTTCTCCCACCCCGACGTCGCCGAGGTCGCCGTGATCGGCGTGCCCGACGACAAGTGGGGCGAGACCATCAAGGCGCTGGTCGTGCTCAACGAGGGCTCCGAGCTGTCCGAGCAGGAGCTCGTCGACTACGTGAAGTCCAAGGTCGCGCGCTACAAGGCGCCGTCGTCGGTGGAGTTCCGCGACGTCCTGGCCCGCACCGCCACCGGCAAGCTGCAGAAGTTCAAGCTGCGGGCGCCCTACTGGGAGGGTCGCGAGCGCCAGGTCAACTGAGCTGCCCCGCTAGCCTCGCCGCATGGCGACGCTGGGAGACATCACCGGGCTGCTCGAGCAGTGGTACCCGCCCCACACGGCCGACTCCTGGGACGCCGTCGGCCTGGTGCTGGGCGACCCCGCCGACGAGGTACGCCGCGTGCTGCTCGCCGTCGACCCCGTCGCCGCGGTGGTCGACGAGGCGGTGCTCACCGACGCCGACCTGCTCGTGACGCACCACCCGCTCTTCCTCCAGGGCGTCCACGGCGTCGCCGCGACCACGCCCAAGGGCCGGGTCGCCCACCGGCTGCTCGGCAACGGCTGCGGCCTCTACACCGCGCACACCAACGCCGACTCCCCGGTCGGCGGCGTCTCGGAGTCGATGGCGCTGGCGCTCGGCCTGGTCGGCGTGCTGCCGCTCGACCCCGACCCCCGGCCGGCGCTCGACGTGCTCGTCGTCCTCGTGCCGCGCGCCGACGCCCCGGCGCTGCGCGAGGCGCTGGCCGCCGCGGGAGCAGGACGCCTCGGTGACTACGAGGCGGCCAGCTTCTCCGCCCCCGGCGAGGGTCGCTTCCGTCCGCTCGACGGGGCGAGCCCGACGGTGGGGGAGGTCGGCCGGTCCGAGGTGGTCGAGGAGGAGCGGGTCGAGGTGGTGCTCCCGCGCGGGTCGCGCGAGCGGGTCGTCGCGGCGGCGCTCGCCGCCCACCCCTACGAGGAGCCGGCATACCACGTGCTCGAGGCGGCCGCGCTCGGCGACCCGGGCCGGGGGTCGGGGCGGATCGGGCGGCTGCGCGAGCCCACCGACCTGCGCACCTTCGCCGACACCGTCGCGGCCGTCGTGGGGCCCACCGCCCGGGGGCTGCTCGTCGCGGGCGACCCCGACCAGGAGGTGGCGACGGTGGCGCTGTGCGGCGGTGCGGGCGACTTCCTGCTCGACCGCGCGCGGCAGGTCGGCGCCGACGTCTACGTCACCTCCGACCTGCGGCACCACCCGGCGTCCGAGCTGCGGGAGCACGTCGCGGCCGGCGCCGGCGCGCCCGCGCTGGTCGACGTGCCGCACTGGGCCGCGGAGAGCACGTGGCTGCCGGTGCTCCGGGAGCGGCTGGTGGGCGCGCTGGGCGATACGGTGGAGGTCCTCGTCAGCGAGGTCTGCACCGACCCGTGGACCTTCCGCGTCTGACCTGCCCACCTCAGGAGGACCCACCACCCGTGCAGGCCGATCCCGCCACCCAGCTCCGACTCCTCGACCTGCAGGAGCTCGACTCCCGTGCCGACGCCCTGCGCACCCGGCTCGGCTCGCTGCCCGAGGCGGTGAAGCTCGCCGACGTCGACCAGCGACGCGGGCAGCTCGACGGCACCGTGCGCGACCTGCGGGTCGTGGTCAGCGACACCACCGCTGAGCAGGAGCGGGCCGACGCCGACGTCGAGCAGGTCAAGACGCGCCGCACGCGCAACCAGCAGCTCCTCGACGGCGGCTCGGTGGGCGACCCCAAGGCGCTCGACCGGCTGGTGGGCGAGCAGCAGTCGCTGCAGCGGCGCATCAGCGAGCTCGAGGACGTCGAGCTCGAGGTGATGGAGCGGCTCGAGTCGGCCCAGACCGACCTGAGCGCCCGTGAGGCCGACCTGGCCGAGCTCGACGGCCACCGGTCCCAGCTCCAGGCCGAGCTCGACGAGAAGCAGGAGGGCCTGCGGGCCGAGCTCGCGGAGGTCGAGGCGCAGCGCTCGCCGGTCGCCGCCGACCTCCCGGACGACCTCGTCACGCTCTACGAGCGGCTGCGGGCGCAGAAGGGCGGCGTCGGCGCCGCGGCGCTGCGACGTCGCGAGTGCGGGGGCTGCCGGCTCACCCTCAACCCCGCGGACCTCGCCACCATCGCCGCCGCCCCCGAGGACCGCGTGGTGCGGTGCGAGGAGTGCAGCCGGATCCTGGTGCGCACCCCGGAGTCCGGCCTGTGACGACCAGCCGGGGCTGGGGCGGCCCGGCCTCGTCGACCACGCTCGTGCTCGTGCGACACGGGGTCACCGACCACACGGTGGCCAAGCGCTTCTCGGGCGGCCTCGCGAGCAGCAACCCGCCGCTCAACGAGACCGGTCGCGAGCAGGCCGCGGCCACCGGTGCGTGGCTCGCCCCGCTCGCCGACTCCTTCGACGTCGTCGTCACCTCGCCCGTGCGCCGCACCCGCGAGACCGCCGCTGTCCTCGTCGAGCAGCTCGGGTCGGCCACCGCCCACGAGCCGGTCGTCGAGGACGCCTTCGCTGAGATGGAGTTCGGGTCCTGGGACGGCCTGACCTACGCCGAGGTGCACGAGCAGCACCCCGACGACCTCGCGGCCTGGCTGGGCGACGCCGACTCCGCGCCCCACGGCGGCGAGTCGCTCGCCGGCGTACGCACCCGGGTCCTGGAGGGGCGCGACCGGCTGCTCGCCGAGCACGCCGGTCGCACCGTGGTCGTCGTCTCCCACGTGACCCCGATCAAGGTGCTCGTCGCCGACGCGGTCGGCGCCTCGCTCGACGCGGCGTACCGGATGGAGCTGGCGCCCGCGTCGGTGACCGTGCTGACCTACTTCGCCGACGACGACGGCGCCGTCCACCCGCAGCTGCGGTTGTTCAACGGCCGCCCGACGGGAGTCGGCCTGTGAGCACGCGGCCGGTCTCGCCGCTGGTGGAGTCGGGGCTGGCCGAGCTCGCCGCGGGCGCGCTGTCGGGCTGGGTCTACACGCTCGTGACGCAGCAGCCCGACCTCGCGCGACGCCTCGGCATCGTCGACGGCTCACGGATCCGGCAGTGGCACCTCGACCTCGCCATGCTCGGCACGGCGAGCGTCGCCGCCGGGCTGGCGGTGCCCGACGCCCCGGCCTCGGCCCAGCGGGCGCTGCAGGTGGGGGCGTGGACCAACGCGATGGCGTTCCTGCCGATGGCCTTCGACCGCGACATGGCACAGCGCCCGACCTTCAAGGCCGCGGCGGCAGCGTCGTTCGTCGCCACCACCTGGGGCTTCTGCGGCCTCGCCCTCCACGCCCGCCGCACCCGCCGTACGTCTCGCTGACCTCGCTGCCCGACCGGGACCGGCGCTCAGACCTCGGTGACCACCACGTCGAGGCGGGTGCCGGTCTTCTCCGGCTCGGTCTCGACGTGCCAGCCCAGGTCGGTCAGCAGCGTCGCGAGGGCCGTCGGGGTGCGGGGCGACTCGCCGCGCTCGAGCAGGGCGCGCACGAGCCGCCCCTTGGTCGCCTTGTTGAAGTGGCTGACCACGCTTCGTCGGCCGTCGCGCTCCTGCAGCACCCGCACCGTCGCCACGCGGCGGGCGAGGTCAGCGCCGGGCCGCCAGAAGGCGGCGTACGTCGACGAGCGCAGGTCGACGACCAGCCCGCCGCCCGCGGCCTCCTGCGCGACCGGGCCGAGCGCACGACGCCAGTGGGCCGCGACGCCGCCGAGGTCGGGCAGCGTGGTGTCGCCCGAGAGGCGGTACGACGGCACCCGGTCGCCGGGACGCAGCAGCCCGAAGACCGAGCTGGTGACCGCGAGCCAGCGGGTGGCGCGGCGGCGGGCGGCCGCGTCGAGGGTCGCGAGGTCGAGGTGGTCGTAGAGCACGCCCGTGTAGAGCGCGTCCGCGCGCACGGTGGGGGCCTCCCACAGCGCGCCGTTGCGACGTACGTCGTCGGTCTGGGTGGGGCCGAGCCCGAGCACGTGGCTCGCCGAGTCGGCGTCGTCGCGGCACAGCGCGACCAGCGCGTCGACGACCTCGGCGCGGGCCTGCGTGAGGTCGGGGAAGGACAGCGAGGTGAGGTCGAGGGGCTTGCCGCGACGCGGGACGGACTTGCCCTCGGAGGGCGGCAGCAGCACCAGCACGCGGCACAGCGTAGGAGGGCCTATCCTGCTCGGAGCGGACGGGCTGGCCGGGCGACCGCGTCACGCACCACGGAGCGATCCGGGGTGGGTGTCGAGGAAGGTCCGGGCTCCACAGGACAGGGTGGTGGGCAACGCCCACCCGGGGTGACCCGCGGGATCAGTGCCACAGAGAACAGACCGCCAGGCTCCGCACGTCGGGGTCCTGGCAAGGGTGAAACGGTGGTGCAAGAGACCACCAGCGCGACGGGCGACCGTCGCGGCTAGGCAAACCCCACCCGGAGCAAGACCAGACAGCCAGCGCTCGAGGGTGGTCCGCCCGAGCTGGCGGGTAGGTCGCTGGAGGGTGTCGGCAACGGCACCCCGAGATGGATGGTCGCCGCCCGCGGTGCCGTGAGGCCCGCGGCGTACAGAACCCGGCCTACAGGCCAGCCCGTCCGCACCACACCCCTGACCTGCGGCGCCGAGGGGCGCCGTCGCACGACCCGCCTGCACCCTCGAGCGCGGCGGATTGTCGCCACAGCCCTGGGGGCACGGCCGTCCCCGGGTTAGGTTGCGTGCGCCGGCACCGGCCGGCGCACGATCTCGGGAGGCAGTCATGGGGAGCACACGCGCGAAGGCACGAGGGCTGGGAGTCGTGGGGGCCGTTGCCCTCGGCTCGCTCGCGGTGGTGGTGCCGGGCCCGGTGGCGGCCGAGGAGGCCGCGGTCACGATGAAGGGCGAGACCATCCGTGTCGAGCCCGGCGTCTCCGCGACGAAGAACGTCGTCCAGAACGACGTCGTGCCCGGCACCCCCAAGCGGCTCTCCGTGGTGTCCAAGCCCGCGGGGACGATCGCGACGACCGACGGGTGGAAGCTGTCGGTGGAGGTGCCGAGCACGGGCACCTACACCTTCACCTATCGGGTGACGACACCGACGAGGTCGGGCCAGGCCAAGCTCACGGTGATCTCGACGGAGCCCGACTTCACGCTGAAGAAGCAAGACGACTTCACTGGCCCGGGCCTCGACAAGACCCAGTGGGAGCCGTTCACGACCACGTGCGGGTGCTCGGCGGACACCCAGTGGGACCCCAGCCAGGTCGAGGTCTTCGGAGGCACGCTCAAGCTCCACAACCGCTTCGTCAACGGCAGGTGGCTCTCGGGGGGAGTGGGCGGCTGGAAGGACGCCTTCAAGAACCGGTACGGCAAGTACGAGGCGCGCATCCGGTACGAGAAGGGCTTCGGTCACTGGGCTGCGGCCTTGACCTGGCCCGACGGCAAGTCCGGCGGGAAGTGGCCCGTCGACGGAGAGCTCGACTTCTACGAGATCTTCGGGGAGTCGCCATGGGACCAGCGCGGTCAGATGCGCCAGACGCTGCACTACGGAGAGCAGGTCGGCGGGTCGCACCCACAGATATCGGCTCCAGTACAGAAGGCGAACTTCGCCGCGTGGCAGGTGGCGGGAGTCGAGTGGACGCCGACCTCGGTCACGTTCACGCTGAACGGCCGGACGACCCACACCATCACCTCGCCCGGCGAAGCCATCCCCGGCAAGGTGATGTGGATGGGCTTCCAGAACGTCATCAAGCGGATCGACGGCAAGCTGCCGACACCGAGCGCCGACCGCGACCCGGTGACGTTCGAGGTGGACTGGGCTCGCATCTACACCTGGAACGGGTCCTGAGGGTCGAGGCCCACGTCGTGCCGGAGCGCCACGGGCACGCTTCTGCTGTGTCAAGAGGGCCCAGAGTGGTTACTTCCTCAAGTACAAGGCTTACACCGTAAGCCTGACGTCCGTGCCCTTCGCGGACGGCTTCCCCGACCGAGGAGGACCACCATGACCAGCACCGACCCCCGGGCGACCGGGACCGGCGAGCCCGTCGCCGATCGCAAGACCACCGTCGCACGCGAGAAGGAGGCGTACGGCGGCATCAAGATCGGCTCCGCCTTCTTCGGGTGGCTGACCGCCACCGGCATGGGCGTCATCCTGACCGCGCTCATCGCCGCCGCCGGCGCCGGCGTGGGCCTCGTCTCGAGCGCCTCCGAGGTGGCCGACGCCGCCAGCAACCAGGGCATCTCCGCCGAGCAGATCGGCTGGGCCGGGGTCGTCCTCGTGCTCGTCGTCATCTTCGTCAGCTACTACAGCGGCGGCTACGTCGCCGGCCGCATGGCGCGCTTCAACGGCGCCCGCCAGGGCATCGCGGTCTTCGCCTGGTCGATCGTGGCCGCGATCGTCGTCGCGATCCTCGGGGCGATCGGCGGCGCCCAGTTCGACGTGCTCGACCAGCTCAACAGCTTCCCGCGGATCCCGGGCAGCCTCCCCGACCTGAGCCTCGCAGCCGTCGTCGCCCTCGTGGGAGTCGTGGTCGTGAGCCTCGTCGGCGCCATGCTCGGCGGCCTCGCCGGCATGCGCTTCCACCGGGCCGTCGACAAGGCCGGCCTCGGCCGCTGATCCACGCGCACGACCGCGACGGGCGCGGAGCCACCAGGCTCCCCGCCCGTCGTCGCGTCTCAGGGGCGCGGGTCGCGGCCGGCGAGGCCCAGCACGCGCTCGAAGCGCGACGCGTCGTCGGGCACCGGGACCACCGGGCCGAACAGCCCGCCGCGGTCCGAGCCGTCCGGCACCTGCTCCGACGGGCTGACGATGGGCAGTACGGCGTCGCACTCCGCGTCGGTCGGGTCGTACGCCGCCCCGGTCGCGGCCGCGAGGTCCCAGCCGTGCAGCAGCACCTCGTCGAGGGCGACCAGCCCGCACACCTCGCCGGGGAGGTCGATGCCTCCCGCGCGGGTCATGCCCTCCCAGGCGGCCGGGTCGTCCCAGGCGTCGGCGAGCTCGGTCAGCCGCGTGCGCACGAGGTCGCGCCAGCCGTCCGGAAGGGGACCGTCGAGCGGGGCGGGTGGCTGGTCCGTGCTCGCGCCGAGGGACTTCGACGCCGCGTCACGGAAGGCCTCGCTGAGCCCGAGCAGGTGCAGCAGCACCTGCCGCACGCTGCCCGCGACGGTGGGTCGGTCGAGGTCGTCGTCGGCGAGTCCGGCGACGATCGCGGCGGTGCGGTCGCTGGTGGGGTGCAGGTCGATCATGGGGGAGGGACCCGCGCCCGACCGCCGACTCATCGGTGGGCGGTCGTCACGCGGTCACGACGCAGGCGGCACCGGGTCGGCGCCGGGCACCGGGTCGGGGACCTCGTCGGGCGGGGGCGCGGGCTGCTGCTCGTCGGGGTCGATGCCGGGGTCGAGCGGGTCGGGCACGGTCGGCGCGGTCGTCATGGGCGACCCGTACCCCGCTCCTCGGTCCCGCGTCGCCGAGACCCGGCACGCAGCCACTCGGCGCCGCAGTGACCTGGACGCAGGCCGGAGCGCGAACCGGGCAGCCGGGGTGCCCCGTCTGGTCCGGGACGCAGCGGACACGTCGGCGGCGACCGGTCTGCCTCAGGGGACGCCACCACGCGCGACCGCTCAGCGCGGGTTGCCGACCGCCTTGCGCCAGGCCGAGAACGATCGCAGCGGCGCCTCGCGCGGGCGCACCAGCCACGGCCAGGGGTGCAGCTCGGTGACGTCGAGCCGCGCCGAGCGGTCGGCGAAGCCGGGGACCGGCGCCCAGGTGGCGGCCAGGGTGCGCCCGGCCAGCTCGTCGGTGACCCGGCCGCGGCGCACCTCCAGCGGCCGGGTGGTGGCCAGCTCGCCGAGGGTCTCGGCGAGGAACACCAGCCGCTTGCCGGAGAGCCGCAGCCGGGCGAGGAGCGGCTCGTCGAAGCAGAAGACGGCGACGCGGTCGGGGTCGGCCGCGAGCGCGGGGTCGTCCACGCCCAGCGACTCGGCGGTCAGCCACACGGCCTCGGCGTCGACCAACGGTGAGGCGTCGGGGCCGGCGGGCGTCGGCCCGCGGCCGAGGTCGGGCGCGCCGTCGACAGGGCCGCCGGGCGTGCTGTCGGGCCAGTCCTGCACCGGGCAGTCGTCGCGGAGCGCGCAGCCGCGGCACAGCTGCGGCGAGCGCTTCTCGACCTGCCAGCGGCTGAAGCCGTAGGGCTTGGACCTGCCGGTGCCGACCGTCCACTGCCAGCCCAGCCGGTTGGCGGCGCGCGAGCCGTCGAGCAGGTGGGTGAAGAAGGCGTCCTCGCCCTCGCGCCAGTCGGCCCCGGCCCGCACCGCCCACTGCGAGGCCGCCCACATGCGGGTCTGGTTGACCAGCCAGCCGTCGTCCTCGAGCCCGCCGACGACGAGGTCCATGCAGGCCATCTCGCGCGGCCAGGGCTCTCGCGACCACCCCGCGACCGGGACGGGCTGCTCGCGGCGCAGCGGCTGCCCCGTCGCGCGGCCAGCGCGGGCGTAGACGTGACGGGAGTACTCCTGCCACATCAGCTCCTCGCGGTAGCGGAAGCGATCGCGTCCCGGTGCCCCCGACACCGCGTCCCAGACCGTGCGTAGCGGCAGCAGCCCGTGGCGCACGTACGGCGACACCCGCGTCGCACCGCGGCGCGACTCCGGCAGCACGGTGCTGCGCGAGCGGGCGTAGCCGGCCACGTCGAGGCCGGCCAGGGCGACGTCGGCCGCCGTCTGACCACCCCGGACGGCTCCCGGCCGCACGCCGTCCGCGCCCTCGAGCGTCAGGTCGCCCAGGTGCTCGGCCACCCAGGCGGCGACGTCGTCGGGGGTCGCGCCGTCGGTCGGCGACGGGGGAGCGGGCAGCTGCGGCATGACCCTGGGTGCCCGCTGGGGCGGGTCCTAGGCCAGCCGGGTGACCTGCACGTCGACGAACATCCGGGACGTGCCGGAGCCGGAGAAGATGCCCGAGAGCGGCTTGACGTCGTTGTAGTCGCGACCGGTGGCGGTCACGACGTGCCGGTCGCCGGGCTCGGTGGCGTTGGTGGGGTCGTAGCCCCGCCAGCCGTCGTCCCACCACTCGACCCAGGCGTGCGACTCGCCGCGTGCAGGCTCGCCGACCTCGGGCTCGAGGCGCGGGTGGAGGTAGCCGGAGACGTAGCGGGCCGGGATGCCGACGCTGCGCAGGGCGCCGATGGAGATGTGGGCCATGTCCTGGCACACGCCGGTACGCCGCTCCCACGAGTGCGCCGCGGCGGCGTCGACCGTCGTCGAGCCGGAGACGTACTTGACCTCGTCGTACACGACGGCGCAGACCCGGGCCGCGGCCTCGCCGGGTGTGGCGCTCGCAGCCGCGATCTCGCGCGCCCGGGCCGCGAGGTCGGGCGCGGGGGCCACGCGCTGGGGCAGCACGAGGTACTCGACGTGGCGGTCGGCCTCCTCGGGCGCGCGCAGCTGCTCCCACGACAGCGACGGCTCGCCGGCGGGCACCCGGTCGGTGTGCACCGTGGCGGTGCCGACCACGGTCAGCGCGTGGTGGGGGTCGAGCACCTCGAAGGCGGTGACCTGCGCACCCCAGTAGTCGCGGTAGGTGTAGGTCCACGGGGTGGGGGAGACCTCGACCCGGCTGTGCACGACGATCTGCCCCGGCGAGGTCTGCGGGGTCAGCCGCGCCTCGTTGAAGGACGAGTTGGCCTTGCCGTCGTACTCGAAGCCGGTCGTGTGGACGATCCGCAGCTGCATGCTCATGGGGACTCCCGGGTCACGCCCGCACGCCGTGCCACTCGGTGGCCTCGGCGCCGGCGAAGTAGCGGCGGGTGATGGCGTCGGTCGCGAGGGCGCAGGTGCGCTGCAGGCGCTCCATCTCGGCGGGCAGCTCGGCGACGACGTCGGACAGCGAGCGGTACTCGAGCTCGGCGCGGGTGCGACCGAGCAGGCGCTGCGCCTCGTTCTGCACGCCGGCGCGGGTGCCGCCGGACTCCACGCTCTCGAGGCAGCGCTCGGCCTGGGTCAGGCCGAAGACCACCGAGCGGGGAAAGAGGCGGTCGAGCAGCAGGAACTCCGCCGCGCCCCGCTCGGTCTCGAGCCCGCGGTAGGTGCGCAGGAAGGCCTCGTAGGCGCCGCACGCCCGCAGCGAGGTGCCCCACGCGGAGTCGGACCCCAGCGCTGCCGTCGCCACCAGCCGCGAGGTCATGTCGGCCCGCTCGATGGAGCGGCCGAGCACCAGGAACTGGTAGCCCTCGTCGCGGGTCATCGTGGCCTCGGCGATGCCGTTGACCTGCGCCGCACGGTCGCGCACCCACCGGAACGCCACCGGCGGGCGCATCGAGCGGAAGTGGCCCGACGGGATCGCGCGCCACGTGGTGTTCATCGCCTCCCACATCGAGGTCGACAACGTCTCGCGGGCCCGGCGTGCGCTCTCGCGGGCGGCGGCGAGGGTGGCCGCGATCGAGGTGGGGGAGCCGACGTCGTAGGCGAGCACCCGCAGCATCTCCGCAGTCGTCACCGGCGTGCCGGGGTCGGCCTCGACGCCCATGATCGACAGCAGGCTGCGGCAGGTGCTCTCCTCGTCGACACCGGGGTCCTCGAGGATCAGCTGGGTCTGCACGTCGAGGATCCGGGCGGTGTCCTCGGCCCGCTCGACGTAGCGGCCGATCCAGAACAACGACTCCGCGATGCGGCTCAGCACGAGGTGCCTCCCTGCTGCTGCTGCTGTTGCTGCTGTTGCTGCTGGTCCTGGGCCGAGGAGAACGTGTCGAGGGCGGGGCCGGCGTCCTGGCTGGTCGTCGGCACCGCGGCAGGGGCGACCTCGACCCGGGGCACCGCCCGGGCGGCGCCGCCGGCGAGCACCCAGGTGTCCTTGGAGCCACCGCCGCGCGAGGAGTTGACGATGAGCTCGCCCTCGCCGAGCGCGACGCGCGTCAACCCGCCGGGCAGGACCCACACCCGGTTGCCGTCGTTGACGGCGAAGGGGCGCAGGTCGACGTGGCGCGGCCGCATGACGCCGTCGACGTACGTCGGCACCGTCGAGAGCTGGACGACGGGCTGGGCGATCCACGCCCGGGGGTCGGCGAGCACCTTGACCCGCAGGTCGTCGAGCTCGTCGCGGCTGGCCTGCGGCCCGATGACGATGCCCTTGCCGCCCGAGCCGTCGACCGGCTTGAGCACGAGCTCGTCGAGGCGGTCCATGACCTCCTCGCGGTGGTCGGCGTCGCCGAGCCGCCAGGTGTCGACGTTGCGCAGCACCGGCTCCTCGCCGAGGTAGTAGCGCACGAGGTCGGGCAGGTAGGTGTAGATCAGCTTGTCGTCGGCGACGCCGTTGCCGATGGCGTTGGCGATGGTGACGTTGCCGGAGCGGGCGGCGTTGATGAGGCCCGAGCAGCCCAGCAGCGAGGAGCTGCGGAAGTGGACCGGGTCGAGGAACTCGTCGTCGACGCGGCGGTAGATGACGTGCACCGGCTCGAGGCCCTGGGTGGTGCGCATCATGACGCGCCCGCGCCGACACTCGAGGTCACGGCCCTCGACGAGCTCGACGCCCATGGTGCGGGCGAGCAGCGCGTGCTCGAAGTAGGCGCCGTTGAAGACGCCGGGCGTCAGCACCACCACGGTCGGGTCGGTGACACCGGCGGGCGCGGCGGCGCGGAGCGCGGTCAGCAGCTTCTGGGGGTAGCCGGCGACGGGCCGGATGCGGTGCTCGCCGAAGACCTCCGGCAGCGCCGCGGCGATCGCGCGACGGTTGGTCATCACGTAGGAGACGCCGGAGGGCACCCGGACGTTGTCCTCCAGGACGCGGAACTCGCCGTCGTCGTCGCGAATCAGGTCGATGCCGCTGACGTGCACCCGCACGCCGTTGGGCGGCTCGATGCCCGCGGCAGCCCGGTGGAAGTGCGAGGAGCTGGTGATGACGCCGCGGGGCACCACGCCGTCCTCGAGCACCTGGCCCTCGTCGTAGACGTCGGCGAGGAACCGCTCGAGCGTCTGCACCCGCTGCTGCACGCCCGCCTCGACGCGCGACCAGGCGTCCATCTCGATGACACGCGGCAGCACGTCGAGCGGGAAGGCCCGTTCCTCGCCGCCGATGTCGAAGGTCACGCCCTGGTCGAGGTAGCTCGACTGCAACGCCTCGACGCGACCCTGCAGCTCGGAGCGCCCCATGGACTGCAGGGAGGGGTGCACCCGGGTGTAGGGCGTGCGCAGGGCCTCGCCGTCGTACATCTCGTCGAAGGCCGCACCCGTGTGGGCCCCGTAGTCCTCGAAGATGCCCGTCACGGTCGTGACCCTAGCGACTCCCCGTCACGCCAGGGTCACGCCAGGGTGAGGACGTCGGCTCCGTCACCGGTGACCAGCAGCGTGTGCTCGAACTGGGCCGACGGGCGGCGGTCGCGCGTCACCACGGTCCAGCCGTCGTCCCACATGTCCCACTCGGGCGTGCCGAGGTTGAGCATCGGCTCGATCGTGAACGTCATGCCGGGCAGCAGCTCGAGGTCGGCCTCGGGGTCGTCGTGGTGGGGCACGACGAGCCCACTGTGGAACGACGTGCCGATGCCGTGCCCGGTGAACTCGCGGACGACGCCGTAGCCGAAGCGGCGGGCGTAGGACTCGATCACGCGACCGACGACGTTGAGACGTCGGCCGGGCCTGACGGCGTCGATCGCGCGGCGCAGGGCCTCCTCGGTGCGCTCGACGAGCAGCCGCACCTCCTCGTCGACCCCGGGGGTCAGGAACGTGGCGTTGGTGTCGCCGTGCACGCCGTCGAGGAAGGCGGTCACGTCGATGTTGACGATGTCGCCGTCCTGCACCACCGAGCTGTCGGGGATGCCGTGGCACACGACCTCGTTGACGCTCGCGCACAACGACTTCGGGAAGCCGCGGTAGCCGAGGGTGGAGGGGTAGGCGCCGTGGTCGCAGAGGAACTCGTGGCCGAGGCGGTCGAGCTCGTCGGTGGTGACGCCGGGTCGCACGTGCGTGCCGACGAGGTCGCGCGCCTGGGCGGCCAGCCGGCCCGCGGCCCGCATCCGCTCGATCGTGCCGGCGTCCTTGACCTCGGGGCCGTCGTACGGCGCGGGCGCCGGGCGGTCGACGTACTCGGGCCGCAGAACGTGCGCAGGCACGGGACGTCGCGGCGAGACGCGGCCGGGGGTCACGAGGGCTGTCGGAGGCACCGCGCGAGTGTAGTTTCGGCGCCATGAGCGACTTCTGGTACTGCCTGAAGCACCACCGCGTCGAGCCGCGCCAGGGTTGCCGCAACTCGGACCGGCTCGGTCCCTACGACACCGAGGCCGAGGCCTCGCGCGCGCTCGACAAGGTCGAGGAGCGCAACGAGGAGTGGGACAACGACCCCGCGTGGAACGACGAGGCCCAGGAGGACTGACGCAGGGGAGCGAGGCCGCTCAGCCCACGAACGACCCCTGCAGCCGGGGCGCCCGGCGGCCGTCCCAGTGCTGGCTGTCGCCGGTGCCGTAGGTCCAGCGGAACCCGTGGTCGCGCCAGATCTTGACGACCGGGTGCTGCAGCGAGCGCCACGCCACCCGGGGGTGCGAGCGGTCGACCCAGTAGGTGTTCGGCACCCAGCCGGTGCGCGAGCGGTAGGGGTTCTCCCACGGGTTCATGTCGATGGCGCGGCCGGACGCGTGCGGCGAGCGCACCCCGGGCCGGTTGACCACGTCGCGGCAGTTGAAGGCCGAGGTGTTGTCGGCGCGCATCGACTTGTAGTCGTCGGCACCCCGGAGCCGCTTGCTCCAGCCGAACCGGTCGACGCGGTAGACGCTGCGCAGCGGCAAGTCCGCGCGGTACATGTCGCCCAGCGCCGCGGCGGCGCGGTGGACGACCGCCGAGCTCATCACCAGCTCGCCGCGGCGACGGTAGCCGTCGAAGGCCCAATAGTTGAAGCGGAGCAGCCGCAGGCCGCTGCGGCCCACCGGGCAGCCCTGGTGCCAGCTGCGACCGACCATGGAGCGCCACGTGCTGGTGGGCACCGTGGTGACCACGGCGTTGACGCCCGCGCCTGACGCCCGCGCCTGGGCCGCGAGCCGCGTGGGCCGCGGGCCGTCGAGCCTGACCGGTGTGCCGGGAGGCACGTTGTCGATCGCCGCCGTGCCCGAGGTCGCCGCCCGCCAGGCCACGCCCGCGGAGGAGCCGGCCGCGCCGCGGACGCGCCACACCGAGTCGGTGCGCGGCGCGACCTCGAGCCGGGCCGTGCCGTCGTCACCGCTCGTGCGCCGTCCGGCGGCCTTCCACGTCGTGCCGGACTTCTGCTCGAAGACCAGCGAGCCGCCGACCACGGGCGCGCCGTCGGCGGTGCGCCAGGTGGCGGCGAGCGTCGCGGACTTCTCGTCGACCACCTTCGCGGGCGCGGTGAGGCGCAGGGTGGTGGCGACGGGCCCCGGGGCGGGGTCCGGCTCGTCGGCCCCGGCCGGTGCGGCGAGGGGCCCCACGATCAGGGCGAGCAGCAGCGACGCGAGGGCGGGGCGGCGTACGACGGGGTGGTGCATGAGGGCTCCCGAGTGACGGACGTGACGGATGGGACGTCGGCGCGCCTCAGCCTAGGTCCAAGCGGGCCGCTCCGTAGGGTGTTCGCCGTGCCCGACCAGCCACCCGGCCCGCGCCCCGGCCCGCCCGGCCCGCCGCCGCCGGTGCCCCGCGCCGGGTTCGTCGGCATGGGGGCGCTGGCGTGCCTGCTGTTCTGCTACCTCGCGGCGGCGCCCTACCTGCCCTGGTGGCTGACGGTGGGGTCCGTCGCGCTGTGGCTGGTGCTCTTCGGGCTCGCGACGAGGTGGTTCGTGCCGCGCCCGCGCCGGGTGCCGTGGCTCGCGGTGGGTGGCTTCGTGACGTGGTTCGCCGCCGTCGCGGTCGTGGCCCGCCTGACCGCCACCTAGCCGGGGGTGACGCGCAGGACCCGGTCCTGACCGCCGCCGTTGGCGGTGGTGACCAGCAGGTCGCCGCCGCCGGGCAGCTGCACGACCGAGCGCAGCCGGCCGAAGCGCCGCAGCTCGTCGGGCACGGTGGTGGCCCGCAGCCGGTCGCTGCCGTCGAAGCGCAGGAACAGCATCCGCTGGCCCTTGAGCGCGGCGACCGCGAGCGTGCCGGTGAGGTCGCCCCACCGGCTGCCGGTCACGAAGGCGGCGCCGGAGGTGGCGATCGTGGTCGACCCCGAGCGCCACTTGGCGGCGCGCTGGGTGCCGGGGAGCCCGCCGTCGGTCATGGGCCGCGACTCGTTGTAGCCGGGGACGGGGTTCCAGCCGTAGTCGCCGCCGGCGGCGAGGCGGTTGACCTCGTCGTCTCGCGAGCTGCCGTGCTCCACCGACCACAGCTCGGAGCCGCGCACGGCGAGGCCCTGCACGTTGCGGTGGCCGTAGGTCAGGACCTTGCGGCGGTCGAGGCTCGCGTTCTTGGGCCAGGGGTTGCCCGGCGCCGGCGCCCCGGTCATGCGGTCGACCCGCAGCACCTTGCCGCCGAGCGAGCGCAGGTTGCGCGGGTTGGTGCCGACGGCGGCGTCACCGGTGCCGATCAGCAGGCGGTTGGTCGGCGTCATCAGCAGCCGGCAGCCGCCGTGGCGACCCGAGGTGGCGGGCAGCCCCTTCACGACGACGGCCGACTGGGTCGCGCTGGTGGCGTCGTCGGAGAGCCGCCAGGCCACGACGCGGACGTCGTGACCGCCGCGCACCGCGCTGTTGAACCCGCCCTGGCAGGTGTAGAAGCGGCGGTTGCTGGCGAACGCCGGGTCGACCACGAGGCCCATCAGGCCCGTCTCGCCGGAGACCCAGACGCTGCTCGAGGGGTACGACACCGGCCGCGCCACGCCGTCGACGACGCGCAGCAGCCGCCGACTGTCGCGCTCGGTGACGAGCAGCGACCCGTCCGGCAGCGGGGCGACGTCCCACGGCTGGGACAGGCCCCCGACCACCGTGCTGACCCGCAGGGCCGGCACTGCCGACACCGACGGCGACGCCGAGGGGAGGAAGGTGGCGGTGAGGACGGCGGAGAGCGTGGCGGCCCCGAGGGCGGCCACCCGGGAGCGGGCGCGGCGCATGGATGAAAGGTACGTTTCGGAACGCACCCGCGCCAGGGGCCTGGACTCCCCGCTCAGGCCATGAAGCCGAGCCGGCTGAGGTCGTTGAACCCCGGGAACATCGTCGGCAGCGAGCGGTGGGCGAAGCGCCGCTCGACGATCTCCCACAGCACCGAGCGGTAGTCCGTGGTGACCTTGAGGTCGCCGTCGACCTGCTCGGACTCGGCCAGGCCCGGCCAGCGGCCGTAGTACTTGCCGCCCTTCACGCCGCCGCCCATCACCAGCATCATGTTGGCCCAGCCGTGGTCGAACCCGGCGTTGCCGTTCTCGCGCACGCGGCGGCCGAACTCGCTGATCGTGACCACCGTGACGCGGGAGCGCAGCGGACCGAGGTCGGCGAAGAACGCCGCCAGCGAGCGGGCGAGGCCGGAGAGGCTCGTCTGCATGCTGCCCCAGTCGGCCGTGCCGTAGTTGTTGTGGTAGTCCCACGAGCCGGCGTCGATCGCGATCACGTCGGTGCCGAGGTCGGCGCGGACCAGCCCCGCGGCGCTCTTGAGCGGCTCGGCGAAGGGGCGGTCGTACCACTCGTTCGGGTACGCCGCCGCACTCGTCGCGCCCGAGATCTTGCCGTTGGTGCTGCGGGAGATCCCGACGGCCTCGCGTGCCGCCCGGGCCAACGGACCCTGCGCCCCGGTCCAGCTGGTCGCGAGGCTGTCGTAGCGGCCGGTGACGTAGCCGTCGTCGAGGCCCGCGACCTTGAGCCCGTCGAGGCTGCTGGCGGTCAGCACGGGGGCGTCGCCGGTCAGGGCCGTCGTCGGGAACGGCTGGCCCAGGCCCACGGCGTCCATCACCCCGCCGTTGGCGGAGACCGCGCCCGAGGTGTTGGCCGTGCCGATCATGCGGTTGATCCACCCGGTGCGCAGCTGCGACCCGGGGGCGGCGTCCTCGACCTCCTCGATGGCGGCGAAGTGGGAGCGGTTGGGGGCGGGCAGGCCGACGGCCTGGATCGCGGCGAGCTCGCCCGAGTCCCAGAGCGGCGCCAGCGGTGCCAGCTTCGGGTGCAGCCCGAACATCGCGTCGGGACGCACCAGGGCGGAGGTGGCGAGCTTGGTCGTCGGGCGCAGGGTGCGCATCTGGTCGGCGGCGCCGGCGCCGTGGGGCACCACGACGCCGAGCCCGTCGATGCCGCCGCGCAGCGACAGCACGACCAGGACGTTGCCGCCGCGCACGCCGGCGTGGCTGGCCTGGAGCACCGACTCGCCGAACACCTGGGTGGCGGCGAGCCCGGCGCCGAGGCCGAGGGCGCCCTTGAGCATGGTGCGGCGCGACGCGGCCGCGGCCTCGAAGCCGGCGCAGCAGTCGGGGGTGGTGGTGGTCATCACGGGCCTCACGTGAGCATGTGGTCGGGGGAGTCGAGCAGGGTGGCGACGATGCGGACGCCGAGCCAGCCGCGGACCGGTGAGTCGGCCCGCAGGGGCTTGGAGGGGTCGAACCAGGTGGCGCCGGCCACGGCCTGGCGCGCCGCCCGCAGCAGCCGGGCGTCGGCCGGGGTGCCGAGCAGGCGCCGGCAGACGAGGTCGACGTACGCGTCGAAGCTCTGCCCGGAGCCGTTGACCCAGTACGACGCCGGCTTGTAGGCGGCACCCTTGGGCCACCACCCACCGGCGTGGGCCCAGTGCATGCCGTAGGAGCCGAACATCCGCGACGGGGTGGACCAGGCACCGTTGCGCACCGGCGGGCCGTCGGGCCGCGGCCAGCTGAACGCCGCCAGGCTCTGGTGGGTCCAGTTCGCGTGCCGGGCGTAGGTGTCGTCGCCGTCGCCGTTGGTGTGCGCCTTGTCCGCCTCGACCTCGAGCACCCGGGCGGTGGCCACGAGGTCCTGGATCGGGGTGCGCACCTTCAGTCCCCGCGACGCGAGGAACTCCGGGTGGGCGGCCAGGGTGGTCAGGACCGCGGCGATGGACGTGTCGTTGCTGAGGTAGCTCTGGGCCAGGTCGGCGACGAGGGCGTCGCTGGGGTCGTCGGAGACGAACCACAGCGCCAGCTTGAGGGCGAGGGTGCGAGCGGTCGCGGGGTGGTGGGCGAGGTGGCGCAGGTAGTCGACGGTGACCTGGCGCCCGTCCTCGGAGGCGTTCGCGGAGGAGAAGCCCAGCACGCTGACCGCGCCGGTGGTGTGCTTGCGCGGGTCGTAGACGGGGGAGAAGTCACCGGTCGAGGTCGAGAAGTTCACGCTCCAGCCGGAGAGGATCTTCGCCGAGTCCTTGACCTCGCCCTCGGTGTAGCCGGCGGCACGGCCCACGCTGTGCAGCTCGAGCAGCTCACGGCCCTGGTTCTCGTTCGGGTTGCCGCGCACGGAGCGGTAGTTGTCGAGGTAGAAGAGCATCGACGGGTGCAGCGAGCACTCGCGCAGCAGGTCCTCGAACCGGCCGAGGGCGTGCTCGCGGATGGTCCGGTCGTAGTCGACGCGCCAGATCCACGCGCGGTCGTGCGTCACGGGGACGTGCAGGTTGGTCGACCAGAAGTCGGTCATCGTCTCGTGGACGGTGCGCTCGGAGTAGATCCGGCGCAGGATCGACCAGTTGCCGAGCTCGTGGCCGTAGACCCAGCCGCCCTTGACGCCGTCCGACTGCTTCTTCCACCGCACGGCGGGGGAGTCGCCGAGCAGGGAGGCGAACCACCCGTCGACCGTCGCGACCTTGGGGTTCTCGTCGAAGCGCGCCGGGGTCAGCTGGGCCTGCAGCCACGCCTGGGGCGAGGCGAAGCGGCGTAGCTGCTGCAGCGAGCGCTGCGAGAAGCCCGTGCCGAAGCGGTTGAGGTAGAGGCGCTCGGTGTCGGTGGGCGTCGCCGTGGCGGTGAGCACGGGCGTGGGGAGCACGGAGACGCGCTGGCCCTCCGCGACCACCGGCGGCTGCGACGGCTTCGGAGCCGTGGTGACGGGCGCGGTCGGGGTGGGGGTCGGCGTGGGTGTCGGGGTTGGGGTCGGCTTCGGGGCGGGCTTCGGGGTGGGCTTCGGGGTCGTGGCGACCGGCCGCGTGGGACGCCGCTTGCGCGGCCGACGCTTCTTGGGGCGACGTCGGCGTGCGGTGGGCGACAGGGCTGACAGAGCCATCGGGCCATCTCGATCCGTGCGGGGTGCGGAGGGGACGGCTCCGATTCTGGGTCAGAATCCGGACCGAGGTAGCAAAACGACTAAAACGGACAGAAGTGACGGCGGGAGCCGCCGGACATCCTCAGAAGCTGCGGTCGGCGTCGGGGAACGATCCGTCGCGGACCTCGGCCGCGTAGGCGCGGGCGGCCTCGGAGAGCACGCCGCGGAGGTCGGCGTACTGCTTGACGAAGCGGGGCATGCGGCCCGAGCGGAGCCCGAAGGCGTCCTGCCAGACGAGCACCTGGCCGTCGCACCCGGCGCCGGCCCCGATGCCGATGGTGGGGATGGCGAGCTCGGCGGTCACCTGGGCGGCGACGTCGGCGGGCACCATCTCCATCACCACGGCGAAGGCGCCCGCGGCCTCGACCGCCCGCGCGTCGGCGAGCACCCGCTCGGCGGCCTCACCGCGGCCCTGGACGCGGTAGCCGCCGAGGGTGTGCTCGCTCTGCGGGGTGAAGCCGACGTGGCCCATCACGGGCACGCCGCCGCGGGTCAGCAGCTCGACCTGCGGAGCCATCTCGACCCCGCCCTCGAGCTTGACCGCGTGCGCGCCGCCCTCCTTCATGAAGCGCACGGCCGTGTCGTAGGCCTGCTCCGGCGAGCGCTGGTAGGAGCCGAAGGGCAGGTCGCCCACGACCAGGGCGCGACGTGTCGACCGCGCCACCGCGGCGGTGAGGGGCAGCAGCTCGTCGACGGTGACGGGCAGCGAGGTCGCGTGCCCGTAGACGTTGTTGGAGGCGCTGTCGCCGACCAGCAGCACCTCGATGCCGGCCTCGTCGAAGACCTCGGCGGTGTACATGTCGTAGGAGGTGAGCATCGCGAACCGCTCGCCGCGCTGCTTCAGCTCGCGCAGGTGGTGGGTGCGGACGCGCCTGGCTGGTGCCGTCGGGGCCGCCGGTGCTGCTGGTGACCCCGACCCGCTGCCGTACGGCGCGCTCTCCTCGCTCATGCGGGCCACGCTAGCCGGGTGGACGGGCTGCCACACTGGCCCCGTGGACTTCCGATCCGCCTACGCCCACGGCTTCGCCCGGGTCGCCGCCTGCACGGTGCCGGTCGAGGTGGCCGACCCCGCGGCCAACGTCGCCACCGTCCTCGAGCAGGCTCGCGCCTGCCACGACGAGGCCGTCGCGGTCGCGGTGTTCCCCGAGCTGTGCCTGTCGGGCTACGCCGTCGACGACCTGTTCCTGCAGGACGCGCTGCTCGACGACGTCCACGCGGCCCTCGACGTGCTCGTGGAGGCGAGCCGCGAGCTGCGTCCGCTCCTGGTCGTCGGTGCGCCGCTGGCGCGGGGCCACCGGCTCTACAACTGCGCCGTCGTGGTGCACCGGGGCGAGGTGCTCGCCGTGGCGCCGAAGACCCACCTGCCCAACTACCGCGAGTTCTACGAGAAGCGGCACTTCGCGGCCGGGCACCCCGACGACGGCGAGCCGGTCCGGGTGGGCTCGCACCTCGCGCCGTTCGGCAACGACCTGCTGGTCGAGGTCGAGGACGTGCCCGGGTTGGTGCTGCACGCCGAGGTCTGCGAGGACCTCTGGGTGCCGGTGCCGCCGAGCGCCCGGGCCGCGCTCGCCGGGGCGACGCTGCTCGTCAACCTCTCGGGCTCGCCCATCACGGTGGCCCGGGCCGAGGACCGGCGGCTCCTGGTGCGCTCGGCGAGCTCGCGCTGCCTGGCCGCCTACGCCTACGCCGCGGCCGGCGAGGGCGAGTCGACGACCGACCTGTCGTGGGACGGCCAGACGATGGTGCACGAGCTCGGCGACCTGCTGGGCGAGGGCGAGCGCTTCCCCTCCGGCCCGCGGCGCACGGTGGTCGACGTCGACCTCGACCGGATCCGCCAGGAGCGGCTGCGCACCGGCGCCTTCGACGACAACGCGCTCCTCGAGGGGCCGGCGGCGGTGACCCGGGTGCGGGTGCGGCTCGAGCCGCCGGCGGGCGACCACGGCCTGCGTCGCAAGGTCGACCGCTACCCGTTCGTGCCCGACGACCCCGCCCGGCTCGCGCAGGACTGCTACGAGGCCTACAGCATCCAGGTGGCGGGCCTCGAGCAGCGCCTGCGCGCGATGGGGCGCGACGGCCGGCCGCAGCCGAAGGTCGTCATCGGCGTCTCGGGAGGCTTGGACTCCACCCACGCGCTCATCGTCGCGGCCCGCGCCATGGACCGGCTCGACCGCCCGCGCTCCGACGTGCTGGCCTTCACGCTCCCGGGCTTCGCCACCGGCGAGACCACCAAGGGGTACGCCGCGGGGCTCAGCCGGGCGCTCGGCGTCACCTTCGAGGAGATCGACATCCGTCCCGCGGCCCGGCAGCTGCTGGCCGACCTCGGGCACGCGGCGTCCGAGGGGACCAGCGACGACGCGGAGGCCTACGACGTCACCTACGAGAACGTCCAGGCGGGCCTGCGCACCGACTACCTCTTCCGGCTCGCCAACCAGCGCGGCGGCATCGTGCTCGGCACCGGCGACCTGTCCGAGCTCGCGCTCGGCTGGTGCACCTACGGCGTCGGCGACCAGATGTCGCACTACAACGTCAACGCCGGCGTGCCCAAGACCCTGGTGCAGCACCTGATCCGCTGGGTCGTCTCGAGCGAGCTGCTCGGCCCCCGTGACGGCGAGGTCGGCCGGCTGCTGACCGAGATCGTGGGGCAGGAGATCACCCCCGAGCTGGTGCCGACCCTCGAGGGACAGGCGCCGCAGAGCACCGAGGCGAGCGTCGGCCCCTATGCGCTGCAGGACTTCACGCTCTGGCACGTGCTGCGCCACGGCGCCCGGCCGTCCAAGGTCGCCTTCCTCGCCCACCACGCGTGGTCCGACGCGACCCGCGGCGAGTGGCCGGCCGGCCTGCCCGAGGAGCTGCGCCGCTCCTACGACCTCGCCGAGATCACGCGCTGGATCGAGGTCTTCTGCCGCCGGTTCTTCGCCAGCCAGTTCAAGCGCTCGGCGCTGCCCAACGGGCCCAAGGTGAGCCCCGGCGGCACGATGTCGCCCCGCGGCGACTGGCGGATGCCCAGCGACGCCTCCCCGGCCGCCTGGCTGCGCGACCTGCGCGGGGTGCCCGACCAGTGGTGAGGGTGCTCGTCGTCGAGCACGAGGCCGGGGCGCCCGCTGCGCTGCTGGGCCGCTGGCTGGAGGAGGCCGGGGCCGAGCTCGACGTACGCCGCCCCTACCGCGGCGACGCGCTGCCGGCCGACCTCGCCGACCACGACGCGCTGGTCGTCCTCGGCGGGTCGATGGGCGCCCACGACGACGCCGAGCACGCCTGGCTCGAGCCCACCAAGGAGCTGGTGCGTCGGGCCGCCGCCGAGCGGGTGACGGCCCTCGGCGTCTGCCTCGGCCACCAGCTCGCGGCCGCCGCGCTCGGCGGCCGGGCGCAGAAGAACCCGCAGGGCCAGCAGCTCGGGCTGCTGCCCGTGGGCTGGACCTGGGCGGTGCACGACGACCCGTTGTTCGCCGCCGCCCCGGGCGCGGCCGCCCGCGGGCTGCACTGGAACGACGACGTCGTGGTGGAGCAGCCGGCCGGCACCGTCGTGCTCGCGCTGGCGCCGGGCGGCGAGCTCCAGGCGGCGCGCTACGCCCCGACCGTCTGGGGCGTGCAGCTGCACCCGGAGGTCGACGAGGCGGTCGTGCGCGGCTGGCACGAGGAGGACCCCGACCGGCACGCCGAGGGCGTGGTCGAACCCGTGCTCCGAGAGCTCGCCACGGCTCGCGACGAGCTCGACCGCGCCTGGCGCCCGCTGGCCGACCAGCTCGTCGCCCTCGCGCGAGGGCTGACCACGCCGACGCTCTAGGCTCCTGCTCATGGGCAAGCAGGAAGACTTCGTGCTCCGGGCGCTCGAGGAGCGCGACGTCCGCTTCGTCCGGCTGTGGTTCACCGACGTGCTCGGCTACCTCAAGTCGGTCTCCGTCGCCCCGGCCGAGCTCGAGGGCGCCTTCAGCGAGGGCATCGGCTTCGACGGCTCCGCGATCCAGGGCTTCGCCCGGGTGACCGAGGCCGACATGCTGGCCCACCCCGACCCCAGCACCTTCCAGCTGCTGCCGTGGCGCGGCGAGACCGCCGCGGTGGCGCGGATGTTCTGCGACATCGGCATGCCCGACGGGTCCCCGTCGTACGCCGACCCCCGCCACGTGCTCAAGCGCAGCCTGCAGCGCGCCGCCGAGATGGGCTTCACCTTCTACACCCACCCCGAGATCGAGTTCTACCTCTTCCAGGGCCGCCCGGGCGCGGGCGAGGAGCCGGTGCCGGTCGACCGCAGCGGGTTCTTCGACCACACGGCGCAGTCGCGCGGGGCCGACTTCCGGCGCGAGGCGATCACGATGCTCGAGTCGATGGGCATCTCGGTGGAGTTCAGCCACCACGAGGGCGGCCCGGGCCAGCAGGAGATCGACCTGCGCTACGCCGACGCCCTGTCGACGGCCGACAACATCATGACCTTCCGCACCGTGGTGCGGGAGGTGGCGCTGAGCCAGGGCATCTGGGCCAGCTTCATGCCCAAGCCCTTCACCACCCACCCCGGCTCGGGCATGCACACCCACCTGTCGCTCTTCGAGGGCGACACCAACGCCTTCTTCGAGGGCGGCGCCGAGTACCAGCTGTCCAAGACCGCCCGGCACTTCATCGCCGGGCTGCTGCGTCACGCCGCCGAGATCACCGTGCTGACCAACCAGTGGGTCAACTCCTACAAGCGGCTGCTCGGCGGCGGCGAGGCGCCGTCGTACGTCTGCTGGGGCCACAACAACCGCTCCGCCATGGTGCGGGTGCCGATGTACAAGCCCGGCAAGGCCCAGTCGACCCGGATCGAGCTGCGCACCATCGACGCGGCCTGCAACCCCTACCTCGCCTACGCCGTCATCCTCGCCGCGGGCCTCAAGGGCCTCGAGGAGGAGTACGAGCTGCCCCGGGAGGCCGAGGACGACGTGTGGTCGCTCAACGAGCGCGAGCGCAAGGCCCTCGGGCTGGAGCAGCTGCCCAAGAACCTCAGCGACGCGATCCGCGTCGCCGAGGACTCCGAGCTGCTGGCCGAGACGCTCGGCGAGCACGTCTACGAGTTCTTCCTCAAGAACAAGCGGGCGGAGTGGGAGGAGTACCGCGGCCAGGTCAGCGCCTACGAGCGCGACCGGATGCTGCCCGTCATCTGATCGGCGGTTCCGGCTGCGCGCGGGCGCCGCACGCGGCAGCATGGGGCGCCACGAGACCGCACCTGTCCGGGGTGGACGTCCGGGGCACAGCTGAGTACCCGTACCGATGCCGGGTGGGGTCCGACGGCGGGAGGCTGGTCCCATGACGCGACGCGACACCCGGCGTGCCCGCCCCGAGACGGCACCGAGCAGCCTCGCCCTGCCCGAGGACGCCGAGGTCGACCTGCGGCTGGCCGGCGAGGCCGTCACCGTGACGGTGCGCGGCGAGGTCGACCTGCACGCCTCGCCCCAGCTGCGCGCCCGGCTCGCCGCGGCCGTCGAGGAGGAGGTCGACCTCGTGCTGGTGCACCTCGACGGCGTCACGCTCATCGACTCCACCGGCCTCGGCGTCATCGTCGGCGCCTGGAAGGCGCAGCGCGCCGCCGGCCGTGAGCTCGAGATCGTCTGCAGCCGCCCCGAGCCGCTGAAGATGCTCCGCCTGACCGGGCTCGACCGCGTCGTCACCGTGCACCCCGGCCTGCCCGAGTCCTCGGCGTGAGGGTGCCGGCCGGGCTGGCCCGCCTCGTCGGCGGACCCGACGACCTGGTCCGGCCGCTGCGGCTGCTGCTCGCGATCGCGGTGCTGCTGTCGTTGCCGACGGTCGTCTTCGCCGTGGTGACGGTCGTCAGCGACCTGCGCGAGCGCACCGAGGAGATGGACGGCCTCGGGCTGGTCGTCGGCGTCGTGCTGCTGCTCTGGGTCGGCGTCGTGGTGCTGCTCTGCGGACTCGCCCTGCGGCTGCGCCGGCGGCGTACGGCGAGCGGCGTGCTGGGCGTGCTCGGCGGGCTCGGCACGCTGTGGGTCAGCACGGCGACGACCGTCTGGACGCCGCTGCCGGCGCCGGTGGGTGTGCCGCTGGGCTGGGCGTGCGTGCTGCTCGGCCTGGCCGCGGTGGCGCTGGCGGTGGTCGCGGCCCGACGGTGAGCCGGGTGGCCCGGTCCGGCCTCCCGGGGCCGGCGCCGGCCCCACCTCGGTAGGTTGACGCGCATGGCGGACCAGCCCCTCGGCAGCCTGGCGCGGCTGGGCTTCCTCGACCCCGACCGGGCCCGGGCGAGCCTCCAGCGGCTGGGGGAGGCGGGGGCGACGCTCGCGCCGCTCCTGGGGCGCAGCGCCGATCCGGACCAGGCCCTCGACGGCCTGCTCGACCTGGCCGACGCCGCCGACGACCGCGACTCGCTGCTGGTCGAGGTGGCCGACGACGAGGGCACCTCGATGCGGCTGCTGAGCGTGCTGGGCGGCAGCCGGGCCCTGGCCGAGCACCTGCGCCGCCACCCCGACCACTGGCGCGAGCTGTGCGACCCGACCCTCGGCTCCACCCGGCCGGCGCGCTCGGCGATGTGCGACGCGCTGCTCGGCGCCGTCGAGGGCGCCGCGTCGTACGCCGACGCCGCCGACGCGCTGCGCGTGGAGTACCGCCGACAGCTGCTGCGGCTGGCCGCGCGCGACCTCGCCCACGGCGTCGGCGTCGACGACGTGGCCGCCGAGCTGTCCGACCTCGCCGCCGGCACGCTCGAGGCCGCGCTGGTCGTGGCCCGGGCCCAGCACCCGGAGGCGGCCGAGCGCTGCCGGCTCGCCGTCGTGGCGCTCGGCAAGTGCGGCGGCCACGAGCTCAACTACGTCTCCGACGTCGACGTCGTCTTCGTGGCCGAGCCCACCGAGGGCGTCGAGGAGCACGTCGCGCTGAAGGCAGCGACCACGCTCGCGTCGACGCTGATGCAGGTCTGCGGCGACCACACCCGCGAGGGCACCATCTGGCCGGTCGACGCCAACCTGCGGCCCGAGGGCCGCAACGGTCCGCTGGTGCGCACGCTGGCCAGCCACCGCGGCTACTACGAGCGGTGGGCCAAGACCTGGGAGTTCCAGGCGCTGCTCAAGGCCCGGCCCGCCGCCGGCGACGCCGCGCTCGGAGCGGCGTACCTCGAGACCACGCAGCCGATGGTCTGGTCGGCGGTCGAGCGCCAGGGGTTCGTCGAGGAGGTCCAGGCGATGCGCCGCCGCGTGGTGGCCCACATCCCCGCGGCGGAGTCGGAGCGGCAGCTCAAGCTCGGCCCCGGTGGCCTGCGCGACGTCGAGTTCGCCGTGCAGCTGCTGCAGCTGGTGCACGGCCGCACCGACGAGGAGATCAGGCCGCCCACGACGCTGAGTGCCCTCGCGCGGCTGACCGAGCGGGGCTACGTCGGTCGCGACGACGGTCGCTCGCTGCACGACGCCTACGTGTTCCTGCGCACCATGGAGCACCGGCTGCAGCTGCACCAGCTGCGCCGCACCCACGTCGTCCCGGCCGACGAGGACGAGCGGCGGCGGCTCGGACGCTCGCTCGGCTTCACCCGCGACCCGGTGCGCGAGCTCGACGAGCAGTGGCACTTCCACCAGCGGGAGGTGCGGCGCCTGCACGAGAAGCTCTTCTACCGTCCGCTCCTCGGGGCCGTCGCCCGCATCAGCGGCGAGGAGGCCCGGCTCTCGACGCAGTCGGCCCGCCAGCGGCTCGCCGCGCTCGGCTACCTCGACCCGCCGGCGGCGCTGCGGCACCTCGAGGCGCTCACCTCCGGCGTACGGCGCAGCGCGGCGATCCAGCGCACGCTGCTGCCGGCGATGCTCGGGTGGTTCGCCGACGCACCCGACCCCGACGCGGGGCTGTTCGGCTTCCGCGGCCTCTCGGAGGCCCTCGGCACCACGCCGTGGTACCTCCGGCTCCTCCGCGACGAGGGTGAGGTGGCACAGCGGATGGCGCAGGTGCTCGCGACCAGCCGCTACGCCACCGACCTGCTGCGGCGCGAGCCCCAGGGGGTGGCACTGCTCGCCGAGGACCAGCTCCGCCCGCTCGACGCCGAGGCGCTCACGACCGAGATGCAGGCGGCGGCCCGGCGTCGCGACGACCTCGCCGACGCCGTCACCGCGGTGCGCGCGGTGCGCCGGCGCGAGCTGCTCCGCATCTCGCTGACCGACCTGTGCGTGCCCTTCGACGTCGAGCAGGTGGGCTACGCGCTCAGTGACGTCGCGACCGCCGCGCTCGACACCACCCTCGCCCGGGTGGTGCGCGGGGTGCAGGAGTCGCGCGGGCTCGACGCACCGCCGACGCGGCTCGCGATCGTCGCGATGGGGCGCTACGGCGGGCACGAGATGGGCTACGGCAGCGACGCCGACGTCATCTTCGTGCACGACCCGGTGGCGGGTGCCGACCCGGGTGAGGCGGCCGCCTTCGCCAAGGCCGTGGTCTCCGACCTCCGGGGGCTGCTCGGCGCGCCGGGCAAGGACCCCGCGCTCGAGGTCGACGCAGACCTGCGTCCCGAGGGTCGGCAGGGGCCGATCGTGCGCACCCTGGAGGCGTACGCCGCCTACTACGCGAAGTGGTCGGCCGTCTGGGAGGCCCAGGCCCTGCTGCGCGCCGCCCCCCTGGTCGGCGACCCCGGCCTGCTCGCCCGGTTCCGCGAGCTGATCGACCCGCTGCGCTTCCCGGCCGACGGCCTGGACGAGCGCGGCATCGTCGAGATCCGTCGGATCAAGGCGCGGGTCGACGCCGAGCGCCTGCCGCGGGGAGCCGACCCCGCCACCCACTTCAAGCTCGGTCGCGGCGGCCTGGCCGACGTCGAGTGGACGGTGCAGCTGCTGCAGATGCGTCACGCGGGCCGGGTGCCGGCGCTGCGGACCACCAAGACCCTGGAGGCACTGCAGGCGGCGGTCGAGCACGACCTGCTCGACGGCGACGACGCGGCCGGGCTGGCACGGGCGTGGCGCTTCGCCAGCCACGCCCGCAACGCGACGGTGCAGGTGCGGGGCAAGGCCTCCGACCAGCTGCCGCGCGACGCCCGGGAGCGGGCGGCGGTCGCCGCCGTGCTGCAGTACCCGCCGGACGCGACGGAGACCATGGTCAACGACTACCTCCGCACCGCGCGGCACGCCCGCACGATCGTGGACCGGGTGTTCTGGGACGACCCGAGATGAGGTGCGGGCTTCACGTGACGGCAGATGAAGGTATGATCTTCATGTGACGTCGATGAAGCCTTTGTCTTCATCAGGCCCGCGGGCGGTGGTGCTCGCAGACCTGGTGGCGTCGCGGCGCGCCGCAGACCGGCCGTCGGTGCACCGACGGGTCACCCAGGTCCTCGAGCTGGCCAATGCCCACCTCGCACCGCTGACGCCGCTGCGGATCACCGTCGGTGACGAGTACCAGGGAGCGTTCGCGACCGTCGGCGAGGCGTTGCGAGCGGTGACCTGGCTCCGTCTCGAGCTGGCCGTCGGGGAGCCCGGGATCGACGTCCGCCACGGGGTCGCTTGGGGCACCGCCGAGCCGCTGCAGAGCGACCCGCCCGTCGAGGACGGACCCGCGTGGTGGGCGGCGCGCGACGCCGTCGAGCAGGTCGAGTCCGAGTCCCGGCGGCCCGGCCACGGCACCCGGCGCACGGCGTACCGGCGCGTCGACGACGACGGGCCCGACCCCGCGCTCGTCGAGGCGCTGCTGCTTTGTCAGGACCACGTGCTGGGATCGCTGTCGTCGCGGTCGCTCCGACTGCTGCGCGGCCTGCTCGCAGGCCGCTCGCAGGCCGAGCTGGCCGAGACCGAGGGCGTCTCGGCGTCCGCGGTCTCGCAGCGGGTGCGTCGCGACGGGCTGACCTCGATGGTCGAGGTCGACGCCGCGCTGGGGAGGGTGCGATGAGCTGGCTCGGACTGCTGCTGGTCGGCGTGGGCCTGGCCGACCTGGCCCGGTCGGTGCGGCCGGGCCTGCGCCTGGCCGACCCGGGGGCCGCGGCACTGGTGGTGCTGCTCGGGGTCGCCGCGGGGGCGAGCACGCCCCGCGACGCGGTCGGGCTGGCGGTCGTGGCGGCGCTGGTCGTGGCCTGGGGCGTCAGCCTGCGCACCCGCTCCGCGCGCACCTCCCTGGCGGTGCTCGTCAGCGGTCTGGTGACGACCGTGGCGCTGGCCCCGGTCGCGGCCCCCGTCGACGGCCCGCTCGCCCGGTGGCTCGACGCGCAGCCGTGGTCGGCGCTCGACGGGCTCGAGCCCGAGCGCGCGCTCCTCCTCCTCGGCGTGCTCACCGCCCAGCTCTCCACCGGCAACCAGGTCGTGCGGCTCGTGCTGGTCGCCACCGGCACCACGCCCCCCGTCGTGCCGAGCGGCCAGCAGGACCCGACCGCGACCCTCAAGGGCGGTCGGCTGCTGGGGCCGATGGAGCGACTCGTGATCGTCGGCCTCGGTCTCGCGGGCGAGCTCACGGCCGCGAGCATCGTCATCGCCGCCAAGGGTCTGCTGCGCTGGCCCGAGCTGAGCTCGAGCACCGGCCAGCACGCCATCCACCGGTTGACCGAGTACTTCCTCGTCGGCAGCTTCGTCAGCTGGTCGTGGGCGCTCGCCGGGCTCGCTCTCGGTTCCTGAGTCTGGCCTCGTCGCCTGCGCGCGGCCCGGGGTGGGTCTTTCCGCGCGGAAAGCGCCTCCGGGGCCGGTTTCCGCGAGATCGGTACTGCTGGGCGGCACGTTGACGACTCGATCTCGCGGAACCGCTGACCGGGCGGCTGAACGAGCTGTCGGCCGGCCTTTCCGCACGGAAAGCACAACCGGAGGGGCTGGCGGCGGGGTGGGTCTTTCCGCGCGGAAAGACCCACGTGGTCGCGGCGGGGAGGCCGGGACGCCGACCGACGAGCGGGTCCCGTCGGCCCGACGCGGGGCCGAACGGTCAGAAGATCGGCCGCGAGGACAGGTGGCGCGGCACGGCGTACCAGCGGCGGTCGACCGCGGAGGCGGACGACGCCCGGCCGAGCGCGAACCTCACCCTGTCGCGGACCAACCTCGCTCGGGGGACCTCGGTCCCCATCACGATGCAGACCTCGAGGCCGAGGCTCTCGAGGACCTGCGCCCGTCGGACGTCCGCAGCGGTGCTGGCCACCTCGCCGTGCTGGGCCCCGTTGACCTCGATCACCAGGCCCGCCGCCTCGTCCAGCAGGTCGACCATGGCCACGAGCCGTCCCTCGACGTCGTAGACATCTGGGTTGACCAGGAGCTCGCTCCCCGTCGGGTCGAGCACGAGCCTGAGCTCGGTCTCCGGGGGCGAGAGGGAGTAGGGGGAGGACAGCGCGATCGCACGCATGACCCTGGCGCAGTCCTGCGGCTGCTCGAGCGCGTACGCCGCCAGCTCGTCGAGGCGGCAGACTCCGGCGACGACCATCATGTCGATCGCCACGACGGCGTCGGTGACGGACCTCGCGGTCCGGGCGGCGTCGTACGCCGCTCGGACGCCCGTGACCGTGGGGATCCCATGACGCTCCTGGCGGTCGCGCGGGAGGAGCACGTGGTTGAGCACCTCGACGTCCGGACTCGCCGGAAGACTGCGGTGCGGTCCGATCGCGAGCTGCACGGGGAGGCGGGCCGTCGTACGACGATCGTGTCCGTCGAGGTACCTGGCCCCGAGCAACCGGCCGGCCGACCACCCGGTGACCGCGCCGGCCCGTGGCAGGCGCACGGACTTCTCGAGGATGCGCTGCTCCGGCAGGTCGCGAGGTGCGCTGCTCGGGACGTACCAACCGTGGTCCGTCGAGGACCACTGGGACCCGCGAGCCTGGCCCTTGGTCGGTCCGGTGACGCCCTCGGGATCGAGGCGCACCGGTCGCACCAGGCCGACCGGCGGCCGGGCGACCGGGCTGGCATGACGGCGAGGAGCGGCGAGGGATGGCACGCCGGAGATCCTGCGCCGATCACGGAACCGCCGCTCCCGTCATCCACAGGGTGCCCGGTGCCGGGGCACCAGGCGGGCTTGGGGGAGTGTTTCCGCGAGATAGGGCCCACGACGGGGCCCGATCACGTACCTCTCTCGCGGAAACCGGGGGCAGAAGTTCTTTCCGCGCGGAAAGAACCATTCGGGAGCACCTTTCCGCGCGGAAAGCGCCCCCGGGCGCACGGACTGCCGGCCACGCCGAGGGCGTGACCGGCGGTCCGGGGAGTGGCTCAGCGGGCGAGGGCGCTGGTGACGCCCGCGACCTTGAGCTCGACGCTGCAGCGCAGCTCGGGGCGCTCGAGGACCCCGGCCAGCTCGGTGGCGACGCGGTCCGCCTGCTCGGCGAGCAGGGCGAGGTCGGCGTCGCGGTCGATGGTGGCGCTGATCCGCACCACGAGCTGACCGCGGTCGCGCACCACCCGACCGCGCGCGGAGCGCACGCCGAGGGTGTCGGCGTACGCCGCTGCGGCGGCCGCGGCCACGCGGGAGGTGTCGACCTGCAGCCGACCCTGACGCCCCGAGCCGCGGAGGTGCAGGCTCGGCACGGTGGTGCGGCGCACGTGGGCCGTGAGCCAGCGCAGGCCGAGCAGGGCGAGCACCAGGCCCGTCGCGGCTGCGGCGGCGGGGAACCACGCGGCGTCGGTGACGTCGGTGACGGGCCCGGTGCTCAGGGTCCTGGGCAGGCCGCTCGTGCCGGTCCACCACCAGATGGCGGCGGCACCGCCGGCGAGCAGGGCCAGCGAGAGCAGCAGGGTGGCCAGGCGGTCGACCGCGAGGACGGTGCGGGTGATCACGAGGTGGCCTCCTTGACCTTGATCTTCGGCTTCGGTGCCGTCTCCAGCGCGTGGAGCGTCGGTGCGAGCTGCTTGCGGAGCTCGCGGCTGACGCTGGAGCGTCGCTCGTCGCTCACGACCGTCGCGGCCGTGACCTTGAGGGTGCGGCCGCTGCTGCGGACCTCGACGTCGGTGACGCCGTCGACGGCCTCGAGGGAGCCGCGCACGAGCTTGGACAGGTCCTGGGTGCGCAGCCGCACGCCCGTGGTGGCCTTGAGCTCGACGGCCTTGCGGGGTCGCCGACGGAACGCGACCGGGAGCAGCAGCAGCCCGACGGCGACGGCGACGATGCCGCCGACGAGCACCCAGGGGGAGTCGGAGGCGACGCCGTCGACGGAGGTGACGACCGTGTCGAGCCACGGGTCCTGCGCGAGGACGCCGGTGCGGGCCAGCAGGTCCTGCACGCCGACGACGCCGAGCGCCACCAGCGCGAGCGCCAGCAGCTGGGCGACCAGGGGCGATGCGCCGACCCCGACGGGCGGCTTGGCGGCGGCCACGGCGGCCTCGTCGCGGCCGGACGACGCCTGGGTGGAGGTGGTGGTGTTCCCACTCATGGTCTGCTCCTCTCCTACTGCACGCGCGGGCTGAGGTCCCGCTGGGTGACGATCTCGGCGACGACCACGTCGACCGCGGTGACGTCGACACCGGCCAGCTCGGCGACCCGCGAGCCGACGTGGTCGCGCACGCGCGCGGCGACGCCGGCGAGCGACTCGGGCCACGGGGCAGCGACCTGCACCTCGATGCGGGAGGTCTGGCCGGCCACGACGGCCGAGGCGCGGGGCAGGCGGCCGCGGACCAGCCCGGTCAGGCCGCCGCGGTCGCGGGCGCGGGCCCGGGTGCTGCCGTCGGCCTCGCGGGCCGCGGCGACGGCCAGCCACTCGACCACACGGGGCGTGATCGTGGTGCGGCCGGGGCCGCCCTGCTCGGCCGGGTCGGGCCGGGCGGAGCGGTCGGCGCTCGGGTCAGCCGCGGTCACGACGACCCACCAGCGAGCCGAGGTCGACCTCGCCGTCGACGTGCCCGCCGACGAGGTAGCCGACGCCGCCGAGCACGACGGCGACGAGGAAGCCGGTGAAGCCGCCGGCCGCGGCGGCGATCGCGAGGAGGAGTCCGGCGATCAGGCCGATGGTGGAGGTGGTCATGGGTGCTCCTGGGTGGTGGTGTGTGGTGCTGGGGTGACGGTGGTCAGATCTCGATCCGGTGCCGCGCGCGCCGACGGGAGAGCCGGCGCCGCAGGCGTCGGGCCCGTGCCGCGAGCCGGCCCCGCGGCGTCGGTACGACGTGGGGGCCCCGCGGCGTGGGCGCCAGGGCCGTCCGGCCGAACCGCCGGTCGACCTCGGCCAGCGCCGCCTGCAGGGCTGCCGCGTCACCACCACGGTCGGGATGGTGACGCAGCGCCGCTGCACGGCGGGCCGAGCGCCACGGGTCGTGGCTCACCGGCTCCGGGTCCTCACGGGCCCGCTGGGGCGGTGACGTCCTCGACGACGACCTCGACGGGCTCGGGTGCCACGGCGGCGACGCGCCGACGGACCTCGTCGGCCACCTGGCGGAGGTCGGCGCCGAAGGCCACCGCGAGGTGCACCGTGGTGCCCTCGTCGCGGACCGTGACGCCGGCGACCTGGCGTCCGGGGAGGTAGGTCGCGACCTCGCCGAAGGAGCCGCCGTGCAGGCCCGTGACGCCGTCGACCGACAGCGCCGCCTGGGCGGCGAGGTCGGCCGGCTCGCGCCCGGCGTCGTGAGGCTCGGCGGGGCTGGTCACTGGACCCGCGGCTCGCTGACGACGTCCGTGTCGTCGGTCAAGTCCTCGAGGTGGATGTCCTGGATCTCGACGTTCACCTCGGTGACCTCGAGACCGGTCATGCGCTCCAGGCTCGCGATGACGTTGCGGCGGATGCCCGAGGCCAGGTCGGACAGCGAGACGCCGTACTCGGCCACGAGCTGGATGTCGATCGCGGCCTGGCGCTCGCCGACCTCGACCGACACGCCCTGCGAGTGGTTGGTGCTGGAGCCGGGGATGCGCTCGCGGATGGCGCCGACGGCGCGCGCGGCGCCACCGCCGAGGGCGTGGACACCGGTGACCTCGCGCGCGGCGATGCCCGCGATCTTCGACACGACGGTGTCGGCGATCGTGGTGCGGCCGTCGGAGGTGACCAGCTCGTTGGTGGTGGTCGTCTCCGCGCTGTTCTCGGTCATGGGTGAGGTCCTTTCGGTCGGGGGTGCGTCCTGTTCGTGCACGAGTTGGACGCAACCGATCGCCGATCCGTCACGCGAGGTGTCGTGACTCACAGGAGCTCCTCAGCCACCGGCGCCGAGAGCGGACGCCTCGGTGGGGGTACCTGACGGGCGACGACGTCGTCGAGAACGCGGAGGTGCGTCGTGGCCGATCGAGCGGCCGAACCGGTGGTCCCCCCGGAGCTGCCACCCCAGGTGCCGGTCGGCGACCCGCACGACCGTGCCGGGGCCGTCGACCTCCCACCGTTGCCGGAGGACCCGGCCGCCCTCCAGTTCGCCTCCGACAACGTGCTGGCCCGCAAGGCCGGGCTCGGCGACCGGGAGGCGTTCGAGCTGCTCTTCCGCCGCCACGTCGAGGCGACCCACCGGTTCGCGCTGCGCATGCTGGACTCCGACCGGGCGCTCGCCGACGAGGCGGTGCAGGAGGCCTGGGTCAAGGCGTGGCGCCGGCTGCCGAGCTTCGAGGGCCGCTCGGCCTTCACGACCTGGATGTTCAGCATCACCTCGCGCCAGGCCCTCGACCTGCGCCGAAAGCGTCGGCCCGTCGCGGTCGACGACCAGATCCTCGAGCCGCTGGTGCACAGCCGCGGGCCGGTGCGCTCCGACGGCGACCCCCACCAGGCCGCCGTGGCCGGGCAGCTGTGGGAGACCCTGCTCGTCGCCCTCTCCGAGCTGCCCTGGCGGCAGCGCGCGGCCTGGTTGCTGCGCGAGCTGGAGGGTATGTCCTACGGCGAGATCGCCGACGTCCTCGACACCACCGACACCGTGGTGCGCGGCCAGCTCCACCGGGCCCGGCGGACCCTCGCGACCAGGATGGAGCAGTGGCGATGACGCAGCCCGAGCCCGGGCCCGACGGCCTGCCCGACCTCGGCGAGGTCCCCGCCGACATGCCGGAGCGGGGCGCCCTCGACCTCGCTGCGGCGACCTCCCAGCTGCGGGACCGGCCCACCGACCTGCCCGTCGAGGTGGCCAGCCGGGTGCTGCTGCGGGCACTGGCGACGCCACGTCCGGCACAGCTCGTCCGCGGTCTCGGCGACCACGCCTTCCTCCGGGTCTCCACGGTGGTGCTGACCGACCTGGTGCGGCGACGGCTCGACACCGGCCTCGCCGACGGGGCCGTGCGTCGCATCCGGTGCTTCACCACGCGCGACGAGCGGCTGGAGGCGATCGCCGTCGACCTCGTCGCCCGCTACGGCACCGACCTGCGCCAGCTGTCGAGCACGACGCACGACCTCGTCGGTGACGTGCTGCGCGACGCCTTCGGGGACGAGGCGGTCGACGGGTCGGCGGACGGGTCCGGTGGCACGCGCACCCACGTGCACGTCTCCGACGTGACCCGGGGCGACCCGCGGCTCGTGGACGGACGCGACGAGGCCTGACGGCGGCTCGACAGGATCGAACGGCGATGGTCGCGGGGTCTTGCGGCTCGGGCCTGGCGGCCCTCGCACCTCGACCAGCCCAGGGTGGGCGACGACCCCGCAACCTCGCACCTCGACCAGCCCGGGGTGGGCGAGGTGTCCGAGCCCTGGGCGAGGACCTCGAGACCCGGTGGGTCGACCGCGGCGGCCCTCGCAGCGTGCGAGGACCGCCGGCGACCCTCGGACGTGGTGTGTTTACGCTGTACACGCACCGAGGTCGAGGAGGGTCGCCATGTTGTCATCCGGGTCGGGCGCCGAGGTCCTCGCGACCCGGGCGGCGCGGGGCGACCGGGAGGCCTTCCGCGCGCTCGTCGCCCGGCTCGGAGACGAGACCTGGCGGCTGGCGCTGCACGCCCTCGGTGGTCGGAGCGCGCTCGCCGGTGACGCCCTGGAGCACGCCTGGAGCACCGCGTGGCGCGACCTGCCGCGACGGGGCGAGCGCGACGTGAGGCTGTGGCTGCTCGGCGTGGTGGCGCGCGCGTGCGAGCACGTCGGCGGCGAATCGACGACGGCCGTGCCTGCGGCGTCGGACGGGCTGCCGCCCTGGCAGGCGTTGACGATCTCGCTGCAGGCCCTGCCGTGGGCCCAGCGCACCGCCTGGCTGCTGCGGCGGATGCACGGGCTCAGCGCCCGCGAGGTGGGGGTCGTCCTCGACGTGCCCGAGCTCGTCGCCCACCAGCTCGTCGAGCAGGCGCACGCGGCCCTGTCGGTCGGCAGCGTCCGCTAGCTGTAGTTCCTCGTGACGTTGTGAACGCGGTCGGCTGGGGCGAGGCCTCCGATGCCGGTGTGGGGTCGGTGGTGATTGTAGAAGTGGACCCAGTCGGCGTAGGTCGCTGATCGGGCCTGGTCGGACAGGTAGATCTGGGCGTAGGCCCACTCGC
>NZ_BAAHAA010000017.1:0-82289 GCF_054777915.1 Nocardioides marmoraquaticus | reverse complement strand
CGCCCGTTCCCGAAGCTCCTCGGGATACTTCCTCGGTGCTGCCATGACTCTCATCCTTCCGTGGAATGAGAGCCTCCATCAGACCCGGCACGCGACAGTTGTCGCGTTGCCATTCGCCCACGTTCGGGTCGGTCTTCGCCGGCCTCGGCCGGGGCCTGTGGATAACTCGGGGTGCTGTCGGTGGTTGGGGGCAAACTGGTCTCACTCGGATAGGGGCGATGACCCCGGCCTGGTGCTCACTGATCCGTGAAGTCGAGTTCGCTAGCACTAGTGCGTAAGTAGAAGTGAGGAGCAGGCGATGGATGCGTGGACCCGAACCTTGAGGGCGGTGGCGATCGCGCCCGCCGTGGTGGTCAGCACGGTGCTGTGGCTGGTGGTGGCGGCGCTGCTGCCGAGCGGCGTGGCTGGGTTGCTGCTGCTCCTCGCGCCGGCAGCGCTGGCGTTGCTGTGGCTGCCGCGATCGGGACGAGCCGGTCGGCTGGTCGACCGGGCCGGGACCGTGCTGGCCGGCGCTCGCGAGCCCACGGCCGCCGAGCTGACCGCGCTGCAGCCGGTGCTGGCCCGGATGCTCGAGCTCGACGTCGAGCCGATGCGCCTGCTGGTCAGTCGTTCGGCGCGCCCGTACCCGCCGGTGCGGCCGTTCGGCCGCGACCAGGTGGTCGTCTCGCCGGTGCTTGCCGAGGCGGTGTTCCGACGCCAGCTCGGCGTCGAGGACGCGGTCGCGCTGATTGTGCACAACATCGGGTGGCTTCGCGCCCAGCCCACGCGCGGCGCCGTGGCGATCGCGGCCCTGACCCTGCCTTGGCGCGCGGTCGCCGCCGCGGCCTCCCGGATCGGTGCTGCCGCGCGGTGGGTGCCGTTCGTCAGCTTCGCCTGGCGGTTGCGGTTCGTGGTCGCGGCAGTGGCGGTCGTACAGTCGGCAGTCTAGGGCCGGACGGTCTCGGCCGTGCTGGTCGCGCTGTTCCTGACCGCCACCTACACCACGCCGGCGGCCCGGCGAGCTCGCGGCGCCCGGCTCCAGGTCGCTGCTGACCACTACGTCACGGCCCGCGGCCTGGGCCCGGCACTGCTGCGAGCGATGTACCTCGTGGGCGCGCCGACCCCGGACATGAAGCGCACCGCCCGCATCCGAGACGGCGGCCCTGGCGCCACGTCCGCGGCAGTAGACGCCACCGGCGCGCGCCGGCTGCACCTGGTGCCGTCCTGACCAACCGCTCGCCTGGCGCCATAGGTTCCGACAACTCGAGGTGAGTTATAGGAACCGTCGGCGCGCTGAGGCGCGGCGGTAGGGTCGGGGTCCAGCGACGCGATGGGTCTTCCCGAGGGACCTGACGCGTCGCTTCTGCGTTCATCAGCTGGCGTCGACGGGATCGCGGGTGGCGGGCTACTCGTCGTCGCCGTAGTCGTGGCGGTCCGGCACCCCGGAGGTCGACATGTGCACGCACCCGCGGCCGCCGCCGGGGTGGGGTCGCTCGTTCACAGAGGGGAGTCCACCGAGCTCGTGGCGGCAGATCGTCGTGCGCGCGTGGCTCGCCGGCGCCGGCGGGGCGGTGGCGACTGTGGGTGTTGTCGGCCGCAGCGGCGTTGCCGCGGTGCGCGGCGGCGTCCAGGCGGTGAGGGTGGTCATGGCGTCCGCTCCGGGCCCTCGGCGCGCTCAGCGGGCCGGGCCGGATCGACGGCGGCCCGGTCGGCTGCGCCCGTACGCGGTCGAGTCGTCGTAGTCGTGCTGGCGGCCGGACCGCGCGGCGTCTGCGATCTCGGCGTCAGGTGTCGGCCCGACCTCGTCGGCAGCACGGTCGGCGGCGGCCTCGGCAGCCTCGATCTGCAGCGCTCGCTGGCGAGCGTCCTCCTCGCGTGCGTCTTCGTAACGGTTGGCGTCGTCGGTGGTCATGGTGGGCTCCGTTCGTTGCGGTGTGGCTGAAGGCCTCTCACTTGCTGGTAAGGCGGGTGAGGGGGTCCTGGCGATCACCTGGAACTGCCCAATCCGGACGAATCTGCGCGAAGTCGCGGCCACGAGGTGGTGAGGGGTCAGATGCACGCGCTCCAGCGGCCGGCGCCGGTCTCCTCGGCGCGTGCGGCGGCCTCGACGTAGTCCTCGGCGCGCTCCAGGGGCGGGTCGCTGCGGTACAGCTCGCCGGCGCCGTGCTCGAGCAGCTGCAGCGCGACGTCGCCCTCGCCGCCGTGCGCGCTGGCGACGTAGCGGAGCATCCGCCCGTACCGGTCGCGGGTCGGCTGGCTTGGGTCGCTGCGCAGCGTCACGGTGCTGCCGACGGGAGTCAGCTGGCTCAGCTGGTCGGTGGCCTCCGCGGAGTAGCACTCGGCCGGCTCCTGGCCATGCGCCACCTCGGGTGCGTCCAGGCCGAAGAGCCGCACCCGCCCGAGATCGGCGCCACCAAGGGTCTCGACCCGGAGGGTGTCCCCGTCCAGCACCGCGGTGACCCGGGCCCGGCTGGTCTCGACGTCGGCGCCCTCCTGGTTAGAGCTCGACGATCCGTTGGCCCGCTCCCCTGGCAGCGCCGCGCAGCCGGTCAGGACGCTCAGAACGAACGAGACGGCCAGGCCAGCCAGATGGACCACGATCCGGCGCCGCGACGTGGTGGTGTTCGTCGGACGCACGCCCGTCGGTCCGTTCACCGGCCAATTCCCTGACCGATTCCCTGGCCACCGGCGGGCACCGCGGTGGGCTGGGGGCGGCGCTGCTCCTCGACCGCTCCCGCCGATCGCGCGGCGGCTCTGCCACCAGCAGCACCCTCGGCCGGCAGGTCGGATACCGGCTCGATGGCGCCCTGTTCGTAGCGGGAGGCGATCCGTTCGCCGATGCTGGTGGCCGCGCTGAGCAGCCGGGGGTTGTCCTCGGTGCGGCGCACGGCGTGGATCACCGAGGTGTGGTCCTTGTCGAAGTGGTCGGCGATGGCGGTCAGGGTGAGTCCGCTGCGACGTACGGCGGTCATGGCGACTGCGCGGGCATCGGTGACGGTGCGGTGCCGGTCGGCGCCGAGGATGGCCTCGGGAGTGGTGCCGAAGCCCTGGGCGGCCTGGGTGACGGCGACGTCGCACACGGCCGAGGGGCTGGACAGGTCGACGTCCACGGCGGCCGTGTGGGTGCGGTGCTGCGGTGATGCTGCCTGGTTGGTGGCCATCGTGAGCACCAGTGCGCGCAGCTGGTCGGGCTCCAGGGGCGCGAGGAGCTGGTGGACCCCGTCGTTGTCGCCGGCGGCCGCCAGCGAGGCCACGGCGGCCGCGACGCGCCGGCCGCCGACGTCGTGCTCAGCCTGTACGTCGCCGGTACGGAAGTGGTCGTGGGGGTTGGTGTCGGGGTGGCCACGGGGTGCTCCTAACGAGTCGGGCCGGCTCGGCCGAGGTCGGGGAGGTCGCCGGCGGTGGGGGAGGGGGACGTGGCCGCGAATTGCTCCCGGCCGAGACGTCGCTGGGCGGCGGCGGAGATCCCGTCGATGGCGACTGCCTCGCTTCCTTCCGGGTCTGCGACCGCGGCGGTGGACCGGCTGGCCGCTGAGGTGGCCCGGCCGGTGGCCAGGTCGAGAAACCGCACGTCCTCGTCGACGCGCTCGAGTCGGCGGTCGGCGGTGGCCAGGCGGTGTTCGAGCTGCTGGGGGCGGGCGATTCGGGCGGGGTCGACGTCGGCGCTGGTGTCACCGGCGCAGTGGAGGTGGTAGGCGGCCGCTTCCGCGATCGGGCGGGTGGCGTCGATCGCGTCCTCGAGCGCGTCCAGGCGGGGCACCAGGCGGTCGCGCTGCTCGCCGGTGGCCAGGTGTCGGGCTCGGGTGATCGCTTCGCTGGCCTGGTCGAGGTCGCCGCGCAGCGCCTCGACGACCTCCTCGGCGAGCTCGCACCGGGCGTGCAGACGTGGCAGGTCCTCCGCGACCGCGGCCAGCTGCACCGCGACGCGCCCCGGGTCATCGTCGCCGTGGTCGCGGCCGTGGGCTTGTTCGACGGCCTGAGCGATGTCCTCGGCCACCCTGCTGGCCGAGCGGACGCTGGTCCGGAGCTCCTCGACCCTGCCGCGGGCCCGCATCAGGTGGCCATGCGCGTCCTGGACCGCCTCCATCGGTCCGGGCCGTTGCGGCTGGGGCTGCTGGGTCTGGGTGACCTCGCTCATCGCCCCTCGCCTCGGTTCCTAGTGCCGCCTTGGCGGCCCTGGCCGCCGCGGTCGGGCTGGGCGTCGGGCTCGACCCCCAGCCGCACGGCGAGGCGGTCGGCGGCGGCGAGCGCCTGCTGCAGGTGACTGCGGACCTGGGCGAGCTCGGCGACCGGGTCCAGCCCCGGCCCTCGCCCTGCGGCACCCGATCGCCCGCTCGGCTGGTCGCTCGGCTGGTCGCTCGAGATGTCATTCGGCGGGTGGTTGCTCACGGGCTGCTCCCTGGTCTCAGATCTGTTTGCGACCGAGTCCGTGCGGAGGTCGCTCACTTAGGTCAAGGGGCGAAGAGGCCTCCTGGCGATCACCGGCGCCGAACTTTCTTGGGCCACCCGCCTCGCCGGGCAGACCCGGCATCCGGGCGCACCCCTTCCCTGCGAGCGCTGGCCGCAGGCAGGATGGGCCAATGGACGACCAGGAGGCGCTCCTGGCGCGCCGCGTCGCGCAAGCGGCATCCGCGCACATGCGGGTGCCTGCCGACGTGCTGGCCTACGCGCGCCTCGTCGAGGCGGTCGAGCAGTACGACGCCTACATGGCCCCCACGCTGGGCGGCGAGGACGAGTTGCTCGACGCGGTCGCGGACGACGCGATGCCGACGCCGCTCGGAGAGTCGGTAGCCGGCCTGGAGACTGCCCTGCCTGCGGCGGCGCGCAAAACGGTGTAGCTGCGCCGGCCGAGGCTGGAGCGGGCCCCTAACACCGTGCGGGCTTCCGGCGGCCTCAGCGGCCGGGGGCGGCTGACGGTGGTGGAGCGGTCGGGCGGAGGCGCTGTTCGGGTGCCCGCCCCAGTCGCCGGCGTGCGACCTCGTCGACCGCGGCCGCATCCTGCCGGTCGACGTGCTGGTCGACGTGCTGGTCGACGTGCTGGTCGACGTCGAGGTCCAGGCCGAGATCGAGCTCATCGTCTCCCGGTGCGCTGCCCGTCTCAGGGAGGGCCCGGTCCACCTGGTCGTCGAAGCCGCGGCCGTAGGTGACACCGTCGATGGTCAGGTCGACGCGCCGCACTCCTCCGTGCAGGTCGACGTCGTCGACGCGGCCGGCAGGGGTCAGGTCGCCCGGTCGGACCATCGCAGCCCTCACGGTCTCCCACTCCGGCTCCCAGGCCGGTGCTGGCGCGATGTCGGGGTCGCCGTGAAGCCGGTCCCTGCCGCCGTTGTGGGCGGCGTCGGCAGCAATGAGCCCGGCGGCCAGGTTCTCGACGTCGGCACTCATCACCTGTCCCAGCAGCGCCTCGATCGCCGGCACAGGGGCCTCGTCGAGGCTGGCGGGATCGTCGGGGAGGGAGGCGATGAGGTCAGCGGTGAGTGAGTCCGCGAGCTCCTCGAGGGCGGCCTGGCCGCGCGGGGTGAAGGCGACCACCACGCCCGTGTCGGTTCCAGGTCCGTCACTGCTGCCGACGTCACTGCTGCCGGCGTCGCGGCCGTGGTGCGTGCTGGCCGCTGGGTTCGTGTGGGGTTCGTCGCTGTGGTGCCGTCCGGTGCTCATGTCTGCCTCCGAGCCTGAGGAATTGGCCTTCACTTGGGGTAAGTCAGCGGAGGGGGTCCTGGCGATCACCTGGTCCGAGATTTCTTCGGCCGTTCCTGATGCCCGGACGCCTACGTGGCGTCTCGGTAGTCGTTTCGGCGGGCGCGTGGGGCGCGGGTCGCAGCCGGGAACCAGTCGACACGGTGGGTCGCTCGGTGGCGCGGCAGCACCGCGTCGACGCCGCACCGTGACACCACCAGTGCCTCCAGCTGCACCTCGAGCGCGTTGGCCGGCGACGGTGGCCGGGGCTGCGGTCGGCGGGACGAGGGGCTGGTCGAGTCGGTGCGGCAGTCAGTCGTGTGCGGCGTGCGGGGCGGGGTGTCCATGAGGTTCCTTCTCCTCGGGGTGGGGGCGTCGTCGCTGGTCGAGCGAATGGCTGTTCGTTCATCGCGCCGGCGGCCGCGGCTGCGGGATCGCGGACTGCGGGAGTGGCTGCTGCTCGGGGCGGGGTCGCACGCCGGCGCCGTTGAGGTCGGGGCTGTGGCCGGCGTGGTCTCGGCCCATGTCGCGGGCCGGCGGCGACGGGGGCTCGGCATCGTGGGCCAGCAGAGCTGGACGGATCGTGGTGGTCCACTGCGAGGGCGGCACCGCGCTCTCCAGGACGCTGCTCATCAGGCCGGCCAGCCGGTAGTCGGACTGCTCGGCCGGGATCTGATCCAGGGCGGTCCAAGCACCTGCGCCGTCTCCGCCCAGCCAGGCGGAGAAGGCCAGCATGGTCGCCGCCGGGGCGCGGACCTCGTCGGGTGCGCGGCGGGTGAGGTCGGTCCACAGAGCGCGGTGGGCGTGGTGGTCCTCCTGGGTCATCATCGCCAACGCTGCGTCCCTGACCGGAAGCGCCTGCACGCCGACCAGGAGGCGCGCTGCGTCGGCCTCGGGGAGGGCGATTCCGTCGTCGAGGAACCGGTTGATCCGGTTCTCCGCCCAACGGCGCTCCTGGTCCAGGCCCGAGGTCTCCAACGCTGCCAGGGCGCCCGGGAGAGCACCGCGCAGGGCGTCGCGATCCTCGCCGGTCAGAGTGCGGGCGAGGTCCTCGCGTGCGGCCGCGGGGAGCTGACGGCCGGCGGCGACGGCCTCGGCCGCGAGCCGGCTGCTCGCTTCCGTGGTGCGCACGCCCTGCTCTCCGGTGTCGAGGTTGGTCCAGTCCCGGTCGGTGGCCCACACCTTCACCGGCACCGACACTCGGGGCCATAGCGCGTCGGCGACAGCCTCGGCCGCCTTGGTCGCCGCTTCTCGGTCCTCGGTCAGGCAGACCAGGGCCAGCATGGGGTCCGGGCCGGCGGTGTGGGCGTGCCGCAGGAACGGGGCCGTCAGCTGGTCGGCCATGATGGCGCGATCGGCCTCGTCGTAGGGCATGTCGACGCGCGCGGCCGGCATCCCAGGGGAGACGGGGACCAGGACGACCGAGTCCTGGGGAGTGAAGCCGAGCAGGTAGGGGAGTGCCGCGACCAGGTCGTCGGGTCCCTTCGCGTTGATCTTCATCGGTGCTGCTTCCCCTTCGCCGGCGGGGCCACGTGCCCCTTCGACTAGGTCAAGGCGACGGAGGGGGTCCTGGCGATCACCGTGGCGGGACGAGTTTGGGAATTTGCTTCCGGCCGGGCGGTGAGGGTGCCCGGCGAGGTCCCGGGAAAATGGCTCGCATTCGCCTAGGGTGCGGTGGCGTGGCACGACGTACGGTCATCCAGCTCGTCGACGACCTCGACGGTGTCGACATCACCGATCGGGGCGAGACAGTGCCCTTCCTGCTCGACGGGACGGCGTACGAGATCGACCTCGGTCCCGAGCACGCCGCAGAACTCCGGGCCGCGCTCCAGCCCTACATCGCCGCCGGCCGGCGTCACCCCGGCGGTCGCCGAGGCGGCCGTCGACGTCGCCCGCGCACGACCTAGCGGTGGGCGCGCGCCGGTAGGGGGCGCTGGTCCTCCAGGCGGACCATTCCGAGCAGGCCGAGCACGGGGCGGCTGGTGATCACCATGCCCTCTTCCTCGTACTTCTGCGCCATGCTCGGCCAGGCTGTGATCCGCAGTGGTCGACCCTCGGCGTGCGCTTGGTCGCGAACTCGCCGGCCCAACTCGCGGCCCACTCCGGTGCCCCGTCGGCCTACGGCGAACCAGTGCGCCTCGGTCCAGGCTCCGGCGGGACGCGTCGCTAGCACTGCGATGACCTGCTGCCCCTCGTGCCCGCCGTCCAGGACATGTTCGCTGCGGATGTGCCACTCGGCCGGCCGAAGGAGCACGAAGCCGGCGAGGAACCAGGGTGCCAGGACGCAGCCGGCCAGAGCCGACACGATGAGCCAGATCACGATCGTGGGTGGAGCATCGACCTGGTCGAAAGTGGCCAGCGCCCAGATCGTGGCGAGTGTGCCGGCGGTCAGGAACATGGTGCGCTCGAAGGCGAACGCCTTCACCACCACCATCGCGGCCAGCAGCCGGCGGCTGCCGAATGTCCAGCGGGGTAGCGACGCGTCAGAGGCTTGCATGGCTGATCACGTGGGCGGTCTGGGCGTGGGCGGCGTCGAGCAGCTTGTGAAGTGCCACTGCGGCGTCGCGGGCCTCGTCGAGGTGCATGCGGGCGGTGTCGACGGCCAGTGTCGGGTCGTCGGTGTCAGCCATGCCGTCGGTTTCGAGGACCTGGTCGGACTTGGCGTCGTCGAGGATCTCCGACAGCTGGGCGTAGGCCTGGGGGAGCGCGGCCGCAGCCGCGGCGAGGTGAGCCAAGACGACGTCGACCTCGGAGGGCGCCAGCATCGGGCGGGCCACGGTGGCTCGGCAAAGGTCCTGGGTGGCGTCCTCGACCGCCCGCGCCGCGGCCAGGCTGGTGTCTGCCTCGTCCATGTTCGCGCCGGCCCCGTCCTCAGCGGGCTGAGTGGTGGGCTGGTCGCTGTGCGCGGTCACCGTCACGCTTCCTTGCTGGTGAGTCGGTCCAGTGGAGTGCCGGGCAGATCCTCGGGGGTGGGGGTGTGCATCACGGCCGTCTCGATCAGGCGCTCGGCCAGGGTCAGCCCGAGCCCGAGGTCACCGGAGCGGGCCGAGGGGGATCGGTAGGTGTCGACGTCGACGACCACCGAGACCGGCACGCTGAGCCCGAGCATAGCGGCCGCGGCGGTCTCGATCCGGGTCTTCAACGCCTCGCCGTAGGCGGTCCACTCCCGCAACCGCTGCTGCTCGAGCTGATCGTCGAGGTCTACGCCGGTGCGGGCGTCGCGCTCGTCCTCGAGACGGCGCAGCTCGGCCAAGGCGGCGGCGGACTTGGGGATGTGCACGCCGGTGGCGGTCTCCAGGAGGCGTTCCTGCAGCTCGTCGACCTCGTCGGGGTCGACGCCGTCGGCGACCAGGCTGGCCCGCCAGGCCTCGAGCGACCACGCCGGTCCCTCGGGGTCGCGGGGCGCCCACTGGCCACTGGCGTCGCGGTCGTACTCCCACACGTAGCGGCTGTAGTCGATCTCGGGCTCGGCGGCCTCGGCTTCCTCGAATCGCCTGCCGAGCTCGCGCTGGGCATCGTCGTACTGGACCCACGCCTCGCTCCGGTCGGCCAGGAGCTCGTCGACCAGGAGGGTGATCTCCAGCGGCTCCGTGCGGTGCTCCCACAGGGCGTGCTCGTCCGGGCCAACGGTGGACTCGAGCACCTGCCGCACACCGGCGGCCTCCCAGGAGCCGGAGCGGCCGGCCAGGATGGCGTCGACGCCACCGAAGTTCGCTGCCGCGCCGGCCAGGGCCAGCGTCACGAACTCGGCCCAGTCGCCCTGTCCGCCGATGCTGGTGGGGTCATCGACCCACTGTCCCTCCTCGGTGCGCTGCAGCCGTGGCCGTGCGAGCCGGGCGGCGTCGGTCAGCGCCGCGATCGCCTCCTGGAGCTTCTCGCCGTAGGCGCGGCGCAATGCCTCGGTGGGGGTGACCGGCTCCGCGCTCTGGCCCGGGTCCTGCTCGGTGGTGGTCATCGGGCTCTCCGCTCAGTCGTCTGGGCGGTCTGCGGTCGGTGATCTGGGCGGTGATCGGGGCGTTGGCGTGAGTGCCCGGGCGGTCTCGTGGCGAGCCACGGTAGGCGCGGGCACCGACGGGTCTGCTGTGCCCGGGCTGCGATGGGTGCGGGCTGCGGGGTCATTGCGGGCCCTCCTCGTCGGGGCCGACGTCGAGGCCATCGCCGATGTCGTCGCCAGGGTCTTCGACCTGCTCGATGACCGGGAGCTCGCGCGGTCCGTCGGCTGCGCCGGCACCGGGTGCCGGCAGTCCGAGCTCGCGGGACGCGAGGGGCTGGGGCTCCAAGACGACGCCGGCGCGGATGTCGTCCCACAGCCAGGCTGCGTCGACGCGGTGGCGGGCGAACTCGGCGAAGCCGGGCATGGTGAACCGCAGGGTGCCGGTCCCGGCCGACTCGACCAGGCCCTTGTCGATCAGGGAGCCGCGCACGCGGCTCCACTGCGGCGTGGTGCGGCCGGTGACCGCGGTGATGTGTCGGGTCTGGGCGATGCCCTGGTCGTCGACGACCTGGGCGACGGCGACCATGAACGCTCGCTCCAGGGGGGTCGCCTTGACCCAGCGGCCGCGGAACATGCCGCCGGCGAGGTTGTCGCGGACCTCGCTCACCGCAGCCTCGGCGTGCTCGAGGGCGATCGCCTCGCCCGGGCCCGGGTCGGCGAGGAGCCAGGTCTCGTCTCCGAGGCGTTGGATCAGGTAGGGCGATCCGCCGGCGGCCTCGAGGACCGCGGCCGCGGCGTCGACGTCCCAGGTCACGCCCGCCTGGTTGGCCGGTTCGATCAGGGCCCGCTCGGCAGCGTCGACGTCCAGCCGGGCCAGGCCCCGGAAGTCGAAGCGCTCGGTGAACGAGGCCGCGGCCATGACCCGCTCCGGGGTCTCGGGCAGGCCCGCGGCGAACACGACCAGCGGTGCCCCACCAGCCATGCCCCCAGACGCGCCGCTGCGGCCGCCGCTGGCCCCGCCGTTGGTCAGGGCGTCTTGGATGGCGTTGGCGATCACGACCAGCTGCGCGTGCGGCGCCTCCTGCAGCTCGTCGAGCAGAACGGCCAGGCCCGGTCGGTCGTGCTCGGTGGCCAGCCGGGCGGCCCCGGAGAGCAGGTCGGTGAGGACCTGCCGCTGGCCGGCCCCACCACCCGACCCAGTCGACCCGGCGCCGGCCGGGTCGGGAGAGTCCGGGCTGGCAGCGGAAGAGATCTTCACGACGCCGGCGTTGAGCTCGACCGACAGCCCGGCCAGCCGTTGCCGCAACCGGGCCCAGCCCTCGCTGGCTCTGGTGGCTTTGCTCTCCAGCGGCGCAATCGCCTCCGCGATTCGCCCGGCGAGGAGCTGCACGTTGTCCGAGACGCTGTCGAATGCCACCGTGGCGGTCACGAACCCCCGCTCCTCGGCGGTCTCGGCGATCACGCCGAGGGTGACGGTCTTGCCCAGGCCGCGGGCGCCGGTGAGCACCAGCGCCGAGGCGGCGGCTGTGCGAGAGTTGGCTACCCGGGTCAGGCTCGCTATGGCACGGGTCAGCTGGGCCTCCCGGCCGACCAGGACGGCAGGCCGGGCCCCGAAGCCCGGGCTGTAGGGACTGTCCACCAGAACCGCCTCTCGCATAACTCCGTATAACTACCTCTGTTTATACGCTCTTATGTTGGCAAAGTCGATGGGTCGGACGCTCAGGTGGCGAGGTCGGGGGGACGGCGACTTGCGCCGCAGAGGCAGGGCGCGGGCGTCGAGTGCGACGATCGGGGCGTCGACGAGGCCGGGAGCGCTCTTAGGATGCCGGGGGTCATGACTCGAGGGGCAGGAACCCGGAGCAGTCATTGCACGGATGAAACCTGCGGGCCGACCGACCATGATCATCAGGTGCCATTTCCGAGCCGGGTCCGTGGCAGTCAGTGTGCTGCAGGGCGCGGGTCAGGACCCGCCGTCTCCGGCTCGCCAGCTGGACGCCCACCACTCGAGCGAGGGGTGCCTGGCATCAACCTTGGCCACTCCTGAGGCGCGAGTCTGCATTCGCAAGCAGCGCGAACGGTTGGAGAATGCTGCGACAAGCGCCAGCGAGAGGCTCTGCACTATGGAGAAATGGGCACTGGGGACCGTCTCGGCGGCCGTGGAACACACGGGCCGCACCGACGGTCTCCCAGCGGAGGTCTGCATGGCTCTAGTTGACCCAGTCGGGCGGGTTCTCGTCTCGCGCAAGCACTCCTACCCGGAGGAGGCTTGGAGGCTGCCATCCGGCGGCGTCATGGATGGCGAGTCACCTCGCGACGCGTTCTTCCGGGAGGCCTTCGAAGAGGTCGGGCTCATCGCAGACGACGTTGCCGACCTTCATCCCGTCGCGCGCGTGCTGTACGCACACACGGACTTCACGTCGTACCTGTATGTAGGCGAGCTTCAAGGCACAGGGCCGGCCACACCGTCGTCGGACGAATTAACGCACGTGCGGTGGGTCGATTTGGGTGAGTTGTCTTCCATCTCGGCGACGCTGGAGCAACTCGCCGAAACCAACACGAACATCCTCGGCGAGAGTCGAGGGCGCGACTGGCGTGCTTGGGGCCTACAGAGAGCTGTGGTGCACGACGTTCTCGAGGACTTCCTGGTAGAGCGGTTCCCACCGGTGGAGGAACTCGAACTGCGCCTACTCGGCGGAGTCCGGCTCGTCCGAGGCAACATGGTGACGCAACAGTCTGGCAAGAGCGCGCTGTTGCTCGCGCTGCTCGGGCTCGCCGCACCACAATCGGTGAGTGCGCTCGACCTGTACAAGGCCGCCTGGGGCGTCCCGGATCCGGAGGATGAACGCAAGGCACGTACCGCAGCGGAGAAAGAACTTTCCAGGCTCCGTACGTCGCTAGGCCTCTCGGAGGAGCAGCTGCGGACCTACTTGACCCAGCGTGATGTGCCGCCCCGCTACGAACTCCAAGTGACGACGGATGTCGCTCAGTTCCGTCACCTCTCAAGGGTCGCGAACCAACTCGCTTCTAACGGCAGCAATGCCGACGCAATCGGTGCTCTCGGCGAGGCAATCGCACTGTGGCAGGGCCCCGTAGCAGGCGGCGCCTTGGCCGGGGTAAGCGAGAGCAACTTCTTCGCCGGCCAAGTTGAGGCACTAGAAGCGGAGTTTCTTGCGGCACGCATCAAGCTTCTGGAGCTGCAGCTTGAGGAGGGCAACGATCTCGCGGTGTCGATGCACGGCGCCCTGCTCCTTGGAGAGGAACCCTTCAACGAGCAGGTCGTCGAGCTGGTGATGCTCGCTCTTTACCGCAGCGGACAGTACGTCCCCGCCGCGCAGAAGTTCCGTGAGTACCGCGGACGGTTGCGCCGTGACTACGGGACGGAACCAGGCGCCGCTCTAGTCGAACTCAACCAACGGGTGCTGAGCCGCGACCCATCGTTGGAACTTCTGCGGAAGAAGGCGTTCACCGGTGGCGACGGCCAGGAACTTCAGATGTACTGGGGCTACCGTCCGGCCGCCCACAACGACATCCGCCAGTCACTTTTGGGCTGTCGAGAGCAGCTTGTCGTTGCTGGGCAGGGGGTCAGCACTCTTAGCGACATCCTCAACGACCCCAACATTCTTCGGTCGCTCGTTTCGGCTCGTCGGGAAAATCCCAACCTGAAGATCACGATCGTGATGGCCACCGCCGAGATTCCCCACCGAGGCTCTGAAGCGGGAGGACAGCGACTCGCAAACAAGACCGAGGCCGGCCGCGCCGCCCTCACGCGTTTTCAACGTAACTTCAACAAACGTTCCGGTTCCGACGATTCTGTTGACCTCCGTACCTATACCGTCGGGTTCCTTGTTCGACACTTCTTCCTTCGTTGCGACGAAGCGATGTACGTCGGCTCGTACCTTTCTCACGAAGAGGGAAGCCACTCCTACCTTATGAAACTGAAGAACTTCGAAGACGGCCTCTTCGACTTGTTCGACGCCGAACTCGCACACGTCCTCGCCAACACCACCGCGCTCAAACCATGAAAGGCCTGGAATGACCAGCTCCGAACTGTCGCGATTCATCGAGAATGCCGAACGGCGGGTCATCATCATCGGGGTCAATCCGCTGCTACCCCACCTCGAGGAAAGTGCCGCGTACTTCCAGACGTACATGGGTGCCCAGCAGGATCTTCACCTCTCGATCTACTGCGAGAGCGACAACGAGAATTTCGGGCAGTCGGTCTCTACGGCCGTCGATTGGGGGGCCTCGCGCCGGTCTCATAGCTATGCGGAGCTCACCATTCACCGAGACCGAGTCGCCGGCACCCAGGCGCGCGCAGGCCTAAAGCGAGCCATTGAGGATCTCACCCCCGACGCCGAGCAGGCGCGCTCCATTCGCAACCGGGTAACTGTCAAGCAACTCAACCTGCGCATCCCGCTGAATGTAATAGTCGCCGATAGCCGTATCTGGACCTGCACGGTCTTGACCCGATCGGCGACGATCGAGGATTACGTTGAAGTTCCCGAGGGATCCAACACCTACGAGGACATTCAGACGTTCGTCGACGGGCTGCATGACGGTTCCGCCGCTGGCATCTATGCGTCAGAACCCGGAGATGAGCTCATCTGGGTGTACGACCGAGCCGGTGTGGCGCGGGGCATCTTCCCCCGCGCGGCGTTCTACACCACTCGCTACGCGCGCTACTCGGTGTGGGGTTTGGTATTCAACCGCAACGGACAAATGCTGCTGCAACGGCGGAGCCCGACCACAAAGGATAATCGCGGCCTCTGGGACAAGGCGACAGGTGGTCACGTTGACCTAAGCGACGCGTCGACGTCCACGACCGCCAAGCGTGAGTTGGTGGAGGAGATGTACCTTCCGCGCGCAGAGTTCACCAAGCACATGCGTGCCGATCTGGCCGACATCATTGACTTCGGCGAGTGGAACCCACGAAAGCGGCCTGAACGATACTTCCGCGAAGCCTTCGGTGCGCTGGGTCAAGACGATTGGGTGATGTTTCGTGCGGTGGACCCACGAACAGATCTTCCGATGACGGTCAACCGCATCTCCGAGCGACTGTGGCACGACTCTGACGACAAGCCACCTAGCGTGCGCAAAACGGTCTTCATTAGCGATGTCTACTTCTTCCTCGCGCCGGCTGGACACCTTCTCTCAGGCGAGACTCTTGCTAACGATCTGGCTGAGGACTCACAAGCCGCAGCCTCAGAGCACAAGCTTCTCACGGTCGCCGAACTGCTCGATTGGTTCGATGCTGCTGAGCGCGCTGGCACTGATAAGCAAACCTTCACCGACGACCTCCTCTACCTGGTCCTAGAGCACAGAGAAATGCTCGAAGCCATTGCCGAGTTCGCCAAGTACGTCACTCCGGAGGCATGAGGTGGGCGGGCAACTTTATATCGTCTCGGGCGCTTCTGGATGTGGCAAGACGACTCTCGTCGCGCAGATGCTCCGCGAGGACGATCTGCAGTGCGTCAGAGCGGAGAAGTTCTCCGAGCGGCCTCACAGAGGAGAGGGCGACGATATCGTCAATGTCGCGCGGATCGAGGATGGCGAGTGCGACCTGATATATGTCATCAACGACACCTACTACGGGGTTGACACCAAGTCGATTCAGCAACAATTGGACGAAGGACTGAACACATTCATTGTGTTGAGCGACTTTCGCGTCGTGGAGCAGCTGAAGAACCGCTTCGGCTCTCAGGCGACAACGGTCTACATCTCTGCTCCGATGTCCGAGACAAGGGTCCAACAGGTCATGGCCGACCGGCATAAGTCGGAGTTCCGACCTACGGAGGAGCAGTCCTCAATGCTGAGACGACAGTTCTACCGCCTTCAATGTGCCGCTCAACTGAATCGATGGCTGAATGTCTTCGACGGAATGGTGGATCTCTTGGGAGACTGGAGCGAAGTGGTTCCTCGCGCTGAGACGACGCGAATCCGAGCCGAGAAGGTGCGCTCATTCCACTTGAAGTACATCCAGGGACTTACGCTCTTTGACCACGTTGTGCTGAACTACGGCGGCCCAGAGGACATGACACGTCAGATGCGCCAGATTGTGTCATCGACCCCGGGGATGCGGCCCGATCAAGGACCGGTGCTCATGGTTATCGCCGCAGCTTCCGGCGCGGGGAAGGGCAGTGTCATGGAGACCGTCAAGCGGGTCTTCGGTGATCGGGTCGAGATCGTCGAGAAGCAGGCGCTCAGAGCGCCTAAGCCCAATGATGGACGTGACGGTATGCGCGCCCTCGGAGTGGATGGAACGTTCTCTGAGGACTTCGACTTCCGTTGGAGCTTTCACGAGTCAGGCACGCCATACGCCATAAGCACAGCTCGCGTGCGTGCCGCGCTTGAGCGCGGCGTGAGCGCTGTTGTCATCTCCAATATCGCCGTGTTTCCGCAGTTCCTTGAGCGTTTCCCGGGTCGCGTCGTCTTCGTATATCTTCACGCCACTCGACCCGAGGCCGACGTTCGCGAGTTCCAATATCAGAACAACTCGACGGCGGTTGAGGCTGAAGAAAGGATCCGTGAGATTAGGCAAGTACACGAGAATTATATGGACCACATCAACGAGTTCGACCACGTTCTGCTCAATACCTCGTTTAAAGAGGATCTCTACGATCAAATGTTCGGGGTGATCCAGCGATATGCCCCTACGGCCGCTGACGCGCCCGCGTTGACGTGAGGGGGTCGTAGTCCGCAGGACCTCGCCGGTTCTGTCGGTCGTCACCGTGAGGTCGCCGGCCGTGGTGAAGTCGCTTGGGCCGGGTGCCGTTGCGCTGCGCTGGTTGACGCGGTCCTCGGTGCGCTGATGGGGCGCGGCGCCGATCATGCTGGTGGCCTCGGCGTCGATCTGGGCTGGGAGAATGAAGCCGAGCAGTTGGCGGACCATGTCGCCGCCGTCGGCGCTGCGTGATGCCTCGGTCCGGGGTCATCGCGCAGTCCTGTTCTTCCAGCTGAGTAGTGTCTTCTCGCCGATCCTCACGCGGTCACCCGCCGACGTCGCGACATCATCCCGCACAGAGGGCTGGACGTGGTCAGGCTGGTCCCGCTCCTTCCACCACCCCGGGGGATTCACACCAGGTGTTGGCCGAGTATGAAGTGATTGTCGGCGGCTCTCCTGGCCGAGTTGGTCGCCAACACACAAGCGGTGCCGTGTGGGAGGCCCCACGAGTTGGAGAGATCGCACTCGGTTCGCAGGTGCATCAGCGGCGGGGTGTTGCCGAGTCGCAACGTGCGCGAACCGTCCGACCCCCTCCCGAGATCAAGGCCAGTTCCACTGGTTTCGGCCGCCAACTGGGGCTGCCGACAGTCCGGGGGTAATCCTTCGGGGACAGGGAGAGCGTCATGCCGCACCACGGCCCGCACCACCACGGTCCGCACGGCCCGCACCACGGGCACGGCTGGATCGAGCACGACAGCGAGACGATGACCCGCGAGGAGTTCGGGCGGGAGCTCGAGGAGCTCGGCAAGCTCGTCGCCGAGAACCCCGAGTTCACCTTCAAGGGCGTGCTGATCCCCATGCCCGACGAGGTCGACAAGGAGACGGTGTTCGAGCGCAACCACCACGGCGAGTTCGTGTTCCGCATCCACGCGGCCTGGAGCGAGTTCGCCACCACCCGCCACGCCCGCTGGAACCGGGGTCCGAAGTTCGGCGCGCCGCAGCGCGCCGTCGGGGAGGCGTGACAGACATGTCGCGCACCTCCAACCTCCAGCGACTCCTGCGGGTCACCGTCCTCCCGCTGAGCTTCGCCCGCCTGGTCGCGGTCACCGGCAACAAGCCGGTGGCCGCGGCCGCGGCCGCGGTCCGCGAGGCCGCGACCGCCAAGGGCATCGACGAGGCCACCCTCAAGTCGATGCTCCGCACCCTGTCGTCCACCGGAACGACCGCCAGCCTCGACACGGCTGTCATCTACTGCTTCGACAGCGACGCCCCCATGCCGACCCGTGCCACCATGCGCCGGCTGATCCAGGCGGTCGAGGAGCTCGAGCTCGGCTCGTTCGAGTCGATCGACCTGACCTCCCCCGCCACCCGCGCGGCGCGACACCTCCGCGACGTGACCGCCGGCGCGCTGTTCACGTTCTGCCTCTACCTCGTCCTCGGCGGGGTCCTCACCGGCCAGAACGCCATGGCGAACCACACCTCCCCCACGTTCGTCCTCGGCGCGCTCGCCCTCTGCCTTGGCCTCCTGGCCCTGCTCGAGGCCGCGCACATCGCCGCCGTGGCGCTCTCCACCGCCGACGTCAGCCAGCTCCGCGACTCCCACCCGCGGGTGTTCAAGCTGCACCCGTTCGTCGCGACCAGCGAGCGCCTCGAGCACTACCTCGCGGGCCGCCAGGCCGGTGTCGTCCTGGTGGTGTTCGGGATCGCGGAGGTGACCCGGACCGCCGGGATGACGGCGCTGCCGTTCACCAACGTCGGGATCCCGCACTCCGCTGAGATCCTGCTCGGCATCGGCGTGCCCGGCGCCCTGATGGTGCTCTGCATCGGGCAGGTCGCCCCGCAGCTCGTCGCGGCCCGCAAGCCGGCCGCGATGATGAACACCCTCCCGATGGCCAGCGCGTTCACCGTCACCAGGTGGATCGCCAGCCTCGGCCTCGCGACCCCCTCGAAGTGGCTGATGGCGCCCTTCCCCGGGACCGAGCGGATCGCCACCGCGCCCCGGCAGCGCTACCTCAGCGACAGCCTCGACGCCGACGGGTACGGCGTGGAGAGCCTCGGCCACCAGGTCAACGTCGGCGCCCAGGGCTCCACGACCCGCAGCCTGACCACGACCCGATTCACCCAGGACGGCCAGCCGACTCACTCCACCACCGTCGCGTTGACCACCAAGACGCCGCGCACGACGGCGTCGATCACCCGGCTGCGCCGAGGCGCCGACGCGCTGCCGGTGGTCGTCACCGACGACGACAACCGCCGCGCGTCGAGCACCGAGGGCTACGTCTTCACCGAGACCCACGCCCCGCGCATCGGCACCTTCGAGGCCGACGACGTCCTCCACACCGCGTTCGAGGCCACCTTCGATGACCTCCTGACGGCCGACCGTGTCCGGGTCACCGCCCCCACGCGCCTCGTCGTGATCCGGGTCGTCCTCGAGCACCCCCCGGCCCCGCTGCCCCCGGCGCGGCTGAGCATCACCCACGACACCAACGCCGAGGTCGTCGACACCTCGCTGGTCCCGCCGACGATGAGCGAGACCGACAACTCCGTCGAGTTCATCGCCGTCGTCCACTACCCCACCGTCGGCAGCGTCATCACGCTCGACTGGTCGCACGAGGAGCGGTGACAATGACCCACCCCTCCCTCGACGCTGAGGCCCCGGCCCGCCCCCTGGCGGACCGGGGCCTCGGTCCCGGCCGTGAGACCGTCGGCGAACTGCTGCGCACCCACACCCGTGCCCTCCTTCGCCGAGGCCTGCGCCACGCTGCCCGGCGGGCCACGACCACCGCGATCCGGAAGGCGACGAACCGATGACGACCCACACCCCCATGGCTGACGCGACCCAGCGCCGGGGACTCCGCGCCGCCATCTCGCCCGTCGCCGCCTCGGTCGCGATGTGGCGCCAGCTCGTCGCGCACCTCCCTGCCGCAGACCGTCGACGGCTCCTGCAGGCCGTCCTCGCCACGGCGGTGGCCAGCCTCGCCACCGCCGGCATCCCGGTGATCGTCGGCATGTTCGTCGACGCGGTCTACGACGACGGCGAGCTCGTCGGCCTGGACCAGGCCCTGTGGCCGCTGGTCACCCTCCTCGTGGCCTACACGCTGATCAGCCTGATGAACGTGATCCGGCACCAGAAGGTCCACGCCGTGACCACGAGCTTCGAGGCCGAGGCCCGTACGCGGATCTACGCTCATCTCCTCCGCTGGCCCCTGCAGCGGTTCCACACCGGCACGGACGGCGCGATCTACGGCCGCGCCAACCGCTCCGTCGAGGGCTCGGTGCGCCTCATCAAGCTCGGCTCCGCGGACCTGCTGCCCGCGATCCTCGTCGCCGTCTTCGCCATCGGCATCGCCACCGCCCGCCACGGCCTCCTCGGGCTGCTCATGTCCGTCGTGATCCCGACCGGGTTCGGCCTCGTCGCGTGGCAGATCTCCTCGCAGAACGGCATCCGCGTCTCGCTCAAGAACACCAAGGAGCGCATCGACGGCTGGGTGAGCTCCTGCCTGGCCATGCTCAAGGTCATCCGCACCAGCGGCACCGAGTCCTACTTCGACGGCCGCGTCGACGAGGAGGTGCAGGACCTCCGGACCACCGAGCTGCGCCACCACATCGTCATGAGCCTCTTCGACTGCGGCAAGGCCGCCAACGAGGTCCTCTGGCTCGTCGTCACGGTCATCGTCGCCATCCAGTTCGACCTCGCCGACACCCCCGGCGACCTCGCGTCGGTCATCCTCCTCTACGCCGCGCTCACACGACCGCTCAACGAGCTCCACCGTGTCATCGACGAGAGCTCCGAGGCCGCCCTGCAGGCGCGCGACCTCCTCGACGACCTCGCCACCCCCACCGACCAGTCGTTCGAGGGCCCGGACGACGGCACCGGGGCGCTGGCGAGGACGCCGGCCCCCGCCCCAGGCTCGGTGAGCATCGCCGCCACGACCACCCGCGCGCCGGCCCTCACCCTCGGCGACGTGTCCTTCGGGTACGAGAACGGTGCGGAGGGGACCGACCGCACTCGCCGACTGGTGCTTCGGGGCGTCACGCTGTCGGTGGCACGCGGCGAGCGCGTGGGGCTGGTCGGCGCGGCGGGCTGCGGCAAGTCCACCATCCTGGACCTCCTCGAGCGGTTGCACCACCACTACACCGGCTCGATCACGGTCAACGGCCGCGATCTCCGAGCCATCGACCGCGCCAGCATGGCCCAGGAGATGGGGTACGTCGGGCAGCGGCCCACGCTGTTCCCCGGCACCATCCGTGACAACCTCGTGATGGGCCGACCCGGCATCACCGAGGCCGACCTCGACGCGGCCTGCCGCAAGGCGGACATCCTCGAGCACGTGCGCTCCCGGCCCGGCGCCTACGACGCGGTCGTGTCCCAGAAGGGCGAGAACTTCTCCGGCGGGCAGCAGCAGCGCCTCTGCATCGCCCGGGCCCTCCTCAGCACCCCGTCCATCATGCTGCTCGACGAGCCCACCTCCGCCCTCGACGGGCCTTCGCAGGCGGTCGTGCAGCGGGCCATCGACGAGTTGCACGGCGTGACCATGCTCGTGGTCGCCCATCGGCTCAGCACCCTGGAGACCATGGACCGCATCGTCGTGCTCCACGAGGGCCAGATCGTCGAGGACGGCGCCTACGCTGACCTCGCCGTCGCCGGTGGGCCCTTCTCGGCGATGCTCAACAGCGAGCCGTGGACCGCCACCACCGAGCAGTGATCCCGCCATGCCGACTAACGAACCGGATGACGACGCCGACGAGGTGTCGACCTCGTGGGCGTCGTCGTCCGCCGTGCGGGCGGTCATGCGCGGTAACCGTCGACGCGACACGCGCCCTGAGATGAGGGTGCGCAGGGCGTTGCACGCGAGGGGCCTGCGGTACCGGGTCGACATCGCGCCGCTGGCCGGTCTGAGGCGTCGCGCCGACGTCGTCTTCCGGGGGCCGCGGGTAGCGGTGTTCATCGACGGCTGTTTCTGGCATGGCTGCCCGGAGCACGGCATGACCCCACGGACCAACACCGAGTTCTGGCGCGCGAAGCTCGACCGCAACCGAGAGCGGGACGTGGAGACCACCCTCGTGTTGGCGGCGGCCGGTTGGGTGGTGCTGAGGTTCTGGGAGCACGAGACCGCAGGTGACGACGCGATGTCCGACGTCGTCCGACGAGTGGAGGCGGCGGTGCGTGGGCGGGCCCCGGGGGCAGGAGAGGTGCGTTAGCCGGTCAGGCATCCTCGGGCGGTCGGGGACACGCGTGGGCGGCGCATGTGTGCCGGACGGTCGCGGTGTCGTCGTCGACGTGCAGCAGCAGGGTCAGGTCGCATCCCTCGACGAGGCCGAGGCGCTGGGCGACGCGCCGGAGGCTCGAGACCTGGGAGTTGCTGATCGACCTGGTCACCCGGACCGTGCCCAGGTCATCGGGCAGCTGGAACTCCCGGGTGGTCGGCGCGGTGCGCAGCCCGAGCCGCCAGGTGAGCCACCTGCTCACGCCGAGCCCACTTCCCCGTAGGAGGTCGTGGTTGACGGGCAGGGTGACGCCGACGACGGTCCCGACACACCTGATGGTGTCGGGCTGGGTGGGCTCGGTGTCCTCGACGGGCACGGCGCCGCGCTCGGCGAGGTCCCATCGGCCGTCGGGTGTCCGGCCGATCGCGTGGCTCGACAGGCACTGGGTGACCCGCCAGTCGGTCACCGGGTACCGCCGCTGCACCTCGACTCGCAGCTCATCCTGGCCCAGTGGCCCGAGGTCGCGCAGCGTCTCGATGAGAACGTCCAGGGCGGAGGAGTAGCGGTTCTCGGCGCCGGGGGATCGCCAGTCGGTCAGGGCCCAGGTGCCCTCGGGGCGGAGCTGGGCGAAGGCGGGGTCGCGTCGCATGTTCTCGCGCGCGGCCTGGTCGGCGCATCCTGCGGCGCGCGCGATGTCCGCGACGGGGCGCGGCTCGCCCTCGGCTCGGAGCCAGAGGAAGGCGAGGTCCCTCGTCCGCCGCGCGGTGCGGACCCAGCCGAGCTCGTGGCGCTCGAGCTTGTCGACCTCGTCGAGGAGCGATCGCGGGGTCGGGTCCTCGGGGAGGCCGAGCGCTCCGGCCGCCTCCCCCATCTCGTCGTCGGTGAGGGGTGCGAGGGCGACCAGCCGGCGTAGCCGGCGCAGCAGCGTATCCCTGTCGGTCGTCCAGTGGTCCCGTAGGGGCCGGGCCCATCCCCGGGGGTGGCGGTAGCCGAGGGCGACGAGAAGCGCCGAGCCGGCGGTCGGGATGGCGGTGCCCATGAGGTCGAGTGCGTGAGCCGTGCTGATCGGGTAGTCGACGGTGGCCGTCTCGAGGTCGTCACGCAGGGTCGGCGCGTGGTGGGCCTGCGCGACCAGGAGCGCGCCGTTCGCGCGCGACTCGATCTGGCGGACGCGCTCCCTGGTCAGCGTGGGGGTCAGCTCCTGGCCGATCAGGTCGAGCGTGTCTCCGTCGATGCGTCTTCCCAAGACCTCCCGCGACCGCTCGGGCAGCTCCGCCCAGGTGTAAGCGAGCCAGTCCATTACTGGTGATTGGCCCGAGGCGCTGGCCCCGGTGTCGTCGGTCACGCGGTCGTGGGCGGGTGGTGCGGTTGGGTTCGCTGGTGTGGCGCTGAGCGGTGCGGTGGGATCGGCCGCGTCGGCGGCACGCCCAGACGGGTTGGTCGGGGCGCTCATAGGCTGACGTGCTTGACCGTCAGGTCGCAGCGGGTCGCCAGGCGCTGGTGGGCCTTCTTCTCGTTCGCCGGGGTCGGGCGGGTGAAGGTCTCGGTCACGCAGAGCGTCCACGGGCGCGCGTCGCCCTCCGCGCTCGCGACGAGGGCGGCCCAGACGAGGTGCTTGAGGTCGGTGGGCTGACCCCAGGTCACGACGGCCTCGGCGTCGTCCTCGGCGCGGAGCGCGGTGAGGCGTAGCGGCTTGCCGCGCACGCTGCCGGCGACCACCTCCCATCCCTCCCCCAGTGCCTTGAGGACCAGTCGAGCGGGGATCTGGTCTGCTCCGGGGATGAGCGCCGCGTACCGGCCGACCCCGCTCATGGCGCGACTGAGCTCCTTCATGGGCCCGTCCTTGATCCAGACGCGGACCTCGCCCTCGGTGAGGTACTCGCGGAGCCGCCCACCGATCTCGTTGTCCCGCAACCATCGCGCGTACTGGGCCGAGTGCTCCTGTGAGGTGAGGGACGGCCAGTCGGTGTCAATCGCGTCGGCGTACAGACGGCTGACGACCTTGGTCTCGATCTCGCGGGGGATTCTCATCGGCATCGGCTGGGTCCCATCGGTCGTGGCCCGATCAGGTGTGTCTTGGAACGTGTCACTGCTAGTCGAGGCCGATCGCGGTCGGGAACTGGAGCCGGACCTCATCGGCGGCTGTCTCGAGGTCGGCGGCGTCCTGGATCCAGTAGTCGAGGAGGCTGCCGGCTGTCTCGTCGCTGAAGGTGATCTCGGAGCCGCCGGGTAGCGGGAGGGCGAGTTCCTCGATGTCGCCGCCGCGGATAGCGGACAGGCTCCGTCGCAGGTCGAGCCCCGCCGCGACGCGACGGACGTCGGTGACGAAGTCGAGGACCTTGAGGCTGTCCTTGCCCTCGCGCAGTCGGAGCCCCCGGCCGAGTTGCTGGACGAAGATGCGGCGGCTGTGCGTGACGCGGAGGAAGGCGATGAGGTTGACGTCGGGTACGTCGACGCCCTCATTGAACACGTCGACGCAGGTGATGATGGGGACGCGCCCGAGGCGGAAGGCGTTGAGGAGGACCTGGCGCTGCTGACGGCTGAGCCCGCTGTGCAGGTAGGCGGCGCGGCGCCAGCTCTGGTCGGATCCGGCGAGATGGTTGGCAATGCGCTCGGCGTGCTCGATGGTCTGGCAGAACACGATGGCGCGTGGGTCCTTGATGCCGCGCCAGGCGTCGCGGAAGTGGTCGATGATCTCCTCGTCGCGCTGGGGCAGGAACAGGGCCTTGTTGAGCTCCTTGATGGAGTACCCGTGCTCGCTGGCGTGGTGCACGAAGTCCCAGTCGAGGTTGTCGACGAACATGCGGTAGTCGACCTTGGCGAGGTATCCCCTCGCCATGCCCTCGGCGATGCCGAGGCTGTAGGACGGCTGACCGAACCGGGCGGTGATGTCGAACTTGTCGCCGCGCCAGGGCGTGGCGGTGACCCCGAACTGGGCCGCGTCGTCGCACTCGTCGAGGAGCCGGGCGAACATGCCCGTCTCGCCGACGTGGTGGGTCTCGTCGACCATGACGAGGGTGGGTCGCCAGCCGGTGCGGACCAGCCCGAGGACGGAGTCGATGGTGGCGACGGTGACGCCCTCGAAGGACGTGGGGTTGGTGTCGCCGGTGAGTACCTGGGTGGGCACGGACTTGTCGAGGTGGCGCCACAGCGCCTTCTCGAGCTGCTCGACCAGCTCCTTCATGTGCGCCACGACTAGGACCCGAGCCCCGGGCGTGTCCTCGAGGTGCCGGCGGATGACCTCCCCGCCGACGACCGTCTTGCCCAGTCCAGTGGCGAGCACGAGGAGTGCGCGGCCACTGGCGGCTAGGTCCGCCCGGATCGCGTCTGCCGCCGCCTTCTGGTAGTACCGCAACTCGTAGGGGGACGGGACACGGTCGGGCATCCGGTCGAACAGCGCGACGAGTGTCGCGCCCGACCAGGCGTCGATCTTGACGCCGATCCCGGCCAGGGCCTTACGACGCGTCTCGGCGGAGGCGTTGAGGCGGGTGTTGGTGACGACGACCGCGTGATCCGCGCCGTAGCGCGAGCGGGCTCGCTCGGCGTCGTCGACACCGGTGCGGTCGACGGCGCCACGGCTGGAGAACTTGCACTGAAGCACCCACTGCTCGCGACCGCGGACCGCTAGGATGTCAGCTCCCTCGTCCCCCGAGCCGTCGATGACGCGGACGTCGGTGAAGCCGAGGTGCCACAGGGCGCGCTCGGTGGCAAGGGTCAGGCCTCGCGGACCGCCGTCGAGGAGGGCCTGAGGCGAGAGGAAGCCAGAGGCTCGCGGGAGATCATCGCCGCCTAACCCTGCCGACGCACCCGGATCACCTGATCGTGCGGCGTCATGGTGGTCCTGAGCGCTGTTCTGGTCGGACTCTGGCTGGTTCACGACGACCCCGGTCCTTGACCTGGTGCTGCGGCTGTCGCCTGACCCGCAGCCGTCTGAGGCGGCGGTTCGGGTTGCCCGGCACCATGGTCCGGGGCGACCTCCTGTTGGAGGAGGTGGACGCTCAGACGTGTCCGTCGCAACTGCGTCACGCTCGGTGTGGCCTGGAAGGTCATCAGCGTCGCGATGTCGTTGAGGTAGCCCACGACGCGCGCGAGGCTGAGCCGCCGTGAGGACGTCGACGTCAGGGAGCCATAGGGTCCGGAGAACACGTTGCCCTCCATGAACGCCTCGGGCCAACTCTCCAGGAGCCGCACGAGGTAAAGGGGTGGGGTGTGCAGGACGAACTGCCCGTTCGCGCCGAGGGAGGCGCTGAGGGCGTCGCCGCCGTCGGCGATGACGGCGTTCTCGGTCTGGGTCTGCTGGTCCGGGTCGAGGTAGCTGAGCGCCCGCTGAACGTCCTGGGCCACGTGGTCGGCCATCCGTTGGCGGATATCGGCGAGAAGCTCGGCGGCCTGAGCCCGCACCACGGCGGGGTCCACGGCGGTGTCGGGGAGGCAGGCAGCACGCAGGCGGGTCGAGATCTGTGAGTGAGTCAGGTGGCTGTCGGCCTTGACCTTGAGCGCGGCGCTCACCTCGGCGAGAAGGAGGTCCGCCGGCTCCAGGCCGAGCCTGGTGAACGCGTCGTGGGTCATGTCCACCAGCGCGGTCGCGGTGCCTCCCGCGCCGGGTGCGAGCCAGACGGGCGTGGGGTTGCCCTCGGCGTCCAGGACACGCTCATTCAGCGCCCTGGTCTGTACGACGAGCTGACCCAGATCCGCCAGGCCGAAGTCCCTGCTGAGCTCGGGCATGGAGACGCCGGTGGCCGTGTACCTGGTCAGTCGCTCCTGAACGGTCTCCTGAACGGTGGCGAGGGCGTCGCTGGCGCCGATGTCGGCCGTGCCGCCTCCGTCGGCGCCGTCACTCGCTTGGGTGTCCGCGTCGCCCTGGGAGGTGTCACTCGCGTCGGCGCCGGTGGGGTCGCCGAGCGCGGCCAGGACCGCGTCCTCGTCGGCGGTGTCCTTGGTCCCGCCGGTGGCCTTGGCCAGCTTGGCGGCCTTGACGCGGTCCTCGTGGGTCTGGACCTGCTGCCACCAGCGCTCGTCGCTCTGGTAGTCGGGGTCGCCGGCCCAGAACCTGCGGGCCCACTGGCGGGTCTCCTCATGCAGCGGGCGTGAGCCGTCGCCGGGGATGAGGTAGCGGGCGCCGGCGTCGTTGCGGCGGTAGCCCTTGAACAGGCGGGACAGCGGTGAGGCGTTCTCGGGATAGCCGGCCTGCTTGGCCTTCTGCGGCTGCAGGGGAGCCTCGCCCCTCAGGTAGTCGACGGCCGCCTTCCAGGCCCGGTCGCTGTACTCGAAGGCGGTCTTGTCGTAGTGGACCGGGACGTAGTCGAGGTGGATCTCCCCGATAAGCCGCCCACCTTGGTTGGCGAGCTCGACGGGGTACTCAACGTCGACGGACGCGGTGGGGTCGTTGGGGTTCGTCCAGCTGAACAGGCGCTTGTCGTGCTGGAGGATCTTGCGGCCGTTGCGGAGGAAGTCGATGCCGAACTCACGCTTGTCGAGGTGTCGTTGCACGCCGAGCCATCCGTGGAGACGCCGCTCGCGCTGGCGTAGCTGGGTGCTCCCGCACTGGTCGCAGGCGCCCTTGCCCGGGTTCTGCCAGTTCCCGCAGAGTTCGCAGGCGTCGGCGGGCTGGAAGGTCTCGTCGATCGCGATGTAGGCCGGGATCTTTTCGGCGCTGGCGCCGCTGCCGTAGATGACGAAGCGCTCGTCACCCCAGCGGCAGGCTCGTCGGGGCTTGACCCTGGTGCCCTGGACCCACAGCTCGTAGGGACGGTTGTCGAGTAGCCAGCCGTAGACGCGGCCGAGGGTGGTGCGGAGGTTCTCGGCGTTGCGTTGCAGCCACTCGGCGCGGTCCCGGTGGAGCTGGCTGACGACGATGCGGGTGCCGTGGTCGCTGGGGTCCTCCTTGGGCTCGGTGACGTCGGGGGCCTGGAAGTCCGGGCCGAGCTTGTCCAGGTCGATCTCGACGCCGATCCACTCGGGGTCGCCGGCGCGGGTGGTGAGCACGCGGGTCCGGCGACCGAGGCGGGCGGTGCTGACGTTGAAGCCCATGCCGAACAGGCCGAGCTTGTCGAAGCGGTCGTTGCTGGACCATCCGGCCTTGACGGCCTGCTCGAGTGTCTCGCGGGTCATGCCGCGACCGGTGTCCCTGATCACGACCTCCGCGCCGGCGAGGTTCGCGCCGGGGCCGGGGAGCGTGACGCTCACCTTGAAGCCCCCCGGCCAGGCCTGGTCGGTCGCGAGGATCTCGGCAAAGTCGTCGAAGGCGTTGTCGGTGAGCTCGGCGACGCACTGCCACTCGTCGAACTCGATCTCGCCGAGCATGCGCAGGATGCGCGGGGACGGGGTGATGTCCACGGGGACCTCTCAGTAGGTGATGTTGCTCTGTCGGGGCGACCGACGGGCTAGCCGATGGGCTGGGCGGTGGGCTGGGCGGTGGGCTGGGCGGTGGGCTGGGCGGTGGGTGGCAAGGGTCGGCCCTCGGGGTTGATAAGGCCTGGCACCCGTGCCCACGCGTCGCGGAGCGCGGTGGCGCGGTCGGGGCAGTCGGAGACGTCCCCGATGTACCGCTCGGCGGTGCGGCGCGCTTCGGAGGACCAGCGAAGGTAGGCGTAGACGCGGCGGCTTGCGGGATAGCACCGCAGCGCGACGCTGCCGAGCACTGCCGAGCCGTCCTCTCGGGTGAGGATGCGGCCCTCTCGGTCGCCCGCCGCGGTGTCCTGCTCGACGGCTCGTTGAGCCCGCGTCAGCCCGGCGGCCGGCAGGTAGCGACGGGGATCCGGGCGCTCGGCACGTGTCCGCGGGTTCACCTCGGGGATCCCTCCAGCGCGTTGGCGATCCCCCGGCCCATGGCGGCGCCAAGGTCGACCGGGACGGCGTTGCCGAGCTGTCGCATCTGCTCGCCGCGGGGGCCCTCGAGACGCCAGTCGTCCGGGAACGTCATGATCCGGGCCACCTCCCTCACGGTCAGGTAGCGGATGCTCCCGTCGTCGCGGCGCAGCACCGACTCCCCGCCGGGGACGCCGTGCACCCCGGCCTTCACCGTCTTCGCTGGCTTGTCCAGGGCGTTCGGCGTGTGGCCCGGGTACTCACGAGCCCCGGGCCACCCCACGTGATGGATCAGTCCCGGGCTCTCCTGACGCTCAAGGGGTTCCGGGAGGTCGTGGATGGCGTCGCGGAGCGTGCGCCATGGGAGCAGTCCGTCCTCTGGCGGCGTGACCCCCGGGTGACCGATGAGCGGTGCCAGGGGGTGCCTGTCCCTGTACTCCCCCGACAGCTGTGATCGGAGGAGGGCACCGGCGCTGTGCGTGGCCTTGGGGAAGGTCCAGGAGACACCGAGGTCCTTACGGAAGCCGACGAGGACCACACGCCACCTGCTCTGGGGCACGCCGTAGTCCGCCGCGTTCACCAGCTTGAACGCGATGTCGTAGCGCTCGGTCGGATCACCGCCCGATCGCAGGGCCTTGGTGAGCCGCCGATCGTGGTCCGCCCACGGTTCCCCCTCGATCCTCTGCTCGAAGGGGGCGGCGAGCTCGCGGCGGATGTAGTCCCAGTAGGGCTCAAAGGAGGGGCGCAGGAGACCGCGCACGTTCTCCGCGACGATCACGCGGGGCCGGGTCTCGCGGACGCACCGGTTGAACTCGGGCCATAGGTTCCGCTCGTCCTGGTGTCCCCTGTGCGCGCCGCCGAGGCTGAACGGCTGGCACGGAACTCCTCCTGCCACCACGTCGACGTCACCGACGAAGGACGAGAAGTCGACGCGCTCGATACCGCCCTCGATGAGGGGCCAAGGGTCCGAGAGGGTGGTTGGCGGGGACTCGTCGGGTAGGTAGTCGACCGCCTGGTTGGCTCGCAGCGTCGCGCACGCTCGTCGGTTCGACTCGTTGAGCAACAGGTGTCTGAAGCCGGCCTTGTGCAAGGCCATCGCGAGGCCGCCGCCGCCGGAGAACAACTCGATGCAGGTGCCGCTATCGGCGGCCGATGCGGTGGCGAGGTGAACCATACCGCGGACGCTATCCCAGGATCCGGCTCGAGCCCGGCAGATCAACCGGGCCCTCCACGCGAGTCTGCCGTGGGAGTTGGGTCAGTTGCGGTTCAGGCCGTGTCGCCGTGAGTCCAGGGCGTGCTTGTAGTGGCTCTCGGCGGCGTCGATCTCTCGAGTTGGCGTCGACGGGTCGAAGACCCTCAGCACCGAGAGTCGGAAGGTGCTCGGGGTGAGGCTGCGCAGCTCGACGTTGCCGCCGTGACCGTTGGTCGCGTAGGCGGCCCACCGCTGGAGGATCGTCTCCGCGCCGTCGGCCTTGCCCACGTAGTGGCGGCCGTCGCGGGTGTCTGTGATGAGGTAGATGCCGATCACCGAGGACAAGGCGGTGCGCCACGCTGCGTACCGGTGCTCGCGGATCACGGCCTGCAGCTGCGGGTAGTCCAGCGTCAGGGCATCGAATCCGGGGAACCGCACCGGCTCGGCGTCGGCGATCTCCATGACCGGGTAGCCGGCCGCCGTGGTGGCGTTGATCCGCCAGGTGCGCGGCGATCGCCAGCCGATCACGAGACGACCTCGTAGGTCGGCCAGGAGCTCGGTCGGTTCGAGCTCGAAGGTCCGCCGCTCCCCGTCGTGGGCGACCTCGCCGCGGTTGGCCAGGACCGACCACAGGCGGGCGCGATCGCCGCCCTCGGGCAAGAAGACGATCCAGGTGCCGGGAGGGTTCGCTGGGAACGTGCGGGTGTTGGACGACTGGACTCGGGTGTAGGCCAGGATCTCGGCCTCGGAGGAGTCCCCGTGGATGCCGACCGTCCCGTCCTCGTGCTCACGCACGTAGGCGTGCCGGATGACCAGCGCATCAGCGGGGTCGATGCCCGCGCTCGCAAGCGCCGCAGCGAACGTGAGGGTCACGGGCATCTGCCCTTCTGGTCCTGGCGCCGCCTGTTTCGGCGTCCTGGTCGCCGCCACGGTCTCATGCGGACCGGGCCTCGACCTGGTCAGGCGGCCAGCGAGCTCAGGCTCGCGAGGACCACTCTCCAGGGCTCGCCCCCTCAGCGCTCGTCGCGGATGTGGCGCAGCGTCGAGCCGGCCGGCACTTCGGCGCGGACTGCTCGAGGGCGCGGTCGTACTCGGCTTCCTCGACCTCCCACTTATGGGGATTGCGCCGAGGCGCCCCCGTCGGCCGCGCAGTCGCCAGCATCTTCACTGTCATGTCGCGGGATGATGACAGTTCTGCATCAAGACATCAGTGACGAGCCAACCCTCCCAAGAATGACCGCTGGCCAACATTGCGAGACATCCGGTTCGTCTTGGTCCGCAGCGTCGGAATGCCACGCCCGCGCCGGGGGCTGATCCTCGACTGGAAGGGGCAAGGCCGCTCTCGTGAAGCGTCGGTCATCTACTTCGACGACGCCGCCCTCAGACCCGTAGAAAAGATGGAGTGGATCGCCAAGACCAACCCCGTACCCATACCCGTCGATCCCAACTGGGAGCCCTGAATCCTTGGCCTGCGGTCCCCGGAGCGACCGATGGAGGCGCGGGCCCGGCCCGACCATCCTGGAGGTCGCGACGATCAACCCGCAAGAATTAGCTGTCCGTTCGACCCATCGCCTGAGCACTCATGTGGGCGTGCCGGACTCATGAGATTACTGTCGCGGCATGCCACGTCAGAAGGTCCTCGAGCAGCACATCGCCGTCTTCGGGGAGAGCGGGAGCGGCAAGACGGTCTTGCTGTCGTCGTTCTACGGCTCGGAGCAAGAGCCAGCCAACATCCGCACGGGCACGTTCAACCTGGTCGCGGAGAACCACGGCCAGGGAACCCGCTTGCACCAGAATTACCTCGGCATGAAGAAGTCAGCGACCGTGCCCGACGCGACGAAGTTCTCTGCTGAACCCTACCGTTTCCTTCTGCGACTCAAGGGCAGCGCAAACACCGGGCCGCTGCAGGCGAAGCCGTTCGACGCGCTCAGGCTGGTGTGGCACGACTACCCGGGCGAGTGGTTCGAGCAGGGCCCCAGCGGAGACGAGGAGGCCAGGCGTCGCGTCGAGACCTTCCGCGCCCTCCTGGGATCACATGTGGCGCTGCTACTCGTCGACGGACAGAAACTGCTCGAGCACGCGGGCGAGGAGGAGCGCTACTTGAAGTCGCTGTTCGGCAACGTCCGCAACACGCTCCTTCTCATACGAGACCACCTCGTCGAGGACGACACTCCGCTGGCATCGTTCCCCCGCATCTGGGTCATCGCGCTGTCAAAGGCCGACCTGCTCCCAGATCTCGACGTCCAGGCGTTCAAGGAGCTCATCATCGAAAGAGTCGGCCGCGACGTCATCGAGCTACGCGACGTCCTCGCCAGCTTGGTGGAGTCCAGCGACGCACTATCGGTCGGGGACGACTACGTGCGGATCTCCTCGGCGAAGTTCAGCCCCGGAGCAATCGAGGTCACGGACCGCGTCGGCGTCGACCTCGTCCTGCCGATGGCGGCCGTCCTCCCCCTCGAGCGGCACGTCCGATGGGCCGCAGCCGAGAAGCTCTCCCGCCGGGTCGCCGGCGCCATTGTCGGCAACGCCGAGCTCGTCGCCGCCGGCCTCGGCGCCGCCACCAACGTCGCCGCAATCCTCATCGGAAAGAAGAACAAGGTCGCTGGCGCCGTCGGCCTGGCACTCGCACGGCTCGGCCCCCGCCTCGAGGACGCCATCAAGGAGGCCGGCAAACGCCTCGAAGCCGCCGACCAGGTGGCCACGACGAAACGCGACAATCTCGCCGCCACGCTGCACGGCTTCCGCGACGACCTCGACCAAGCCGAACAGCACCAGGTGCTATCGCGGAGCGCCGGATGAGCTTCATCTGGGCGACCCGCGGCCGATCTTGGGGCTTCCGTTTCCTCCGCGACGGAAGCCACCACGACCCGCTCCCGTACTACGAGCACGCCTTCAGTGGTGCTCCCTCCGGCACCACCTGCCACCGCGCCGGCACCACCGTTGCCGTCCGCTTCCTGGACCCCCTTGGACGCCAAGACGCCGCCGGCCGACCCATACCGCACGAGTTCGTCCTCATCCCACCTCTGTCCGACGGCGTCGACACCGTCGATGACGCCCTCGAGAAGGTCTGGCCACTCGTCGAGCAGGAGTACGCCGACGTCTGGCAGAAGGCAGACGGCACACCCTCACACGAGTCCGGCTAACTGCGGATCGCGTAAGAGGGACTCGCCTTCTCCGACGGGTCGCCGCGTTTGCGCCGAGCGATTGATTCGTTTCGGTGGTTCATCGGACCTCACTCGGCTTGGTTCGCAGGACCGGGCGGTTGGGGAGCCGGGACGGCGGCGGTGGCAGCTCCCGACCGAGTCGCGCCTCGGCTTCGGTGGCGGCGACGCTTGCCGCCTCGCGGACGAACTCCGAGCGCGAGACCACCCGGCCCAAGGTCGAGCGATCCTCCAGCACGGCTGACTCGAGCGCACGCAACACCGCGGCGTCGAGGAGGAGGGTCCGCTTGAACCCGCCGCGACTGGCCTCTGCGCCCACGGCCTCGCCCGCAGTCGGCCCGCGCTCCGCGACGGAGCGGGCCAGCACGGCGGCGCGGGCGGCCGGCGTGAGCTCGGCGTGGGCTGCGATCGCGCGCTGCAGCCACGCGATGAGGCTCACGGGCGGGTCGGGGTCCGCATCGAGGTCGGCGACGTACGCCGACCGGGCCCGATCCCACGCGCTGCGATGCCAGTAGATCCCCGTCGGCACCTGGTCCTCGTCATCGTGCCGAGCCGGCGACATCACGCGGGCCCTCGGGCGACGTCGCAGCTGGCGCCGCTGCTAACACCAACCCGGTTGCATCCCCGGGCGCGGCCGGACCCAACCCCGTCTCCTCGGCCGGCGCCACGACCAGGCAGCGAGGCGAGCAGTCGAGCCGCAGAGCTCGGGATCGTGCGTCTGGGTCGCGCTCGATTCATCCACATAGTGCAGGACTCCTGGGTTGTCCACAGAGGCCACGCCGACCCGAGCAGGAGACGACGAACCCGACGAGCATAGGTCTTGAAGGTTCCAAGTGTTCTACTGGCAGGAAGGTATCACCCTCATGGCCACCGCCACCCGCACCAAGAAGTCCGCCACCGCCGAGACCGACGTCGAGACCGCCGAGGTCTCCGACAGCGCCCCGGTCTCGGCCGAGTTGGTTTACCTCGACCCGGCCACCGTCAAGGTCGGCGCGAACGTCCGCACCGACCTGCCCGACGCGCGCGACTTCCGCCGCTCGATCAAGGAGCGCGGCGTGCTCACCCCGATCACCGTCTACCGCGACGAGGACGGCGAGTACGTCTGCCTCTACGGCCAGCGCCGCACCGTCGAGGCGACCACCGTCGGGACCCCGACCGGGACAATCCCCGCCCACGTCGTGGCCCGGCCCGACGAGGCCGACCGGATCACCGACCAGATGGTCGAGAACATCCACCGCGACGGCATGCGCGAGGCCGACATCCTCGGTGGCGTCGAGCAGCTCTCCCTGCTGGGCGTGAGCGCCGCGCAGATCACCAAGCGGCTCGCGGTCCCCCGCCCGACCGTCAACGCCGCCCTGGCCGTCGCCCAGGGCGAGCAGGCACGCGCCCGCGTCGAGGCCGGTGACCTCACCCTGGACCAGGCCGCGATCCTGGCCGAGTTCGAGGACGACGAGAACGCCACGGCGCGGCTCAACCAGCGGCTCTCCTGGGGCCACGGGCTGGAGCACGAGGCGCAGCGGCTGCGTGACGAGGCCGCCGAGCGCGCCGAGTACGACGCGGAGGTCGAGCGCCTGCGGGCCGAGGGCCTGCCGGTGCTCTCCCACGAGGACGCCGAGACCGCACGCCGCGACGGCACCCTGCACCGCATCGCGAACCTGCTCACCGCCGAGGGCGATCCGGTCGACGACGAAGCCCACGACCAGGTGCCCGGCGCGCAGGTGCTTGTCACCATCGAGTGGGTCTACCCCGAGGACCTGGACGAGGCGACCGACGAGCACACCGAGGCCGACACGGCTGACGGCGAGGGCGATGCGGCCGAGGTCAGCGAGGACGACGCCAGCGAGGACGACGACGAGGAGCCGGAGTACGCCGACCCCGTGCAGGTGTTCGTGCCGGTCTGGGTGGTGACCGACCTCGCCGCCTCCGGGCTTCGTACCCGCAGCGTCACCGGCATCACGGGCGGCAGCACCACCGATGCTGCCGGGGAGAGCGAGGAGGAGGCCGAGGCGCGCCGCAACGAGCGGCGCACCGTGATCGCGAACAACAAGGCCTGGACCTCGGCCGAGACCGTGCGCCGCGAGTGGCTGACGGAGTTCGTCAAGCGCAAGACCGCGCCCAAGGGTGCCGAGGCGCTGATCTGCGAGGCCGTCGTCACCGGCCACTACTCGCTGACCAAGGCGATGGAGCACCGACACCCGCAGTTGTTCGACCTGCTCGGCATCGAGCGGTCGAGCGGCTACTACGGAGCGGGCATCAGGGAGTGCCACGAGTTGGCGGCCAAGCCCGCCACGCCGAAGGCCGCGACGATGCTCACCCTCGCGACCATCGTCGCCGCCTGGGAGCACGGCACCGGCAAGCAGACCTGGCGCAACCCGAGCGCCTGGGACGCCCGCGTGCTCGGCGCGCTCATCGAGTGGGGCTACCAGCCCAGCGAGGTCGAGCGGCTGCTGCTCGGCGAGGACGCCACCGACGCGGCCTGACCGGCCCGCGTCACCCCCTGCCCCGGTGGCGGGCTGCGGCCTCCACGGCCGGCCCGCCACCGGCACCAACCTCACGCACCCGGAGAGACATGTCATGACGACCTCGACCACCGTCCACCACACCGACGCGGCCGACCTGATGGACCTTGTGTGCGACCTCGCAGCGATCGCGCACCGACTGCGCCGCCTGTCGGCACCCACCGACGACACCGGGCGCGACGACGCACACCGAGACGCCCGCCAGGACGCTCATCGCGAGGCGCGCCGCGACCTCGACGCCGCCGCCCGCCTGGTCGACTCCGCCCTCGACCGGCTCCACTCCCCCATCCAGCGATGACGACCACGCGTGCTCGGCGCGCCGAGCGGGTCCAACGCCACCGGCCGCCACCACGCACGGTCGAGGAGTTCTGCGCGCTGCTCGACGCTGGCCTGCTGATCACCACGGGCGGGGCGGTGCTCGTGCAATGCCCATGCCAACGGTGCGGAGCAGCCCTGCTCGGGTCCGGTGACGGAGCGGAGACCTGCTGGTGCGCACTGCCGTGCCCGCGCTGCGACGCCACTCCCGGCGTGCGATGCCGTCGCCCCAGCGAGCACGGCGTGTTCGGCAACCGTCCGCACGACAGTCGGATCACCCTGGCCCGACGACACCGAGCGACGCGCCGTGGCCGGGGACCCGGACGTGCCCGCGAGATGGCCCGGCAGCGCGGCGACTGCGCCCGGTGGCCTCACCACAGGGTGAGTTGCTCTCCGAGTAGCTGGCGCAGCCGCTCCATGTCGGCGGCGACGAGCTCGGGATCAGTCGCCGCCATGTCGCGCAGCTCGCGCGCTCGACGGCGCGGCCCGCGCGGGTCGGCCAGCGGGCTGTCGGGCATGTTGCGCCGGATCGCCCAGTCGCGCCGGTTCCGCAGCGCAGAGGACACCTCGACGTGTCCAGGCGCGATCCGCTGACACAGCGGGTTGTCGCACCGATGCCCCAACAGCGGAGCCTCGGCCAGCGCCTCGACGCCGTGCATCACCGCGAACCCGAACCGGTGCGCGATCACGACGCGGCCGCGCGCGATCCAGAACCGCCCGTGACCGCGCCCGCTCACTGCCCGCGCCCACCACAAGCACTCGCTGCCCGGGACCGTGACGATCTTCGAGCGGTACCGCGCCAACACCCGGGCATCGCCCAGCGCCGCCTGCACCGCCGCCAGGCCGTCCTGGTCGAGTCGCCGCACCGGCATCGCGTTACCCGACCGCCGCCACTGCCGCCGTGCTAGACCGCCCGCCGCCGGCCCGCGCCGCGTCGGCACCGTCGCCCGCACCGTCGCCGGCATCGTCGTCGCCGTGAGACTCGGCGTCGGCCGCACCGGCGTCCTCGTCGCCGGCGGCCGGCTCACCGCCGCTCTCGCCGGTCACCAGTCGCTTGAACCGTGCGGCGGTGCGCACGCTCACCTCGTCGCCGCACCACGACACGGCCTCGCGCAGGCTCAGGCCCTCTTCCTCGACCATCGTCCGCAGCGCCTCCCCCGCACGCCGCTCGTGCTCGACCACCGCGTCCATCGACGTCAGCACCGTCACCGCCAGATCCTCGAGCCGCTTCTCGCGCGCCTTGCGTGCCCGCTCCTGCTCCGAGCGCGCCTCACGGGCTCGCCGCCGCGCGTCCTGTCGCTGCGTCTTCACACTCATCTCGCGTCCTCCTGGTGACCAGCCGGTCGACGGCTGATTGTCACGGCCGTCGCCCGCGTGGCAACAACCTCTCAGTCGGTTACGACATTTCGACCCCTCCTGGCGATCACTCGACGCCCACGAGTTTCAGATTCCTGCTCGCCACCCGCCCGGCACCCCGCCCTCACCAGCCTCGACACCAGCCCGTCAGCACGCTCGACCGCTCACTTCGACGCCGCCAAACGACGCCGTCGACCACCCAGCACGAGCGCGCGGCCGACGCCGACACCCTCGACCGCCGCGTTCCCCCCTCGATTTCCTCAACCGCTATCACCCACACACCTCTTGCATTCTCGGAAGTTACTGCGCGGTAACTGATCGCCAGGAGGGGGGTCCCGCGCTTATCTAGGTGTGACGATGAGCCTGCACAAGCTCACCGCCGGGTCCGGATACACCTATCTGACCCGGCAGGTGGCCGCGCTCGACGCCACGGACAAGGGCGGGGTCGGCCTCGCGTCCTACTACACCGCCCGCGGCGAGACCCCGGGTGCGTGGATCGGCTCCGGGGTTGCCGGCATCGACGGGCTGGACGCCGGCGACCTGGTGACGCCGGCACAGATGCAGAGTCTGTTCGGCTCCGGGCACCACCCGTTGGCCGACGAGCGGGAGGCCGAGCTGGAGAAGGTCCGCACGCAGCGCGCCCAGGACCGGGCCCAGGAGCGGGCACGCGAGCGCACCGCGACCCAGGAGGCCGGCGGCCGCGGCGAAGGCCGGACCCGGCTGGCCGAGCCGATCACCGAGACCGAGCGCCGGGAGGCCCGCCGACTCGGGACCCCGTTCAAGGTCTACGACAACGACATCTCCCCGTTCCGTGTCGAGGTCGCGAAGCGGATCGAGGCCGTCAACGAGGCCGCCGGCCTGCCCCGCGACTGGCCTGTTCCGGCCGCCGAGCGGGCCCGCATCCGCACCAACGTCGCGGCTGAGTTCTTCCGCGCCGAGCACGGCCGCGACGCCGCCGACGCCCGCGAGCTGGCGGCCACGATCGCCAAGCACTCCCGCCCCAAGACCACCGCGGTGGCCGGGTTCGACCTCACCTTCTCCCCGGTCAAGAGCGTCTCCACGCTGTGGGCGATCGCCGAGCCGACGGTCGCAGCGAAGATCGAGCTGGCCCACCAGGCCGCGATCAAGGACGCCCTGGACTTCATCGAGAAGAACGCCCTGTTCACCCGGACCGGCGCCAACGGCGTACGCCAGGTCGACGTCACCGGGCTGGTCGCCACCGCGTTCACCCACCGCGACTCCCGTGCTGGCGACCCCGACTTGCACACCCACGTCGCGGTGGCCAACAAGGTCCAGGTCCTCGAGCCCGACGGCACCCCGGGACGGTGGCTGGCGATCGACGGCCGGGTGCTCTACAAGGCCGCGGTCGCCGCCTCGGAGACCTACAACACCGCCCTGGAGAAGCACCTCGGCGACACCCTCGGCCTGCGGTTCGAGCCGCGCGTGGACGGTCCCACGGTCGCCGCCGCCCGCTCCACCAACCAGCCGGGCAGCCAGCCGGCGGGCGCCGACCGGCGCAAGCGCCCGATCCGCGAGGTCGTCGGAGTCGACGCCGCGCTCAACACCCGCTGGTCCTCACGGCGAGCCAGCATCGAGACCCGCCGCAGCGAACTGGCCGCCGCGTTCCAGGCCACGCACGGCCGCCCACCCAGCCCCGTCGAGGCGCTGCAACTGGCCCAGCAGGCCACCCTGGAGACCCGCGAGGCCAAGCACGAGCCGCGGTCGTTGGCCGAGCAGCGCACCGCCTGGCGCGCCCAGGCGGTGGAGGTGTTCGGCGGCGGCGACGGCGGTGAGAAGCAGCTCGCCGCGATGGTCCACACCGCCCTCTCCCCCGCCGGCAAGAACCCGGCGCCGAAGCCGGACGCGGCGTGGTTCAGCGACGCCTCCGCGCGCGTGCTTCGCCAGCTGGAGAGCGAGATGGCGACCTGGCAGACCTTCCGTGTTCGTTCACGGGCGCAAACCCAGGTCCGTGCCGCGGACCTCACCAGTCTCAGCACCGAGCAGGTCGGCCGACTGGTCGAGCTGCTCGTCGACGACGTCCTCAGCACGCACTCGGTCAGCCTCGCCCGGCCGTCCACAGCCGCATCCGATGGCGCCGCTCCAGGTGACGCTCTGGGCGGCAGGAAGGAGCCCGCCGAGCCGGCCAAGTTGCGGCGGCGCGACGGCTCCAGCGTCTACACGGTCGCCGGCGCTGACCTGTACACCTCGACGTCTGTCTTGGCCGCCGAGCAGCGGATCGTCGCTGCCGCCGGCCAGACGGACGGTCACCGCGTCGCTGACCGCTGCGTCGACGTCGCGCTGCTCGAGTCGGCCGCGAACGGTCTGACCCTCAACGCCGGCCAGACCGCGCTGGTCCGCCAGATGGCGACCTCCGGCGCCCGCGTCCAGCTCGCGATCGCCCCCGCCGGCTCCGGCAAGACGACCGCGATGAACGCTCTGACCGGTGCCTGGACCGAGGGCGGCGGCACCGTGGTCGGGCTCGCCCCGTCGGCGGCCGCAGCGGGCCAGCTCGGCGACGCGATCGCACCCAATCGAGCGCAGCGCGCCGGTCGCGCAGGGGTCGAGAGCGCCCCCGACGTAACCGACTCCCCCGCCGACCTACGTACCGGTCGGGTGCACACCGACACCTTGGCCAAGCTGACCTTCGCGGTCGCCAACCAGGGGCGTTTCGCGATGCCGGCGTGGGTCGAGGCGATCGGCCCGGACACGCTGGTCGTGATCGACGAGGCCGGGATGGCCGACACCGTCTCCCTCGACCAAGCCATCGGGTTCGTTCTCGCTCGCGGCGGCAGCGTGCGCCTCATCGGTGACGACCAGCAGCTCGCCGCGATCGGCGCCGGCGGCGTCTTGCGTGACATCACCGCCACCCACGGCGCGCTCCAGCTGAGCGAGCTGATGCGGTTCGTCGACCCCGCCGAAGGCGCCGCCTCGCTCGCGCTGCGCGAGGGAGACACAACCGCGCTGGGGTTCTATCTGGACCACGACCGCGTCCACGTCGGCGACCTCGCCACCATGACCGACGACGTCTTCGATGCCTGGCGCGCGGACCGCGCCGCCGGCCTGGACGCGATCATGCTCGCTCCCACCCGCGACCTCGTCTCCGAGCTCAACCAGCGCGCTCGCGCCGAGCGGCTCAACGGGCTGACCGGTGAGGCTGGGTTGGCTGGCGGGGCCTCGGAGACCCTGCTCAGCGACGGCAACCGGGCCAGCGTTGGGGAGCTGGTGATCAGCCGCGAGAACGACCGCCGGCTGCGCACCAGCGCCTCGGACTGGGTGAAGAACGGTGACCGCTGGATGGTCCTCAATGTTCACGACGGCGTTCACGACGGCTCCGCGGCCGACGCCCCCGGTGGTTCCTGTGACCTGACCGTCCAGCACACCCAGACCGGCCGCATCGTGCGGCTGCCCGCCGACTATGTGGGCAAGTCGGTCGAGCTCGGCTACGCGACGACCGTTCACACCGCGCAGGGTGTCTCGGCCGATGCCACGCACGGTCTGGCCACTGACGACCTGTCTCGCCAACTGCTCTACACGATGCTCACCCGCGGTCGACTGGCCAACCACCTCTACATGCCCGTCGTGGGCGACGGTGACCCGCACTCGGTGATCGGCCCGGAGATGGTCCTCCCGCAGACCGCGACCGATCTGCTCGAGCGGATGCTCGCCCGCGATGAGTCCCCGACCTCGGCCACCAGCCTGCGGCGCGAGCTGCACGACCCCGCCACCCGGCTCGGCGAGGCCGCGACGCGGTACCTCGACGCCCTCTACGTGGCAGCCGAGGACACCGCCAACGAGCGGGCCGGCTTCGACCTCCTCGACCAGCTGAACCGAACCGCGGAGCAGATCTCCCCGGGACTGGCCGAGGAGGCCGCCTGGCCCGCGCTGCGTGCCCACCTGCTGCTGTTGGCAGCCGCCGGCCAAGACCCGGTGGCGCAGCTGCACGCGGCCGCGGCCGAGGACGAGCTGGACTCCGCGCGCGACGTCGCCGCCGTGCTCGACTGGCGGCTCGACGACACCGGGCTTCGCTCGTCGGGCTCCAGCGGTGGCCAGAGCGTCGACCAGCACGCAGCCGTGGTCGACGACCGTGGGACCCGTTTGGCTGCAGCGGTAGCGTGCCCGCTGCCGTGGATGCCGGCGGTGCCGGCGGCGCTGCGTGATCACCCCGAGTGGGGCGAGTACCTCCTGGCTCGGTCCGACCTCGTCGCCGAGCTCGCCGGGGAGGTCCGCGACCGGGCGCTCGGCCACACCAGCGACCAGCCGGGTCCGGTCGTGAGCTCCGACGTCGACCGCGCCCCGGATCGGCCCGTCGACACCGTTGCGACCCCGGTGTGGGCGCGCAACGGTCTGCTGCCCGACGAGCGGGTGATCGCCGACGTCGAGGTCTGGCGTGCCGCCATGCTGGTCGACGGCAACGACCGCCGACCGACCGGCCGGCCGATGCTGCAGAAGGCACAGGCGCGTTACCAGCGGAGCCTGAACCGACGCATCACCGGTGACCGCACGCCCGCCATGCAGGAGTGGGGTCACGTCCTGGCCGCCGTGTCGCCGCGAGTCCGCGCCGACGACTTCGCCCCCCAGCTCGCCGAGCGGCTCTCGGCGATCTCGCGGGCCGGGATCGACGCCGCGCGGCTTGTTCGACAGGCGGCGAATCCCGGTGGCTCCCCGGGCTCCCCCGGCGGTTCCGCCGCGGCGCTGCCCGACGATCACGCCGCGGCCGCGTTGTGGTGGCGCATCGCGGGGCGCCTGTCCCCCGCCGTCGCAGCGCAACTGGACCAAGAGCACGGACCGCACAGCCTCACCACACCCTGGACCCCGCGGTTGGCCGAGCTGGTCGGCGCTGAGCGTGCCGACCGCATCCAGGCGAGCACCTGGTGGCCAACCCTGGTGACTGTCGTCGACCACGCGCTCCAGCGCGGCTGGCAACTCGACACTCTCCTCAGCACCAGCACGGCGACCAACGCGCCCGATGGATCTGGTGACACCGGTGCTGCCACCGACTCCGAGGCCAGCACTATCTCCGCCGGATCGGCGAGCGCCGCCGGATTCGATGACGGGCTCGACGAGTGCCAGGCGATGGTCTGGCGTGCCTCGATCGCCCTCGACCCCGTGCCAGCCGACCCTGACGACCCCGAGCTGTCGGACGAGGCCAGCATCCCCGACCCGCTGGGCCCCGGCGCTCCGCCTGAGGACTTGTGGGAGGGCTATCTCCCCCAGCACCCCGAACACGAAGCGTTGTACGTCGACCCGCCGCCGGACGTCGACCTCGACGCACTCGACGCACTCGACGAGGGCCTCGACCCAGACCAGGCCGGCGTGCCCGTCGACGTCGATGCCACCGAGGTCTTCCGCCAGCTGCAGCAGGCCGCACTCACCCGCGACATCGACACCGCCCGACACATCCAGCTGCCGCCGTCGGACGCCGAGGAGGGCCGCGCCTACGAGCGCGAGGTCGACCTGGCGGCCAGCCCGATCAGCGAGGCCCGGATGCTTGAGGTCAACGCAATGGCTCACACGTTCTTCGAGCAGTATCTTCCGGGGTCATGGGGCGAGGGGCACCTGCGTGACCGGTTCGGACTCGACCCGGTCACCAGCCAGCTCCGCGACCAGTTCCGGCCCGGCCAGGCACCGGCCGGGTGGACCGGCCTCGTCCAACACCTGCGCCGCCAAGGCGTGACCGACGACGAGATGCTGGCCACCGGGCTGGCGACCACGGCCAGCACCGGGCGGCTCATCGACCGGTTCCGCGACCGACTGGTGTTTCCCATCTCCGCTCCCGGCCGCACGACTCTCAGCGGCGATGGACAAAGGGAGCGCGGCCCGGTGCAGGTCCTCGGGTTCGTCGGACGCCGCCACCCCGACCTGGTCGACGTCGACCCGGCGACCGGCGAGCGCAACACCAAGGCCGGGCCGAAGTACCTCAACACCGCCGACACACTCGTGTTCCACAAGGGTGCACAGCTCTACGCCGGCTATTACGGCGACACCCAATCCGCCGGCATCGGGGCCTTGCTCGAGGCAGGCGCGGTCCCGGTCGTCGTGGAAGGCCCCATGGACGCGATCGCCGTCACGGTGGCCAGCGCCGGCGCCTACGTCGGCCTCGCGCCGCTGGGCACCAGCCTCACCGAGGAGCAGGCGACCCAGCTGGCGGCGCTGCATCACCGCACCGGGATCAGGCCGATCGTGGCCACCGACCCCGACATCGCGGGCCGGGTGGCAGCCGAGCGGGCCTACTGGATGCTGTCCCCGCACGGCATCGACCCCGACTACGCGCGGCTGCCGGCGCACTCGGACCCCGCCGACCTCCTCGTGAGGCGTGGGCCGGCCTCGGTCGCGGGTGCGCTGGCGGCCGCGAGCCCGCTGGCTGCCGAGCTGCTGGACGAGCGGCTGGCCCACCTCGAGCGCACCGGACTCACCCAGATCGCCCAAGCCGGCGAAGCGCTACCGGATGCGGTTGCGACCGAGCTCGCGCGGCTGGTCGCCGCCGAGAACCCGGAACGGTGGATGGACGACGTCGCCCGGATCGCGGAGCGGCTGCACCAGCCGGTCGAGCAGGTTCAGCGGCACCTCCTCGACGCCGTCGAGGCGCGGGAGCGCGACCCACGTCGACCTGCACAGCAGGCCCTCGGTGGAATCCATCAGGTTCGGCAGCGGCTCGCCGCGACCGAGGCGCTCACGCCCGGGCAGCGGTGGGCGCCGCTTGGTGCTTCGCTCGACTCCCGGCTGCCACACGAGCCGGACTGGGGTGCGGCCGCGATGATGATCCAGGACGGCCACGACCAGGGCCACGACGTCGCGGCGGCCGCTCGCGAGCTCGTCGGCGAGCGACCGTTGGGCGATCGACCGGCCCAAGACCTTCGCTACCGGCTCGTGGGTCGGCTGAACATCGAGATTCCCGACTTCGACGACGTCAACCCGCCCAGGTCGACGAGCCCGGACCCTGTCGAGGGTCAGCCCCAGACACCTGCCGCGCCTGGCCGCGATCGTTCCGAGCCTTCCCAGCCGTCGCGCGGCGGCGGCGGCTGTCGAGATGCCGGGAAGACTGACGAACCTCCCGCGATGAACCCTGACGAACCGACCGCCACCAGAAGAGGTCGTCCAAGTAGGTGAGCCGTCGTGCTGGACGGGGCACCGTCACCGGGAAGCTCTCCGGACGGGGCTTGCGGGACGCGGACGGTCGCTCGCCTGTGGTGTCCTGCAGCGTCGTCGTACGTGGTTCAACTTCCGGGACGACGAGGCTCACGGGAGTTCTCTGTCGCGCTGATTGCTGCCGTGTCGCTGGTCTATCTGGGACTGGCATGACGCGGTCGAGTGCGTCGGTACAGGGACGTTCGACGAAGAGCGCCGTGTTGAGGGACCGCCCTGCGCGGTCGTGGACCCCCTCCATGCGTTGCACGCATGGAGGGGGTGCCTAATTCTCGCTTGAATCATGCCCCGATGCAACGTTGGGTCGAGGAGACCGACCACACGGAGGAAGGAAGAGCACTCATGCCGATGACCAAGGTTTACATGAGGACCGGATCGAGCGCCGAACAAGCAGGCGATCTCGGACGCAATCCACCAGTCGCTTGTCGAGGTGCTGGGCATTCCCGAAGACGACCTCTACCACGTATTCCACGAACTCGACGACGAGAATCTGATCTCGGCTCCCGTGGCGTTCGGGCTCGAGCGACGCCGGGAGGCCGTCTTCGTGCAGTTCTATTTCGGGCCGCGGCCAACCGAGACCCTGCAGGAGCTCTTCAAGGCCACCGTGGTCCGCCTCGGTGAGCTGGCGGGCCTCGAGTCCCGCGACATCTACCTCAACCAGGTGCCGTCCCCGTCCGAGGCCTGGTGGGCGGACGGCCGGGTCCTCGACCCGAACACTGGGTTCGACGAGCGCATCACGGGTGACAAGGTGCCCGGCGCCTAGGCCCGGCTCCCACGACGACCAGATCGACACCAGGTGCAAGAGAAGGGTGCATGACGTGTCAGTTGTTGTTGACGACGTGAACGAGCTGGGCGGCCGGATACCGCTCATCGGGGTCGACGACCTCGACGGCGACCAGCGTGGGATCCACGAGGTCCTGTCGGGCCTGGTGGTTCCGGAGTCCGAGCACGGGGACTTCCTGGCCCGGACGGCCGACGGCCGGTTCGTCGGACCCTTCAACGCCATGCTGCGCAATCCTGCGGTCACCCGCGGCTTCGGCGCGCTGACCGCTGCCGTGGGTGCCGCGGGCCTCTCACCAGAGGTGCGTGAGGCCGTGATCCTCACGGTGGGTGCCGCTTGGCGCGCCGACTACGAGGTCTACGCACACACCCGCGCCGCGGCGGCCGAGGGTCTGCCGCGTGCGGCGGTCGAGTCGATCCTGGCCGGCGAGGAGCCGTCCGGACTCGGGGTCGAGGCCACGGCGGCCCAGCGCCTGGCGAGCGGCCTCGTCCAGCGACAGGAGGTTCCGGCAGCGGTGTATGCCGAGGCCGTCCACAGCTTCAGCGAGGGCGGGGTCGTGTCGCTGCTGGGCCTGATCGCGCAGTACCAGATGGTGTCCTCGATCCTGGTCTGCTTCGACGTCCCGGTGCCCACCGACCGTCTGGTCGAGGAGCAGCGCGCATGACCGGCTGGGGTGACGGCCGCGTCTTCGAGGTGTACGCACCGGCCGGTGTCGTCGGCGAGACCCTCGCGCACCGCTCGGTCGAGCCGATCCCGGCAGATCCCGGGCAGGTCGTCGTCGCGGTACGCGCCGTCGGCGTCAACCCGACCGATTGGAAGTCGATCTCCACGACCGAGCCCCGAGCCGAGGACGTGGTCGTCGGCTTCGAGGCGGCCGGCGTGATCAGCGAGATCGGGGCCGACGTGACCGGTTGGTCGGTGGACGACGAGGTGATCGTCTACCCCGTGCTCGGTGCGTACGCCTCGCGGCTGGTGGTCGAGGCGGAGATGCTGACGCCCAAGCCGGGAGCCCTGGCCTTCGAGCAGGCCGCGAACCTGATGGTCGCCGGCACCACGGCCGCAGAGATGCTGCATGCCGTGTCCCCAGTCGACGGCGACACCGTCCTGGTCCACGGAGCCTCCTCGGCGGTGGGGGTCAGCCTGCTCCAGCAGCTGCGCGGCCGCGGTCCGCGCGTCCTGGGAACCTGCAGCGAGGCGAGCTTCCCGCTCGTGAGCCGTCTCGGTGCCAAGCCACTCGTCTACGGACCCGGACTGCCGGAGAGGCTCCACGAGCTGTCCGGCGGATCCCTCGACGCCGCCTACCTGTGCGCCAGTGCGGCCGAGGGCGCACCGGCCGCGCTCGCCCTCGTCGAGGACCGCGACCGCATCGTCTCGATCGCAGATCACCAGGAATCGTTGCGGCTGGGGATCCGGTTCCTTCAGGGTCGGGACCCGGAGAGCTACCGGTTCCGGCTCGGTGCTCGCGCCGCCTTGGCTGACCTTGCCGAGCAGGGGGCGCTCACGGTGCCGATGTCACGCACCTTCGCGCTCTCCGAGGCCGAGCGTGCCCTCGACCTGGTCAGGACCGGACACCCCGGAGGGAAGCTCGCGCTCATCCCCGATGACCAACCGGGCGAGAGGCGCGGGTCCGCATGAACGCATGGCACGCACAGGCGTCGGTGGACGAGTCGATCTTCACCTCGGCCGCTCGCGTCCACCGGTTCGAGATCGAGGCCGACGTCCCCGCCGAGACGGTGTGGGCCTGCCTGGTCTCCGACAAGAGCATCGGCGCGTGGCCCACCGACCCTGGCTTAGGTGTTCGCTGCGAGTGGACCTCGCCGCGTCCCTTCGGGGTCGGCACCACCCGGGTCGTGACCCTGCCCACGCGGCTGCGGCTGCGCGAGCGGTTCTTCCGGTGGGAGGAGGGGTCGCGCTACTCGTTCGCCGCGCTCGCCGCCAACCGGCGCGGCCTGGCGGCGTTCGCGGAGGACTACCAAGTGATCGGCGGTGACGGCGTGAGCACGCTCGTGTGGACCGTGGCGATCGAACCGGAACTTGGGGTGAGTGGCCTGTTCGGCCCTGCGGCACTTCTCAACGGCTGGTCACTTGCGCGTACGGCTCGCGCCGCGAGGCGCCACTTCAGCCGACGCGAACGATCGGCCCGGACGTGAACGGCGACGGGATCACGGACCAGGCCGCCGGCGCGGCCGCGGTCGATCCGGGTGCGCCGGCAGCCGCAGTCGCGGGCGAGACGGTCGCCAGGCTGCGCGCGACGTATCGATCGGGACGGACCAGGTCTCTGTCGTGGCGCAGGCAGCAGCTCGCCGGCCTCGTGAGGATGCTCGAGGAGCACGAGGACGAGCTCGTGGCCGCGCTGTCCGCCGACCTCGGTCGCGGCGCAGTGGACAGCTGGCTGGCAGACCTCGCCCCCGTTGCTGGCGAGGCCGCGCACGCACGGCGCCACCTGTGGCGGTGGGCCAGGAGCTCGCGCGTCGCGCTCCCCCTGGGCCTGCTGCCTGCCAGCGCACGAGTCGTGCCCGAGCCGCTGGGCGTGGTGCTGGTCGTGGCGCCGTGGAACTATCCCGTGCAGCTCTTGCTGGCACCGCTGGTGGGGGGGGCTGGCTGCCGGCAACTGCGCCATCCTGAAGCCCTCGGAGGGTACGCCTGCCTGCTCAAGGCTGTTGGCCGAGCTCGTCCCGCGCTACCTCGACCCCGCAGCCGTAGCGGTCCTGGAAGGGGAGGCCGACGTCACGGTGGCGCTGCTCGAGCAGCAGGTGGACCACTGCCTGTTCACGGGATCCGCCCAGGTCGGCTGCGCCGTGATGGCGACTGCTGCGAAGCACCTGACAGCGGTCACGCTCGAGCTGGGTGGCAAGAGCCCGGTGATCGTCGCGGCGGACGCCGACCTGCGGGTCACGGCGCGACGCCTGGTGTGGGCCAAGACCTTCAACAGCGGTCAGACCTGCATCCCCCCGGACTACGTGCTCGCGAGCGAGCGGTGCGCGAGGAGTTCCTCGGGGAGTTCACGCGCGCCCTGGAGTCACGACCGACCACCGGGCTCCCTCTCGTCGACCGGCGCCAGGCGCAGCGCATGAGGGACCTGGTCGCCACTGCCGGTGGACGCCTCATCGGCGGCGGCGCCGTCGACATCGGCCGCCAGCGCGCCGATCTCACCGTGGTCTGCGACCCGAGCCCGGAGTCGCCCGTGATGCAGGAGGAGATCTTCGGCCCGGTCCTACCCGTGGTGACCGTCGGGTCGATCAACGACGCGGTGGCACATGTGAACGACGAGCCGCGGCCGCTGGCGCTCTACCTGTTCACCTCCTGTCGCGCCACGGCGAGGTCGGTCCTGAGGAGGACCAGCAGCGGTGCCGCCGTCGTCAACCACCTGATGTACCACCTGCTGGTCAACGACCTGCCCTTCGGCGGCGTCGGCGCGAGCGGCATGGGTGCGTACCACGGCAGGTGGAGCTTCGACACCTTCAGCCACCACCGGGCGGTCCTGCGCAAGCCGACGTGGCCCGACCGCTCCGCAGCCTACCCGCCCTACACAGCTGTCAAGACGCGCATCCTTCGCGCCTTGTTCTGGCAACGACGAGAGGACATATTGTGAGCACGCTGCCGAGCGACTGGCAGGGGCACGGCATCGAGCCCGTGGGATATCACGACCTGGCCGGCCGGCCGGGCTTCAAGATCACCATCAGGCAGTCCGGTGAGCGCTGGTTGCTCTATCTCGCGCACTTCTGGGACTCGGGCTGGTCTATCCTAGACGTCACCGACCCCAGCCGCACCGAGCTGCTGAGGTTCATCGAGGGGCCGGAGAACACGGCCACGCTGCAGGTCGACCTGGCTGAGGACTACCTGGTTACCGCGCTCGAGAAGCACATGAGCGGCTTCGGTGGAGATCCGTCGCGGCCGTTCGACGAGGGAGTGCTCATCTGGTCCCTGGAGGACCCCGCGTCGCCGCGCCGGCTGGGCCAGTTCAGGACCGGGGGCACCGGCACCCACCGCAACGGCTACTACGGCGGCAGGTACGCCCATCTCGCCGCCAACATGGACGGCTACGAGGGCAACATCTACGTCATCCTCGACCTGGCCGATCCTGAGCACCCGGTCGAGGCCGGACGCTGGTGGGTCCCGGGCCAGCACACCGCCGGCGGGCAGACCCCGACCAAGCCAGGCATCTCGCTGCACGGACCTCCGGTGCTCGACGGCGACCTCGTCTACCTGCCCTACGGCTCCGCCGGAGCCGTTGTGCTGGACATCAGCGACGTCTCGGCGCCCCGGCTGGTCGGTGACCTGCCGTTCAGTCCGCCCTTCCGCCTGCAGTTCGGCGTCCACAGCATCGTGCTGCACCAGGAGCGCTCCCTGGCCTACCTCAACTCCGAAGGCGTCGTGGAACCTCGGGGCACCGTCCCGCCCTTCCTCCGCGGCCACGACCACATCTCCGTGGTCGACATCTCCGACCCCGGCAACCTGGAGCTGGTCTCGATCTTCCCGCGCCCGCTGCCGCCGGCCGGAGCGTCCTACGCCGACTTCCTCGACCGTCCCGGCTGGAGCGGCCCGCACAACCAGAGTCAGCTGCACCACAACCCCGACGTGGCGCCTCAAGGCGACCTTGTCCACGTCACGTACTTCAACGCAGGGCTGCGGGTCTTCGACGTCTCCGAGCCCCGCCAACCGAGGGAGGTCGCGTGGTTCCTCCCACCGGACCCCACGCGGAGGTACGGCCCACTGCCGAACGGAGACCTCGTCGTCCAGTCCGAGGACGTCCTGGTCGACCGGCGGGGCTTCATCTACGTCACCGACAAGAACCAGGGGCTCTGGGTGCTCCGCATGACGGCTCCCCCCGCCTAGCCTGATCCGATGGAGTGGACCTCGACCTCCCTTCGGGTCGTCCGGGCGGTCGCCGAGCGAGGCAGCTTCACCGCGGCCGCGGAGACGCTGGGCTACACGCAGTCCGCGGTCTCGCGGCAGGTGGCGTCGCTCGAGCAGGCCATCGGCGTCAGCCTGTTCGACCGCACGCCCGGCGGAGCGAGGCTGACGGTCGCGGGGAGGACGCTGATGGCCACGGCGTCGACGGCGCTCGACGACCTCGACGGCGCCGTCGATGCGGTCCGGGGCGCCCGGGGCAGGTCGACCGTGCTGCGGCTCGGGGTGTTCACCAGCCTCGGCCCGCCTCTCCTGCCCGCCGTGCTCGAGCTGCTCCGCGAGCGAGCACCCCACCTCACCCTGGTCACGCGAGAGGGGTCGACGCCGTCGCTGCTGCGCAGCCTGCGCGCCTCCACCGTCGACCTCGCCGTCCTCGGAGCCCAGCCTCCCTACGCGGCATTCGACGATCGGGAGCCTGCTCTCACGCTGGCGACGCTGTTGGAAGGCGAGCTCGTGGTGGCCGTGCCCGTCGACAGCCCTCTCGGGCCCGACGGGCGAGCGACACTCGCCGACCTCGACCAGGTGGCCTGGATCGACAGTCCGCGCACCAGCGAGGATCCGGGCTTCGGGGTGTGGCCAGCCCTTCCCGGCCGCCCACGCGTCGTGCACCAGGCGCGTGACTGGTGGTCGAAGCTCACCCTGGTGGCCGCCGGGGTCGGCGCCACCACGGTCCCGCCGTACGTGCTGGGCTCGGCGCCCGCTGGCATCCGCGCCGTGCGGATCGTCGACGGGCCCACCGTGTCACGACGCGCGGTCCTCGCCACCCTGCCCGGACACCGAGCGGACCGTCTGGGCGAGCTGATCGAGTGCCTCCGCGACATCTCCGAAGACCTCTTACAGCCGTGAGGTGTCCCGCCCATCACATCAAAGGCGAGAACGCGCGCGTGGGGCGCCGAACTGCAGTTGGTCCGAACCACCGCGGCGTCCCGCGGCATTCGTGCTCCTCAACATGCGGGGACGGCGACGTGATCGTGGAGTGACGGCCGGCCCCCGGCACGCCCGAAGAGATAGCCGCCTCGGTCGCTTGGGCGCTCTCCGACAACGCGGCCTACCTGCACGGAGCTGAGATCGCCACAGGCGAAGAAACACGCCTAGTGCTTCCGATGACCATCTCGGAGGCGGACCGGACCGGCGGCGGTCACGTGCTCAAGAGTCCGCTTCGGGTGTCGACGGTCGCTGGGGTTGCCGATCGGTTGCAATACCCGCCGATGCGCCCTGCCGGAGCTCGCGACAAAGCCGGCTGACGAGTCCACCTCACACGTGGCGTCAACTGCTGGCCGGATCTTGGGGCGCGTCCATGCTGCGCAACATGGTGTCGACGACAACCCTCACGAGCTCGCGGCTAGGCAACTTGCCATGCAGGAGGGCGGATTGCAGGATCGACCCGACCATCATCAGGGTGGCCGCCTCGAGGGCCTCTCCCTCGAGTCGGGTGGAGAGGATGCGCCTAAGGGTGCGCTCTCCGTCCGTCACCAGCTTGATCCTGACCCCCTCAAGCTCGGGCATCGAGGGAAGCAGGCTTACCAGGGTCACCAGGGCGCGGTCCAGCTGGTGCTTCTCCATCTCGTCCCGATACACCAGCAGCTCATTGAACAGATCGGTGGGCAGGTGCCCGTCGGTCGTGTGATGCTCGACCTCGCCGACCCTGAGCAGAGCCTCCGCAATCAACGCCGCACGCGTGGGCCAGTGCTTGTAGATCGTCGCCTTGCTGTAACCACTCTGAGCGGCCACGCGCGAATGCGTCACCACGTCGACCCCATCACGCAGAAGGGTATCGAGCACCATCGGAAGGATGTCGTTACGCGTTCGGACAATGCGAGGGTCGGTCATTCGGGTGCGCCACCAAGCGTCATGAGTCCTGCCTACCAGAGGGTTGCGATCTCAACTTCAGGTCTACTACTGTACAGATTGTTCGTTAGACGACCCTGCCACCCTACCTCTATTCAGGAGAATTGAATGTCCGCGATCCTGTTCGGCTCCATCAGCACCCTTTCCGACACCTCGGAGATCCAGCGCGACTCCTTCAACCAGGCCTTCGCCGAGCACGGCCTCGACTGGAACTGGGACCAGCAGGAGTACGCCGGCCTGCTCGGCTCCAACGGCGGGCGCGACCGCGTCGCCGCCTACGCCGCCGACCGCGGCGAGGACGTCGACGCCGACGCCGTGCACGCGACCAAGTCGCGGATCTACCAGGAGACCCTGCGCTCCACCGACATCCAGCCGCGCGCCGGCGTGGCCGAGACCTTCCGCGCCGCCAAGGAGCAGGGCCTCAAGGTCGGCCTGGTCACCACGACCTCCGCCGACAACCTGGCCGCGCTGGGCGACGCCCTGGGCGACAAGGTGCCGTTCGGTGAGTTCGACGTCGTCGTCGACCAGTCCAAGGTGAGCAACCGCAAGCCCGACGCCGAGGCCTACGCCTACGCCCTGCAGCAGCTCGGCGAGGACGCCTCCGACGCCGTCGCGATCGAGGACAACCTGGGCGGCGTCGAGTCGGCCAAGGCCGCCGGCGTCGCGGTCGTCGCGTTCCCCAACGGCAACACGCAGGGCCAGGACTTCGGCTCGGTGCGCCGCGTCGACACCGTCGACCTCGAGGACCTCCGCGCATGACCGAGACCCAGACCGGGACCCCGAGCGCGACCCCGACCGCGCGCCTGACGGCCACCGACACGACGTTCCGCGTCGAGGCCTACGAAAAGATCGACTACACGCTCGAGTACGTCGCCGGCGTCTTCGACGTCGACAACACCGACCTCGCCGACTCGTTCCGCGAGCAGGGCCGCGTGCTCATGGTCATCGACGAGAACGTCCTGCGCCTGCACGGCGACCGCGCCCGCGCCTACTTCGACGCCCACGGCATCGACCTGACCGTCGTCCCGGTGCGCATCGCCGAGACCGCCAAGTCGCTGCGCACCCTGGAGACCATCGTCGACGCGTTCGCCGACTTCGGCCTGAACCGCAAGGAGCGGGTGCTCGTCGTCGGCGGCGGCCTGACCACCGACGTCGCCGGCTTCGCGTGCGCGTCGTACAAGCGCAGCACCGACTACATGCGCATCCCGACCACGCTGATCGGCCTCATCGACGCCAGCGTCTCGATCAAGGTCGGCGCCAACCACGGCAAGCACAAGAACCGCCTAGGCGCCTACCATGCGTCCAAGCAGGTCTTCCTCGACTTCTCGCTGCTGCGCACGCTGCCCGTCGACCAGGTCCGCAACGGCATCGCCGAGATCATCAAGATCGCGACCGTCTCGCACCTCGGCATCTTCGAGTCGCTGGAGAAGTACGCCGACGACCTGCTGCACAGCTCCTTCGGCCACGCCGAGGGCGCCGAGCACCTGCGCGAGGTCGCCGACACGATCACCTACGACGCGATCAAGACCATGCTCGAGCTCGAGGTGCCCAACCTCCACGAGCTCGACCTCGACCGGGTCATCGCCTACGGCCACACGTGGAGCCCGACGCTCGAGCTGACCCCCGAGCCGCCGCTGTTCCACGGCCACGCGATCAGCGTCGACATGGCCTACTCCGCCACCATCGCCGAGCAGCGGGGCTACATCAGCACCGCCGACCGCGACCGGGTCCTCGGGCTGTTCAGCTCAGTCGGCCTCGCGATCGACAGCCCGTACTTCACCGGCGAGCTGCTCGAGCGGGCCACCCCGTCGATTATGCAGACCCGCGACGGCATGCTGCGCGCGGCGGTCCCCGACCCGATCGGCACCTGCCAGTTCGTCAACGACCTGACGATCACCGAGCTGCAGGAGATCCTCGGGGTCCACAAGGCCGTGTGCGCGACCTACCCGCGCAGCGGCGAGGGCATCGACCAGTACACCGCCCCCAAGTCGTGAGCCTCACGACCGGTCCGGCTGTCCCCGCCGTGGCGCGACCAGTCACGCCGGTCGGCATCGCCGCCGACCTGCTGGCCTCGCTGGTCACGCGGGTCGGTGGCGCCGACCTGCCCGACGACGTACGACGCGACCTCGAGCGGGCCCACGGCCTGGTGGCCGGGCTCGACGACTACGTCGCACGCTGCACCACCCCCGCCTCCGACGACCTCGTGGCGCTGGAGATCCGCACGCGCACCGAGGCGTGGGAAGCCGGGCTGGAGCAGGAGATGCTCTCCGGCCACGTCGAGGGCGTGTTCCTGCAGATGCTGGTCGCGGCCACCCGGGCCCGCTCGGTGCTCGAGATCGGCATGTTCACCGGCTACTCGGCGCTCGCCATGGCCGAGGCCCTGCCCGACGGCGGCCGGCTCGTGGCCTGCGAGGTCGACGAGAACGCCGCCACCATCGCCTGCTCGGCCTTCGCGTCGACGACCGCAGGCGCGCTCGTCGACGTGCGGGTGGGTGACGCCGCATCGACCCTGCGCGGCCTGGCCGACGCGGGGGAGCGGTTCGACCTGGTGTTCGTCGACGCCGACAAGGCCGGCTACGCCGGCTACCTCGACGCCCTGCTCGACCTCGACCTGCTCGCCGACGGCGGCCTGGTCGTCGTCGACAACACCCTGATGCAGGGCCAGCCGTGGCTGCCCGGCGAGCGCACCGCCAACGGCGAGGCCATCGCCGCTTTCAACGACCGCGTCGCCGCCGACGACCGCGTCCAGCAGGTCCTGCTGCCGCTGCGCGACGGGGTGACCCTGGTGAGGCGGGCACGATGAGGCGGGTGGCATGAGCCTGGCCGCGCGCGCGAAGTCGCTGGCCGCGATCGCCGCGCTGGAGGCGACGCTGCCGCTCAACCTGCTGCTCGTCGGCGCGGCCGTGGCCCGCCGCGGGCCGCGACCGAGCGCGCCCGACCCGGGCCTCGCGGGACGTCGTACGGTCCTGGTCAGCGGCGGCAAGATGACCAAGGCGCTGGTGCTCGCGCGGCTGTTCCACGCCGCGGGCCACCGGGTCGTGCTCGTCGAGACCGCCCGCTACCGCTACACCGGCCACCGCTTCTCGCGCGCCGTCGACGCCTTCCACGTCGTGCCCGACCTGTCCTCGCCCGACTACGCGGACGCGTTGCTCCGCATCGTCAAGGAGGAGGACGTCGACGTCTGGGTGCCGGTCTCCAGCCCCGCCTCCAGCCTGCCCGAGGCCCGCGCCGCCGAGCTGCTCGACGGCCACTGCGAGGTCGTGCACCTCGACACCGAGACGCTGCGCCGCGTCGACGACAAGCACGCCTTCGCCGAGATGTCGGCCGAGGTCGGGCTCGCCGTCCCCGCGACGCACCGGATCACCGACCCCCAGCAGGTGCTCGACTTCGACTTCGCCGCCCACCCCGGGCCGTGGGTGCTCAAGTCGATCCCCTACGACCCCGTGCGCCGCCTCGACCTGACCCCGCTGCCGCGCCCGACGCCGGACGAGACCGCGGCGTTCGTGCGCGACCTGCCGATCTCGCCGGAGCAGCCCTGGATCCTGCAGGAGCTGCTCACCGGCACCGAGTGGTGCACCCACGGCACCGCGCGGTCCGGGCGGCTGCAGGTCTACGTCTGCTGCCGCTCCTCGGCGTGGCAGCTGACCTACGAGCAGGTCGAGCACCCCGCGATCCGCGCCTGGGTCGAGACCTTCGTCGCGGCCCACGGCCTGACCGGCCAGGTCTCCTTCGACTTCATGGAGGACGCCGACGGCACGGTGCGCGCCATCGAGTGCAACCCGCGCACCCACTCCGCGATCACCCTGCTGGCCGGGCGGTCCGAGGTGGCCGCGGCCCACCTCGACGACGGCGCCGAGCCGGTCGAGCCGCCCGTCGGCGGCCGCCCGACCTACTGGCTGCACCACGAGCTGTGGCAGGTGCTGCGCCACCCCTCGACCGCCCCGACCCGCCTGCGCACGATCGCGCGCGGCACCGAGGCCGTCCTCGACGGCCACGACCCGCTGCCGTTCCTCGCCCTGCACCACCTGCACCTGCCGTCGCTGCTGTGGGGCAACCTGCGCGCCGGGCGCCCGTGGCTCAAGGTCGACGTCAACATTGGCAAGCTCGTCGAGCCGGCGGGGGACTGAGATGACCCCCACCACCCGCCGCACCCTGCTGCACCTCACCGGCTCCGCCGTCGACCCGCTGCTCGACGACGTCTCGCGGCTCTACGCCCGCGGCTGCCTCGAGGCCGCCGGCACCGACCACGACCACGTCGTCGCCCACGTCTCCCCGGGCGGCGCCTGGCGGTTCCCGGCCTCCCTCGACGACGCCGCCCTGGCCGCCGCGCCCGAGCTCGCCATCCCCGACGCCGTCGCGCACCTCGCGACCCTCGACGTCGACGCCGCGCTGCCCCAGATGTTCTGCCGACCCGGGATGACGACCTACCGCGGCCTGCTCGACCTGCTCGGCGTCCCCTACGTCGGCAACCCGCCCGAGGTGATGGCGCTCGGCGCCGACAAGCCCCGCTCCTCCGCGGTCGTGGCCGCCGCCGGCGTCACCGTCCCGGCCTCGCAGGTCGTGCGCCCCGGCGACCCGGTCGACGACCTGCGCCTCGCGCTGCCCGTGGTCGTCAAGCCCGCCGACGCCGACAACTCCCTCGGGGTCACCCTGGTCCGCGAGCCGGCGGCGTACGACGACGCGGTGCGGTCGGCCTGTGAGCACAGCGACCGCGCCGTGGTCGAGGCCTACGTCGAGCTCGGCCGCGAGGTCCGCGCCGGCGTCGTCGACCTCGGCGAGGGCCCGGTGTGCCTGCCGCTCGAGGAGTACGCCGTCGAAGCGACCACCAAGCCGGTGCGCGACCACGCCGACAAGCTGCGCCGCGACGACCAGGGCGACCTGGGGCTGGTGGCTAAGGACGCCGCCCACGCCTGGGTCGTGCCGCTCGACGACCCGCTGACTGAGGTCGTGCACGAGGCGGCGCTGCGCGCCTACGACGCGCTGGGCTGCCGCCACCACGGCCTGTTCGACTTCCGCGTCGACCCCGAGGGCACGCCCCACTTCCTCGAGGCGTCGCTCTACTGCTCCTTCGCCCCGACCTCCGTGGTCGTGGTGATGGCCGAGGCCGCGGGGATCCCGCTCGCCCGGCTGCTCGACCGATCCGTCTCCCTGGCCACCCGCCAGGGCCGTCCACGTGAGGTGAGCGCATGACCACTCCTGACCAGAGCCCCGACCAGACCATCAGGGCCATCGAGACTGAGGTCCTCGACCCCGTCGGCGTCCGCGTGACCGGGCTGCAGATCGCAGACGAACCGGCGGCCGCCGTACCGATGCTGCGCGGGCTGCTCGCGGAGCACGGCGTCGCGGTGCTGCCCGACCAGGTGCTCGACGACCGTCAGTTCCTCGAATTCCTGCATGCATTCGGCGAGTTGACGTTCACCGAGGGCGAGACCCCGCTGGAGGGCTACCCCGACCTCAACGTGATCAGCAACGTCGGCCGCTGGGACAGCGGGACCCCGCCGAAGAGCAGCTTCCACGTCGACACCAGCTACGTCAGCTCGCCGCCGGCCTACACCGCGCTGCGGGCGGTCACCGTGCCCGAGCGGGGGGGCGCCACGCAGTTCACCAATCAGTACCGCGCCGCCAAGTCGCTGCCCGACGACCTGCGCCGGCTCGTTGAGGGCCGCACCATCCGCCACGTCGTCACAGGCGTCGAGCCCACCGCGGGCGAGGACGGCGTCGAGATCGAGGCCGACCACCCGATCCTGCGCCCGCACCCCATCACCGGCCGCGAGGCGCTCTACCTGACCACCGTTGCGCGCTGCGCCGGGGTCAGCGGACTCGACGAGACCGAGGCGGCCGCGCTGGTCGCCCAGTTGCTCGAGCACTCCACTAGTCCCGACAACACGCTGTCCCATGCCTGGGCGCCGCGCGACCTGGTCGTGTGGGACAACGCCTGCGTCCTTCACCGCGCCGACCACGCGGGCGTGGAGGGCGATCGGGTGATGCACCGCGGCATGGTTGCGGGCTCGGCCTACCTCGCCGGGCGTTGAGTCGGCTTCAATTGGTATCGCAAACGACTGGAAGGTGTCCTGTACGAGCTGCGGCGCACCGGATCTCCGGTGACGGCTCCGGCGGGCAGGTACCGAAGTCCTGCCAGCCGTAACGCCGCGTTCGGTCTCAGCCCGGGTGGTCGGTCTGTCCGGCCTGCTCGTCCGGCCGGGATGCCTCGAACGCGTCGAGGACCGAGGTCGGCCGGCGGCCGAGGAGACGCTCCAAGTCAGGACCGGTCGCGGCGAGCTCGCCGGCTCGCGCGGCCTGATAGATGCCGAGGGTGAGCTCCACCGCACTGTCGGGCATCCCGAGGCCCGTGAATCGTGCTCGCGCCTGATCGTCGGTGAGGACCTCGCGCGGAACATCGCGACCGGTGAACGTCGCGGCGATCTGCGCGAGCCCGCTGGCGTCGAGGGTCTCCGCTGCGGCGAGCGGCGCGGAGACGCCGTCCCACTCCTGGCTGCCGCCGTCGATCTGGGCGAGGATCTCGGCGTCCGCGACCGCGAGATCGGCGCGCGCGGTCCAGGACACCGGCCCGTCAGCGGGCAGACGGACCGCACCCTCGTCGAGCGCCGTGGTGACGGTCTGGATGGCGGTGTCGGCGTAGAAGCCGTGGCGCAGGGCCGTCCAGCGTGTGGCGGAGCCGGTCAGGAGGTCGGCGAGCATGTCCTCGGTGGCGGCGTGGTGGCGGCAGGGCGGGAACGCGGACTCGTGGCCGGCGCCGAGATGGCTGGTGTAGACGACGTGACCCACCCCTGCCTTCGCTGCGGCCTTGAAGGCATCGCGGTGTTGCTGCAACGGATCTCCGCCGTAGGCAGCCGCGTTGGAGGAGATCAGCAGCAGGATCTCCGCGCCCTCGAACGCGGCGGACAGACTCTCGGGCTCCGCGAAGTCGCCCCGCCGGACCCGCACCCCTCGCTCAGCCAATGCTGTGGCGGCCTGCGGGTCGCGCACGCTCACGCCGATCCTCTCTGGGACGACGAGAGTGAGGAGGTGCCTGACGACATCTCGTCCGAGCTGTCCAGTGGCGCCAGTGACGACGATCATGAGGTCCTCCATGAGCTGAGTAGAAGCAGTCCTTACCGACTGCTTGTTAGTGAACAATCTGTTTAGTAGCATACAGAGTGTCTTCTCGAATGGAAGGGCGTCTCATGCAACTCACTCCTCAGCTCAGCACCGTCGTGTGGAACCCAGTCACCGGATGCGACCAGGTCTCACCCGGCTGCGACCACTGCTATGCGCTGAATCTGTCGCGTCGTCTCAAGGCCTACGGTCAGGCGAAGTACCAGACCGATGGCGACCCACGGACCTCCGGGCCGGGCTTCGGCATCGCCTGGCACCAGGGCACGCTCGCGCAGCCGCTGCGGTGGAGGAAACCGCGCGTGGTCTTCGTGTCCTCGATGGGGGACCTGTTCCATCCTCGTGTTCCTGCCTCTTTCATCGCCGATGTCCTCGACGTGGTGGCTCGCACCCCGCAGCACGCCTACTGGGTGCTGACCAAGAGGCCTGCTCGGGCCCGCAGGATCGCTGAGAGCCACGCCTGGCCCGACAACCTGTGGCTGGGGGCCTCGGTGGAGAGCGAGCGCTATCTGCACCGGCTCACTGACCTCCAACGCAGCGCGGCCCCGGTCAAGATGCTGTTCTGCGAGCCGCTGCTCGGCCCCCTCGACGGACTCGACCTCACCGACATCAGCTGGGTCACCGTCGCCGGCGAGGCCGGGAGGGGGCACCGTCCGATGGACCCGCAGTGGGCGCGCAGCCTGCGCGACCAGGCCCTCGCCGCCGACATCCCCTTCTACTTCAAGCAGTGGAGCGGCACCCGCACCCGCGATCAGGGTCGCGAGCTCGACGGGGTGGAGTGGAACGGCCTGCCCCGCGAGCTCGCATCGTTCGGCCGACAGGCCGGCCCGTCCGGCCGGCAGGCTGGCCCATCGGGTCGAGCGGGAGCCGCCTGATGTACACCATCAAGCCCCGAGGACCGTTCAACCTCGCCGAGACCATCAACTTCGCCTACATCGACCGCGAGCCCCAGACCTCCGGTGAACACCTGCTCCTCGGTTTCTGCCACGACGGATCCTTGGAGCCCACTGCGGTCGCCGTCTCCCAGCTCGACGACGGCACGGTCAAGGTCCACGGTGACCCCGGCACACGCGGTCAGGTCGAGCGCATCCTCGGCCTCGACGTCGACGCCTCAACCTTCGCCGATGTCGGGGACCGCGACCAACTGATCGCCGACCTACAGCACGCCGCCTCAGGACTACGCCCCCCACAGATCCACTCCGCCTACGAGGCAGCCGTGTTCTGCATCCTCACCGCCCGCCGCTCCGGCGCCCAGGCACGCCACATGCGCACCCGCCTCGCCGAGGCGGCAGGAACGCTGCTCGATGTCCGCGGCAGCAGGGTCACCTGCCTACCGCCACCGGCCTGGCTCCTCGATCCCCCCGACTTGCCCGGTCTGGATGACACCCGCCGCCAACGGCTCATCGCCGTCGCGCGCGCCGCCCACGACGGCCACCTCGACACCCACGAACTCGGCGCGATGGAACCGGAGGAGGCGCGTCGGCACGTCGAGAATATCCCGGGTATCGGGCCCTTCTCCTCAGCCATCATCGTCGTGCGGTCACTCGGCCACACCGACTACCTGGCGAGCCCCGTCACCGAGCTGAACCGACTCGTCGGCAAGCTCTACCACCTCGGGCACGACGCCACCCCCGATGAGTTGGAACGGATCGCGGACAACTGGTCACCGTGGCGAACCTGGAGCCAGCTGTACATCCGATCTGCAGCGGAGCGGCTAGATGTAATGACGCCGAAACGTGCCTAGCCACAATGGACACGCAGCCGCTCTGAACCAGCCGAGAAAGCCCGGGGACCTCGAACCATGACTAGCAACGGCCAGGACAACACCGAAGCGGACCGGACGCCAATCGAGACAGACGTGCTGATCGTGGGGTCGGGACCCGCAGGCGCCGCGGCCGCGCTGCTGCTCTCCAGCCTCGGGGTCCCCAACGTCATGATCACCAAGTACCGCTGGACAGCGAACACGCCGCAAGCGCACATCACCAACCAGCGGGCGATGGAGGTCTTTCGCGACCTCGGCGTCCAGGAGCAGGTGCTGGCCGATGCCACCCCGCACGAGCTCGTCGGCGACACCGTGTTCTGCACCTCCATCGCTGGCGAGGAGATCGGCCGCATCCGCACCTGGGGCACCCGGCCCGATCGCAAGGCCGACTACCGGCTCGCGTCACCCTGCTTGACCGTCGACATCCCGCAGACCTACCTCGAGCCCATCCTCGTCCGCAACGCCGCCGAACGCGGAACCTAGGCGCGTTCCTCGACCGAGTACGTCTCCCACACCCAGGGACGCGGACGGCGTCGACGTCCTCACCCTCGACCGGCTCACCGGCGAGCACCAGGTCGTCCAAGCGAAGTACTTCATCGACGCCGATGGCGCCCGCTCGGGCACCGATCGCCGAGCAGGTCGTCAAGCGGGCCAACAAGTCCAGCCGCGAGTTCTCCGACCTCTTCGTCGCCCTCCGTGTGACCGAGGCTGAGGACGAGGCCGAGATGGTGCGCCAGATCGAGGAGCGCAAGGCCAAGACCCCCTAGGGCGCCGCCAAGCGCGAAGCGCTGATCAAGGCGATGGAGATCAAAAGTACGAGTTCAACGCCCACGGCGTCGAGCTGGGCCAGTCCTACGAATCCTCGGCGATCATGCCCGACGGGATCCCCGCGACCCACACCGACCCGCGACCCCGACCTCTTCTACGAGGCCTCGACCGTGCCCGGCTCCCGGCTCCCACACGCCTGGGTCGGCGACACCATGAACCGCCTCGCGATGATGGACCTCGCCCCGTACACGAAGTTCACCATCGTCACCGGCATCGCCGGCGAGGCGTGGGCCGACGCCGCACCACGGCTGGCCGACGAGCTCGGCATCTCGCTGCGAGCCGTAGTCATCGGCCCGGGTCGCGACGTCAGCGATCTCTACTAGGACTGGGCCAAGCTCCCCGAGATCGAGGAGAGCGGTGCCCTCCTCGTCCGACACGACAAGCACATTGCCTGGCGATCCATGACTCAGGGTCCAGACCCGTACGCCGAACTTCGCCGTACCTTGTCGGCTGTGCTCGGGCGCTCACGGTGATGACCCCGCCCCTTCGCGAGTCGAGGCGTGACTGCAGGTGGGTCCGCATGGAACCTCGACCATCACGACCTCTCGCTTCACCCCTCGCAGAACGACTAATCCCGCCGCAGCTGATGGACCAACACGCTGTGCACCTCGCCCAGGTGGGCATCCCAGGTCGACACGGGCAGGCCCGAGCCAGCCCCGCCGGCCCAGTGCACGTCTTCATCCCTGGCCAGGCTGTTACCAGCGCGCGTCACGGCATCGAGGAGCGCTTGAACAGCGTCAATGCCGTGACCATCAGCGACGAGACTGCTTGATGAGCCGCGGATCCTGAAGCGGCATGCCCACTCGTCGTCGGCAACCAATCGGGGTCGACCGAATGCCACTTCGACCCGACCTGACCCAACCCTCAACGAACGCGCGGCGATGACGTCAACTTCGCGGGGTTCGTCTCCGCCGACCATGCCGGCAAGTCTACTGAGCCGATTCTCGTGATTGGGGCACGGAGTTCTCCTGAAACTTTGCGAGCGCATCAGACCGTCGTAGCCAAGCCTTTCGGATCGTCGTGTGCTGTCCAAAGCACGCCACCGAGGTTCTGGCCCCTCGTGATGGTGACGAGAGAGTAAGGACCTGTATCCGATCGCAGTGCCGACGGCTACCACTCACGCCGCTCGAGGTGGGCTTCGACGGTCGGCGGCCGGAGGTGTGGCGCCGGTGCGCCCTTCGGTGAGGTTGCGAGACCCGCGGCGAGGGCGTTCTCCGTCGCTACCATCCTCGTCAGTGGAGGTGAGCGGTGAAAAAGGTCCCCCGACGACCAGACCTGGTGGCTGCTGCGGCATGCGCGGCGTTATCCGTGTCGTCCCTCGCTGTCGCGGGCTTGTTGGACGACGAGGCTGCGGTCCTACCGGCCACCGGCTCCCTCACCTGGTGGGCAACGGGGGCGATCCTGACGCTCCAGGCTCTTCTTCTCCCGCTGTCACGCTCGCTTCCCCGGCTCGGGATCGTGATCCTCGCGCTCACCGCGCCAGGGGTCGCGCTCGCAGGAGCGGAGGACGCCACGACCATCGCTGCGCTTGCAGTGGTCATCGGTGTCTTCTCCACCGTCAGCCGCCACCCACTGCTACAACTGGTCCCGGCTCTTCTCGGCACGGCCGGGCTGCTGATCCTCGGCGGTGCCATGGCCATCGCCAGTTACGACACTCTTTCGCAGGGTGATCTGATCGGCTTGACGCTGCAGTACGTCGGCACACTGCTGCTGACCATCCTCGCCGCGACGTGGGTTCGAGCGCAGCGCGAGGTCCGCACCGCTCGGGCCGCCGAGGACCGCGCCGTCGCCAGGGAGCACCACGCAATGGTGCATGCCGCTCTGGCCCGCGAGCGCGCGAACATGGCTCGCGAGCTCCACGACATCGCCGCGCACCACCTGAGCGCGATCGCCGTGCTCGCCGCAGCGGTGGAGCGGCAGATCGTCACCGACCCCGCGGCCGCCACCGAGGCCGTGGTGAAGGTACGAGCGCAGAGCACCGCCACTCTCAGCGACCTGCGGCGCCTGATCGGGTTGCTCCGCGAACCCGGATCCGGCGACACCCTCGGCCCCGAGGCGCTGGGAAGCCTGCCCGAACTCGTGGCACGAGTTGCGGCCACCGGAGTGGACGTGCAGTTCACTGCTGACGGTCGGCAGTTCGTTGCCGACGGCCAGGATGACCCAGGACGTGGCGTCGGTCCGTTGGCTCAGCTCGCGGCGTATCGGGCGGTTCAGGAGGCCCTGGCCAACGCCGCTCGCCACGCGCCAGGCGCGGCGTGCGAGGTCGATCTCGATGCCCGGGCACCCCACGCCGTCATCGTGACCGTCCGCAACGGACGGCCGTGTGCCCCCGCCGCTTCATCGTCGAACGGCCCGTCCCGCGGAGGCTACGGACTGCTCGGCATGCGAGAACGCGCTCAACTGACCGGCGCCGACCTCAAGGCCGGTCCGACAGACGACGGTGGCTGGCAGGTCACCATGCGCCTGCCCCGCGAGCCGGTCGCGGCGGCCCCATGACTGAGACGAGGTCCGTGATCCGCGTGGTCGTCGCCGACGATCAACCCCTCGCCCGGACCGGGATCGCGACCCTGCTCGGCGCAGAAGCCGACATCGAGGTCGTCGGCCAGGCGGCCGACGGACGCGAGGCCGTCGATCTGGTCACCCGGCTGCGCCCCGACGTGGTCTGCATGGACGTTCGAATGCCGGTGATGGACGGCATCAGCGCCACCCGTGCCTTGTGCCGGACCGACGTCGATGACCCGGTGCCGGTTCTCGTGCTGACCACCTTCGAGCTCGACGACTACCTCTTCGCCGCGCTCGAGGCGGGCGCGTCTGGATTCCAGCTGAAGGACGCCGACCCCGACGTCCTCGTCCGCGCCGTGCGATCAGTCGCCGCTGGCAACGGCACCCTCAGCGACTCGCTGACTAAGCGAGTCCTGAGCGAGGTCGTCGCACGCCGACGAGAACGTCCGCTTCCTTCCGGTCGACCCGTCGCACTCCTCACCGTGCGCGAACTGGAGATCGTCCACCTGATTGCACAGGGGCTGTCCAACGACGAGATCGCTGGCGAGCTCGTCGTCGAGACCGCGACGGTGAAGTCCCACATGGCGCGCATCCTGCCGAAACTCGGCGCGCAGTCCCGGCTGCAAGTCGCAGTGTGGGCCTACCGCAACCGCGTCGTCGAATTGCCTGATTGACGTCGCGCCAGGGACATCTCGGGGGTCTTGCACCCAAAGGTGCAGGTCCACAGTTGCGTCCTTCGGCTCTGGTGGTGTCGAGACACCCGTCCCTAGCGTCGAGGAGGTCAGCACGAATACCCACCAGTTCCAGGAGGAGCGCCGATGGCCTCCCGCAGTCGCACGTTCCGACCGGCCGTCACTCTTCTAGCCGCCATCGCCCTACTCAGCGCGCCAACGACAGGTCCGTCCGCGGCGAGCACGTCCGCGACGGGTACTGTCTCGACGCCGGCCGCAATTACCTACCACGACGGTCGCGATCCTCGGCCAGGTCTGTCGGCAGACATCGCGAGTGATGGGCTGGTCGGCCCTCAACGCGTGTCAGATAGTGAAAGATCCGCGCTGTCTCGTTACGTGCGCCAGAGGTTGAACTGGACTCGTTGCCCGCAGGCGACGCGTTATCAGTGCACCACCATGACGGCGCCCTTGGACTACGACGATCCGCACGGGCGGACCATCGACGTCGCCGTGATCAGGCATCGCGCCACCCTGCCGTCTCGGAATTCCTCACCTAGAAAGATCATCTTCTGGAACGCGGGCGGCCCTGGCGGAGCTCCCACCGACGCATTGTCCGGAACCCTCCCTCTCTTCGCCTCCGCGATGCGGAACAAGTTCGACGTGGTGGCGCTGGACCCGCGCGGGATCGGACGTTCGACCCCGCTCACCTGCTTCGACAGCGCCGAGGACGAGGCCGCGCTGCTGTCCCGACTGCCCGCCGGGTTCCCGAACGGAGCCCGCGAGGTGCGTCGAGCAGTCAGGACCTACCGGCAGTACAGCGACGCGTGTGCCCGCAACGGGGGACCCATCCAACGGCACATGAGCACCGCGAACGTCGCTCGCGACATGGATCTCCTCCGGCGGATCCTTCGCCAACCGAGGCTGAACTACTACGGACCCTCCTACGGCACCTATCTCGGCGCGACCTACCTCAACCTTTTCCCCCGACGCGCAGGCCGGATCGTTTTGGACGGCAACGTCCCGCCGGAACAGTGGAACGGCACCGCCGCCGACGGCCGCATCAACACCTTCTCCCGCATCAGATCCCCGCGCGGCGCCAACCGCGGTCTGCGACTGTTCCTGCGGCGATGCGGCACCGCCGGCACATCACGATGCGCCTTCGCCGACAACTCTCCCCGGGCGACCACCCGGAAGTACCGAGTGCTTCTCACTCGTCTCGACGAGCGGCCCGTCACGGTCGGCTCGTTCCGATTCACCTTCGCGCAGACCGCCAGCCTGACCGGGTCCCTGCTGGCATCGCAGGTCGCGACCACGGCGTCGCCGGGGTGGCGGGAGCTGGCAAGCCTGCTGCAGACGATCTGGCGGCAGACCCGGTCGAATCAACCGGTGCCGGCTGAGGTCGAAGAGCTCCTCAGGCAGCTCGCCCAGACCCCGAGCGCGAGTCCCGCCGGGACGCTCGGCGTGCTCTGCGGCGAAAGCCCCAACCCGAGCAATCCGTACGCCTACGACCGCCAGGGGCGCCTCGCGGAGCGGCGTAAGCCCTTCGGACTCGGCCGCACGTGGACCTGGCTCGCGCAACCCTGCGCCACGTGGCGAGCTCGTGACGCCGACCGATACACCGGTCCGTGGGATCGCAGTACCTCGCCGGTCTTGGTCATCGGGACTCGGGCCGATTCCAACACCGCCTTCAGCGGCTCGATCCGCATGGCGCGCCAGTTGTCCCATGCCCGCCTCCTGACCGAGACCGGCGGCGGGCACACCGCGATGCTCAACAAGAGCACCTGCATAGACCGAGCGGTCAACCGCTATCTGCTGCGAGGAGCGCTCCCGGCGGTGGGCACAGTCTGTCGGCAGGATCGCGGTCCCTTCCGGCCCGAGTCGGATTGATGCCGACCATGCTGCAGCACGTTTGGAGGCTACCCGCCGTGCTGAACCAGCCACGCGAGAGGCGGCAATCTCCTTTTGTCGAGCCGTGATGAGACGTCAGCACCGCAGTCCAAAGCGCCGCAGTCGAGAGTTCCGCAGTCGAACCACCTCGGATCTCGCGAGACCGTGTTTCACTGCACGTGGATGGGCGGCCTGCTCGGTGCGGTGGCGGCCTTCGGCTACCGAGTAGCCAACACGGTCGAGGTCTTCATGAGTCAACTTTGCCTCTACGTCGTCGCGGCTGTGTTGGCTGGACTCTGGGCCTCCGACCTCAGGCAATCGAGGCGGGCATCCACGACGCTCCTCTTGTCGATGTGCATCGTGTACTACGTTCCGTTCGCGACCAACCTCGACTACTACCTGCTGGGACTCCTTCCCTTCGGCGCCCTCTCCTTGGTGTCCGGGCCTGTGTTCGGCTACCTCGGACACCCAGCTCACGACGCCGGGCTCCGCACGCGCAGGAGTCTCGCTGGCCGCGGTCATCGGGTTGCTGTGTGGCGAGCTCGCCCGAATGACGCAGGTGGCGTTCACACAAGCCGCGTTCGGCGAGCTCTGGCTCACCCTTGCTTCGACGCCGCTGTCGCCGTTGCTCTTGTGTGTGTCTTCCGCCGGTCGTTGACGCGGTCGTTCTGGCTCACCGTGCCCTGCGCCACCGCCGCCGGCTACGCGGTGGCTCTCGTGCTCAGGTGACCATCGACCACCGGAAGGGGACCTACGAGTCCGGTCTGGCGAAAAACGAAAGGCTCCCTCGTCATGTGGTTCGAGCGCGGCCACGTACTGCGGGCAGCAACATCCTCACCGCGTGAGCGGTGACGTCGTCGACGTGCTCCAACGGCAGTCGGCCACTGGTGAGGAGTCCGCCGATCCCCTCCAAGGTCGCGGTCAGCACCCATGGCAAAGAGTCGAACCGGCCGTCCTCCTCGGGCTCGAACATCGCAGCACCAATGCCGGCGAACCTCGCCGCAGACACGGAGGCGGCAGACTCAGGCCTCGCCAAGCGGCCAGGTCGGGCGAACATCAGCCTCATCAATGGACCGTTCTGGGCAGCGAAGGCGACGTGCGCTCGAGCGTAGTTGGCGAGCCGTTGTTCGATGTCGCCTGGCGATCTGGCCTCGAGCAGCTGCGCACTGAGCTCGTCGAACCCCTGCGCGGCGAGTGCGTCGAGAAGAGCCTCACGGTCGGCGAAGTGACGTCGGGGTGCGCCATGGCTGACTCCGGCCCGGCGGGCCAGTTCGCGAAGCGATACCGCGCCCTCGCCCTCCTCGACCAGCAACCGGCGCCCCTCCTCGAGGAGGGTCTGCTTGAGGGAGCCGTGGTGATAGCGACGTTGATCCTGGACCACGGCAGCAGTGTAGGCGTTGACAACATAAGTAGGCGGTGCCTACTTTGGAGAGGTGTTTTCAACACCCCGTATGCCCTTGGCCGCGACGTCTGCCGCCCGACGGCTCGATACGTCGGGCCTCCGCTCAGATCTCATGGGTCCTGTTGGACATGACCCAACTTCTCGACTGGTGACCGACGAGGCGTTCTCGCTCACCTCGTTGAGCTCCCTGAGGATGAGCGCTCGCATCGTCTACGGCTGGCATCGCCCGCTGGTCGGGTTCACCTCTCTCATGGTGGTCTGGGGTGCTGCGGCTGGACTTGGCTCGTTGGTGGACCGACGGCGACTCGACGGTGCTTCGGTGTGGGTGAAGCCGTTCAAGTTCACGATCTCGCTCGGGACCTACACCGTGACGCTGGCGTGGATGCTCTCGAAGGTGTCCAAGCCCTCGTTGCATCGCATCGGCTGGTGGGCCGGGACCTTCGGGGCCGTGGCCGCCTTTGTCGAGATCGCCGTCATCTCGCTGCAGGCCGCGCGGCAGCGTCGGAGCCATTTCAATGTCTCGACGGCGCTGGACTCGCGCCTGTACGCGGTGATGGGCCTTGCCCTGCCGGCGGTCTACGGCGTGACATTGGTGATCGGCACCCTGCTGACTGTCTTCAGCCGGTCCCTGGGCGACCGGTCCTTGGATTGGGCTCTGCGGTCTGGTCTGGCGATCGGGGTGTCAGGGTTGTCCGTCGGGTTCGCGATGGGTCGGCCGACAGCAGAACAACGAGCAGAAGACCGCCCGACCATGTTGGGCTCGCACTCAGTCGGTGGCGACGATCCAACTGGAGGGCTCCCCTTCCTGGGCTGGAACACCCAGCACGGCGACCTTCGCGTAGCGCACTTCGTGGGGATGCACGCATTACAAGGGCTTCCACTTCTCGCCCTCGCACTTCGAGGTCTCGCACGGGATGAAGTCGCGGAGGGAACCCGAACGCGAATCGTCTCCACTACGGCCGGTGCCTGGGCCGCGATCACCGGGATCACCCTTCAACAGGCCCTCCGAGGACAACCCGTGACCCGGATCGACCGCCTCACCGGGGCACTGCTCGCGGGAACCGGCATGATCGCGTCCCTCGCCGCCCACGCGATACGGCGCCACGCACGCCGCGCGTGGTAGTGCGCAGCTCCAAGTAGACAGACTCGTCAAGCGGCCAAGCGCTCATCACCGTCAGATCTCGCCCCGTGCAGCGTGCAGACATCGGTTCACTCGACCGGAATTGGACCACTCATGGGAGTTACGACACCAACGCAACAACCGACGAAGGTGTTCGTCCACGGCAACCCGGAGAGCGCAGCCGTGTGGGAGCCGCTACTGGCGAGTCTCAACCGCGACGACGTGATGTGCCTCTCCCCGCCAGGCTTTCGGCACACACCTCCCCGACTGGTTCAACGCGACCATGCCGGGCTACCGAGACTGGTTAATCGCCCAGCTACGGGCATTTGCCGCCCCGGTCGATCTCATCGGCCACGACTGGGGAGGCGTTCACGTCCTCAACGCGGTCATGAAGCGTCCGGACCTGGTTCGGAGCTGGGTCACCGACAGCGCGGCCGTGTTTCACCCCCGCTACGAGTGGCACTCACTCGCGAGAACCTGGCAGACCCCGGGCGAGGGAGAAGACCTCGTCGCGTCAATGATCATTCCACCGCTCACAGACCGCACTGCTGCCATGCACGACCTGGGCATCAGCAGCCCCGTCGCCGAACGGCTCGCGGCTGCACTGGACGAGCAGATGGGCCGCGCCATCCTGACGCTCGACCGCTCCGCCACACAACCGGCCATGGCGCAGGCCGGTAGGTACCTCCCCACCGCCACCACCCGACGCGGCCTCATTCTCCACGCCAGCGACGACGACATGACCGGCACCAAGGCGATGTGTCACGACGTCGCCGACGCGTCCGGCGCCGAGGTAGCCACCTTGGACGGCGTCGGGCACTGGTGGATGGTGCAAGACCCAGATCAGGCCGCCTACGCTCTCGGTGCGTTCTGGGACCGCCTCACCTGATCCGGCCAGTGCAGATGCCACCATCAAAGCTCATCACGCTCACGGTGGACATCATGCAGCGAATCCAGTACCACCGCTACGGCGGACCCGAGGTCACGCAACTCGAGGAGGTCGATCCCCGATCCCTGGTCGTGCGAAGTGTCGGTTCGGGTGGTGGCGACCGCGCTCAACCCGATGGACATCAACCATCGCAACGGCGAGGCAAAGATGGTCACCGGCCGCCGTTTCCCGAGCGCCATGGGTTACGACTGGGTCTGTCAGGAACTTTGTGTTTCTGAGTCGGCGTGAGGTCCGCGGCTGTGGCCGTGGGCGGAAGGAACATCACGTCCATGACAGAGAACTTGTCGTTCGGCGAGCTTGTCCCGGTTCGGGACGGCTTCGATCCCTCTGACATGTCGCGGCTGGCTGAGGAGCTGGTCGCGTCTGCTGCCCACCGCGGCGTCCAGCTAACCGGCGAGGGCGGCCTGCTGACCGCGTTGACCCGGCAGGTCCTGCAGGCCGCCCTCGAGGTCGAAATGGCCCAGCACTTGAGCTATGAGAAGGGCGACCCGGTGGGCCGGTCGCTGGCCGGTGGTCCGAATTTGCGCAACGGGACCAGCCCGAAGACGGTCCGTACCGAGATTGGCGAGGTCACCATCGGCGTCCCCCGGGACCGGTTGGTGACCTTCGAGCCCCAGATCGTGGCCAAGCACCAACGCCGCCTCGCCGGCTTCGACGAAGCGGTGATCAGCCTTTACGCCAAGGGCATGACCACCGGCGACGTCGCCGCGCACCTCGAAGAGGTCTACGACACCGAGATCTCTCGCGATTGGTCAGCAAGGTCATCGACCAGGTCCTGCTCGACATGCGGGAGTGGCAGGCCAGGCCGCTGGACCCGGTCTATCCGGTGATCCTCATCGACGCGATCGTGCTCTAGGTACGCGCCAACGCCGGGTCCGCTTCAGGCGCCGCCACAGTAGGGAACCGGCCGGTTTACGTCGCGGTGGGGATCAACCTCACGGCGAACGCGACATCCTCGGGATGTGGGTCGGACCCACCGGCGGCGAAGGAGCAAAGCAGTGGCTCAACATGCTGACCGAACTAAAGAACCGTGGAATCCTCGACGCATGCATCGTGTGCTGCGACGGCCTCAAGGGCCTGCCGGACGCGATCACGGCCACGTGGCCGCAGGGCTCGGTGCAGACCTGTGTGGTGCACCTGGTCCGCAACACGCTGCGGTACGCCTCGAAGAAGTACTGGTCGACCATCACCAAGCAGCTGCGGTTGATCTACACCGCGCCGACCGTCGAGGCCGCCGAGGCGGCGTTCGCGGACTTCGCCGAGCAGTGGGAGCCGATCTACCCCGCGATGATCGAGATGTGGCGACGCTCGTGGCCGGAGTTCACGCCCTTCTTGGCGTTCCTAGTCGAGGTCCGCAAGATGATCTACACCACCAACGCCATCGAGTCGCTCAACGCCAGGTTCCGGGCCGCGACCAGACGTCGGGGTCACTTCCCCGACGAGCAGTCCGCGCTCAAGATTCTCTACCTGGCCGCACGTCACCGGGAGAAGGATCGGCCCAATCCCTCAGGACGGATCAACAGCTGGAAGAGCGTCCTGAACGTCTTGTCCATGACCTACGGCGACCGCCTGGGTCTTCAGTAGCCGATGAAGCGAACACAAACTTTCTGACAGACCCGCTCCCGGTAGCACATCGGCTCGCGGAGCGCGCCAGTGCAGGATCGCCGACCGATGAGATGGTTCGATCAACGGGTCGCGGTGATTCCGCCATCGACGGCGAGCTCGGCTGCGTGTAGGTAGGCCGCGTCGGGCGACAGCACCCACGCCACCGCGGCGGCGACCTCCTCGGGTGTGCCGGGTCGCCCGGCGGGAGTGCCGGCCGTCATCTGGGCGATGACGTCGTCGTCGGCGGCGTTGATCGGGGTTCTGGTGGCGCCCGGCGACACGGTGTTGACGCGAACGCCGTGGGGTCCGAATTCCGCGGCCCAGCTGCGAGCCAGCTGGATCTCGGCGGCCTTCGTCGCGGAGTAGAGGCCGACGAACGCGTGGCCGACGTGGGCCATCCACGACCCGATGACCACGATCGCGCCGCTGCCGCGCTCGACCATCGCCGGCGCGAGCGCGGCGGTCAGCACGTGCGGGGCTCGGAGGTTGACCGCGAGCGTGGCCTCGAGGTCGGCGTCGGTCAGCGCCACGGTGTCCACGGGTGGGCACAGCGCGGCGTTGTGCACGACGGCGTCGATGTGGCCGCCGGCGGCTGCCTCGGTCGCTGCCGCCACGAAGGAGCGCAGGTCCTCGGGGCCCGCGGTGAGGTCGGAGGGCACGAAGTCGGCCCGGCCACCGGATGCGGTGATGGCGTCGAGCACGGATTCCGCGCGGGACCGGTCACGGCCGGTGACGACGACGTGCCACCCGGCGGCGGCCAGGGTGCGGGCGGTGGCCGCGCCGATGCCGCTGGTGGACCCGGTGACGAGCGCGGTTCGAACTGAGGAGGAAGAGTTCATGGCTCCCACGGTGCTCGGGGCGTGCCGCGGATGCCAGGACGAACGGTGCATGGGCACGCCATGCCCAGGCTGGCGTGGCCGGCGGCTCCTACAGTGCAGGCATGGCGACCGACCGTTCCGCTCTGGGCGCGTTCCTGCGTTCCCGACGCGACCGGCTCACCCCCTCGCAGGCCGGCATCACACCCCTGCCGGGCGCGCGCCGCGTGCCGGGCCTGCGCAAGGAGGAGGTGGCGGCCCTGGTCGGTCTGAGCACCGATCACTACAGCCGGCTCGAGCAGGGACGTCAACACAGCGTGGGCGACGACGTCGTCGAGGCGCTCTCGCGTGCCCTGCGCCTCGACGACGTCGAGGCCGCGCACCTGCGCAACCTGGCCGCTCCCGCCGCACGGCGACGCGTGGCGCGCGACCTCGCGGCACGCGCGGACCCGGGGATGCTGCGGCTGATGGCACAGCTCGACCACGTCCCGACGCTGCTGCTCGGGCGCCGCTCCGAGGTCCTGGCCTCCAACGCGCTGCTTCGCGAGGTCATCGGCTGGCCGGCCGAGACCGGCGCCTCGTTCGTCCGATGGCTGTTCCTGGATCCCGCCGCCCACGAGCGGATCGCGAACTGGGCCGACTTCGCCGCCTCCGCCGTCGGTGCGCTGCGCTACGAGGTGGGCCGTCATCCGGATGACCGGGTGCTCACCGCGCTGCTGGCCGAGCTCCGCGCCGGCGATCCGCAGGTCGCCGCGTGGTGGGACGACCACCGGGTCACCTTCCGCACCTCGCTGATCAAGCGCGTGAACCACCCCGTCGCGGGGCCGCTGGTCTTCGGTATCGAGTCGGTGGTTGGACCGCACGACCCGGACCAGCGTCTGGTTGTGTACACCGTTGAGCCCGACTCAGCGACCGCTCGGGTCCTGACCCTGCTAACCAGCTGGTCGACCGCCACGACCACGCCCGACTCGCGGTGCTGACCTCGGCGCAGCCTGCACAATGCAGACCCGGAACGGGATCGTCACGCGGAGCGTGACCACAGCGGGATCGTCACGCGGAGCGTGACCACAGCGGGATCGTCACGCGGAGCGTGACCACAGCGGGATCCCGCACTGGTCACGCTCCGCGTGACGATCCACTCAGGGCACTGACAGCCAACCTGTCACCTGCTCGTGCAGCAGACCCCAGCGGCAGATCCTGCGGTTGCAGGGGGTAGGTCGAGAACTACCAGTTAGCCTCACGGCATGGGTGGTGGCCTGGCAGGCACTGTGCGGCAAGTCTCGCCGTTGCAGCGGTCGGTCGGCGCGATGTATGCCCTTTGCGTGGCCGTCGTGGCGGGTGTGGGATTCGCCGGCGATTCGACTTCCACGATTCTGCTCGCCGCAGTGCTGTCGCTTCCAGCAAGCATGATTGCCGTGCCCGGCTACTACCTGGCGTACGGCCTACTGGCGCTTGTTCCCGGTGCCAACCCCTCTGGGAGTTCGGGCTCTGCATCGTGCACGGCGGCTGGCGAGTGCAACTCATCGGCAACAGGAGGTCTGCCGCACTGGTTTGTGGTCACCACGGACGTCGTCGGCGTCCTCGCATTGACCTGCGCAGCGCTTGTCAACGTTCTCGCGCTCCGAATCCTGACCGATCGTCGACGGGGCGCAGGGAGGGTCTGAGCCCGCTCGTCGAGCTGTCAGCGCAGATCACGGCCATAGCAGGATGCGATGCCCGCAACGGGGATCCGGACGAGCGTAGCCGCCCTCAACGCGGCAGATCCAGATGGCCGCACCGGTCGAAAATGCCACCTGACATCGCAACGGCCTCCACCTTAGAGTCCAACTCGCGTCGTCACATCAGAGGCCGGACGCTCCGCCGCCCCACAGAATCACGATGCCCAGTCCGATGAGGACGATCGGAAACAGCACATGCTCCCAACGCTCAAGGACCTCGTTGATACCCGGACGAGTGGCAACGAACTTCGCCAGCACGACCAGCGCCGCCACCAGGATGAGGAATACGACGCAGTACGCGGCAGTCGCGGCGGGACCCACGTTGAGGAAGACAGGAACGTAGACCCCGATGTTGTCACCACCGTTGGCGAAGGTGACTGCGGCGACCGTCCAGGCCGCCACAGACTTGCCCGCGACCTTCGCCTCGTCATCGTCATCGTCGCCGTCACGCCAAGCCTGCCATGCCGCCCAGAGGCCCAAGGCCAACGGGATGAGGCCGAAGTAGGGGATTGCCTCCTCGGGCAAGAAGGCTCCTGCCCCCAATGAGACGAGCACCGCTGCGGCCAAGATGCCAGCGAAGCCGAGGTACTGACCGGCCAAGATTCGAGTTGTGGTCCCGCTTCGTCCGGCTCCTCGGGCAAAGAACAGCGAGAGCACGATGATGTCGTCGATGTTGGTGGCAATGAACAGCCCGAACGCCTGAAGTGCGGAAGTCAGGATCACGCGCCGACCCCTCCGCTGCCGCACTCCGGCAGGGAACAGGCCGGGTCGATGCACGGTGCACTCTCGTCGACCGCGAGCGTGACCTCCACCAGGGCGGTGAGTGCTCGCGCCAGGTGCGGGTCAGCGATGGCATAACGCATCTGGCGACCCTGCGGTTCCGCGACAACGATGCCGCAGTCCCGCAGGCACGAGAGGTGGTTCGACACGTTGGATCGGGTCAAGCCAAGATCTGCCGCCAGTTCGGCGGGATACGCGGGCCGCTCCAACAGGATCATGAGCAAACGCGAACGGGTCGGATCGGCCATTGCCCGACCAAGCCGATTCATCACGTCCAGGCGCGTGGCGACGGTCAACATGGCTGAGACAATACAGCAGTCGCTGAACTGTTGATCTGTGGGGGGTAGCCCTGCCCTATGTCGGCCGTTGGCTCGACGCGCATCCGCGAGTGTGGCCGACAGAATGCCGACGCGCTCTCATCGCAGTTCCGGGTGTTCCGGTACGCCGACAGGCGGTGGAGAGACGTACTCATCGCGGCTGTCAGGACGTGTCCGGATCGGAGGTCGAGCGCCACGCTCCCGTCGAGGGAGCCCGGGAGATACTAAAGGTCAAGGGGTCGGGGTGACCCACCACGCGGCTTCGGGAGGTTGGTCATGAAGGTCGAGTTGCTCTACTTCGAGGGCTGCCCGAACTGGACCGTGGCAGATGAGCGGCTGGCGCAGGCGCTGACGACCCTGAGGCGTGACGACATCACGGTGGAACGACGCCAGGTGGAGACCACTACTCAGGCCGAAGAGTTCGGTTTCACCGGCTCCCCGACGATCCGGGTCGACGGCCGCGACCCCTTCGCGACCGGTGAGCAGCACGTCGGGCTGGCCTGCCGGGTCTACTCGACCCCGAAGGGTCTGAGTGGCTCGCCGACGGTCGAGCAGTTGGTGGAGGTGTTGTCGTGAAGCGCCTCGTACTCATCGTTCTCGGGGGGTACCTGCTCGTCGCGGTCGGCAACAAGGTCGCGGAAGCAGCGGGCATGATGACGTGCGGCTGCGCCGACGACTGCTGGTGCAAGCGCCCGGGTTTGAGCCCGTTCCGGTGGGTATTTCCGTGGCGGCACCGCGGTCCTCACACGGCTCAGGAGAAGGCCACTCTGGAGCACGCGCAGGCGTAGCCGACGGGAATCCGGCGCCGGGGCGACCGAGGACCCGTGGGCCCCTGTGGTGTCGCGCGATCAATCCCTGACAGAGCGGACTTGGAGTTCGGTGGGGCTCGTTTAGGGGAATAAGACCACCACCACAGCGGGTCGTCCGGAATTCGGCATGTCCGGACGTTCCGTTCGGCGATCGGCTTGCGGTTTGTGACCACGCAGGGGTCCGCCGGCGCGCACCGCAGCGGCGCGACCGGGCACCAATCAGGGCCCATGTTTTGACAGGCCGAGGTTGATGTCGTCATAATCGTTACTCCGCGTACGCGGATCGAAGGGGAGTACCCCACCCTCGTAACGTCGCCACTTCGAGCCTCACAGCTCCGGCGTTGCGGAGCGATGACTCGTTGGCCGGGTCTGACGGCTCGGGGGAGACCTTCGTTTCACCTTCTGCGATGAAACGAGGTTTTACTGATGGACGTCCCCTTCTGGGCGTGGGCCGCTGTACTCGGGGTCATTTTGGCGATGCTTGTCCTCGACCTGTTCATGCATCGCGACGCCCACGTGATTTCGGTCCGCGAGGCTGCGACCTGGTCGGCCGTGTGGGTCGCGTTCGGCGTGGCCTTCGGGATGCTGATCTGGGGCGTGTACGGCGCCGAGTTCGGGCAGCAGTACTTCGCCGGCTACCTGATCGAGAAGTCACTGGCGGTCGACAATGTGTTCGTCTGGGCGATCATCTTCGCCTTCTTCGCCGTCCCGCGCGAGTACCAGCACCGAGTGCTGTTCTACGGCGTCGTCGGTGCGCTGGTGTTCCGGGCGGTGTTTATCGCCGGTGGTTCGGCGCTGATTGCCAGCTTCTCGTGGGTCCTCTACGTCTTCGCCGCGTTCCTGCTGGTGACCGGCGCGAAAATGCTGATGCAGCGCGACTCCCACATCGACCCGTCCCAATCGCGCACGCTCGCGACCCTGCGGCGGATGGTGCCGATGATCAGCGAGTACCGCGGCCAGCGGTTCTGGATCCGCCGCAACGGCGTACTCGTGGCTACCCCGCTGCTGGCCGTGCTGGTACTGGTAGAGGTCACCGACATCATCTTCGCCGTCGACTCGATCCCGGCGATCTTCGCCGTCACCGACGAGGTCTTCCTCGTCTTCACCGCCAACGCGTTCGCGATCCTGGGTCTGCGGGCGATGTACTTCCTGCTCGCCGACCTGATCCACCGCTTCGTCTACCTCAAGGCCGGTCTCGCGCTGGTGCTGATCTGGGTGGGGATGAAGATGCTCCTCAAGATCGACGTCTACTACATCCCGACGACGATCAGCCTGGCTGTGGTCGCGACGATCATCGGCACCAGCATCGCTCTGTCGATGCGCAAGACCCGCGGACAGGACCGGCACGCACCAGAGGTCGCCGACCGGCAGCCGTTCCGGGTCCGGGACGAGGACGGCGGCTTGCTAGCCGGCCACGAAGCGGAGTACGGGGACGACACGCCGGCCGAGATCATCGGTGGCACCCGACGCCAGCGCCGACGCCTCGGACTCGACAACATGGACGGTCCCGGCAGAAGCCTCGACTCCACCATCCACTGACATTGTCTAGCGGTCAAGACGCGGCCGCTAGAAGGCCCACAGCCGCCCTCCGGGCGCTAGCAGGGTGAACTGACCACGGATGCGGGGTGCGCCTGCTGGGCGATGACAAAGACCTCCCAGTGAGGTGTGGAGCTACCACGCACCCAACCCTCGGACCCGCGAGCCCATCGGGCACCGGGGTCGCTCCGCGAGCCGATCGGCTCGCGGAGCGCGCCAGTGCAGGATTGGCTCGCGGAGCGTGCCAGTACAGGATCCGGCTGTGGTCACGCTCCGCGTGACGATCCGGCTGTGGTCACGCTCCGCGTGACGATCCATCGCGGCACGGCCGTGCGCCGCGACGACGACCTGTTCGGCCGCAACGTCGCCTACGCCGCCCGGGTGGCCGACCTCGCCGTGGGAGCCGAGATCCTGGTGAGTGAGTCCACTCTGGCCGCGCTCGACGAGGACGCAGACGTCGCCGATTCCCGTGAGGTGGCGCTCACGGGGCTGGCGGGTTCCCATCTGGTGCACCGGATCCCGTGGACGTCGTCCGGGTCGTGAGTCCTGGGTCTGCTCGAGATGGCCGGGTCAGGTCACGTGGCTCGTCCGCGGTGGAGCGGCCGGTGCGGCCTCCTGCGGCGACGGCCTCGGGGCGTCGAGTCGGCGGTACCTGCTGGGCGGCACGCCGTACCAGCGCGAGAATGCGCGGGAGAACGCCGCGGTCTCGGTGTACCCGAGGCGCAGGGAGACCTGTTCGACGGTGAGGCCGACCTCGGTGAGGAGCTCGGCCGCCAGCCCGCTGCGCACCTCGTTGAGCAGCCGCCGGTACGAGGTCCCCTCGTCGGCCAGGTGTCGGCGCAGGGTGCGTGGATGGACGCTCAGCGCGGCCGCGATCTCGTCGCAGGTGGCCGGGATGCGAGTGTCTGCGAGCAGCTGGGTGCGGACCTGGGCGGTCAGCCCGGAGCGCGCGGACCGGCGCTGCAGCAGTCGTTCGCACTGCTCCAGGCAGGTCTGCACCGTGTGTCGGTCTGCTTGGGGCAGGGGTTCGTCGAGCAGTGCGGTCGGGAATCGCACCTCGAGTCGATCGCTCTCGGTGACCTCGATCGCGCCCACCGAGAACTGCGAGAGGGTGGTGGCCAAGGGGGAGTCGTCGTGGCGAAGCGCGACCACTAGGTGCCGCCCGTACCGTTCGAGCGTTGTGCCGAGGAACGGCAGGACGACGGTCGCGATCCCGGTCGCGTCGCGCCCCACGAAGTAGGGACGCACGTCGTCGGGCAGGTGGGAGTCGCCGAGCACCAGGCGGGCCCCCTCGGCGTCCTCGTGCAGATCGACCGTCAGGACCAGGGTGGTCAGGCTGAAGTAGCGCAGCGCCATGGCAATGAGCTCGCGGATCGTGGGGGAGGCCATCACCGCGAAGCCGAACAGGCCCAACTGGGTCAGGCTGGTGCCCAACCCCACCGAGACGCCCAACGAGAGTGGGTCGGGGCCCTGTCCGACCACGTTGCGAACGGCACGGAACTGCTGCTTCGAGGCGATGGTGGAGTGCCGCTCCTCGAGCCGATCGGCGTCGACGTGGGTGCCGGCCAGGACCGTCGCCGGGCTCACCCCCCACGTCGTGCGCGCGGTATCGGTCAGCATCGCCAACCCGAGCATGGACAAGGTCGAGTCTGGGGGTGAGGACGCCGCCGACGGCTGCAGCTTCATTGTCCGAAACTATCAAGCGCGCGTCCGTTGGAGTCATTACGGGAGGGGGAAACGGTTCCTAGTGTCTAGTGACGCGCCGGGCTCACCCGGCGGTCCGCGACGAAGGAGCCGCAGCATGTCAGTGACCACGCAGGACGCGGGACCAGGCGATCGTGGGGTGCCCGATCCGGTGGTGGACGAGTCTCGTACGACGACCCTGGGGACGCTCTCGGCGACGATCGACACGCTGCTCGTCGGCCTCGATCCCCACCGCGGGGTGTTGGGCAAGCTGACGCGTGGCGAGTTCACCCGCACGCGGATCGGCACCCGGCGTTTCGTGGTCGTCACCAACGTCGACCACATCGATCATGTCCTGCACGCCAATCGGCTCAACTACGTGAAGTCGTTGGAGTATGAGCCCATCAAGGCCGCGGCCGGACTCAACTTGTTGACCGACGAGGGTGAGTCGTGGGCCCAGCACCGTGGCGCCGTGAACCCGATGTTCGCCAAGCGGCGCCTCCATCGGCTGGTGGCGCTTATGGTCGACCCGGTGGAAGAGATGGCGGAGGAGATGGCGGAGGGGCTCGCGGGCGCCGACGGGCGGAGCGTGGTGGACATCCACGAGCAGATGGTGCAGATGACGCTGCGGGTGGTGGCCAACGCGTTGTTCAGCCAGGACTTCGGCGAGGTCGTGGAGAGGATGCACGATCTGGCCACCAGGGGGCTCGAGGCGACGGAGGTCCTGCTGAGGATCGGGCTCGTGGGGGCCTTGCCTCCTCGTGTGTGGGGGCTTGACCCGGATGTCCTACTCGCGGGTGCCGGCCCCGCCGCCGTTCCGCGTCCTGCAGGAGGTGGCCGGCGGCCTGGACGCGGCCGTCACCGGCGTGCTTGACGAGCGCTACGCGAATCCCACCGATCAGCCTGACCTCCTCAACATGCTGATCGGGGCGGATGACGGCTCCTGGTCGCGCAAGCGTGTCCGCGACGAGGCGCTGACCTTCATGCTGGCCGGGCACGAGACGACGGCCAACGCGTTGTCGTGGTTCTGGTACCTGATGGCGCTGCATCCCCAGCACCGCGAGCGCATGCTCGACGAGGTCGACAGCGTGCTGGCGGGGCGCAGGGTCACCGCCGACGACCTGAGCCAGCTGCCGTGGACGACGGCCTGCGTCATGGAGTCCCAGCGCTACTACAGTGCTGTCCCTCTCATCCCGCGCACCGCGCTCGCCGACGACGTCCTCGGGCGCCATCGGATCCGCAAGGGGACCTCGGTCCTGATCCCGGTCCATGCCATCCACCACGACGAGCGCTATTGGGACGACCCCGACGCGTTCGACCCCCAGCGGTTCATGCCGGGTGCGGCGCGCCCGGTGCGCTCGACGTATCTGCCGTTCGGTGGTGGCCGTCGGGTGTGTATCGGCCAGAGCTTCGCCCTGATGGAGATGGTGGCCATCGCGGCCACGCTGAGCCAGCGGTACGTGTTCGACCTGGAGCCGGGTCACCCGGTGGTGCTGGCCCAGTCGCTGACCCTGAGGCCGAAGCACGGGCTGCGCACCGTCGTACGCCGTCGCTGCCCAGCCCTGACCGCGGCGTCACCGGGCACCGGGTCGGTCGCGAGCGCCGCCGACCCGTGTCCCGTGCACGTCGACCCCACCAACGGAGGACGGTCATGATTGGCATCTACAACCCCGACCGGGTCGTCGTCACCGGAGCCGGCAGCGGCATCGGCCGTGCCACGGCGCGAGCCTTCGCCCGCGCCGGCAGCGCCGTCGTCTGCGTCGACGTCGACCACGTCTCGGCCAAGGAAACGGCCCGGCTGTGCGGGAGCCACGCCGACGCGTACGAGTGCGACGTGAGCGTCGCTGACGACGTGGCCGAGATGGCGCGACACATCGAGCACGACCACGGACCGGTCGACGTCCTGGTCAACAACGCGGGTGTCGGTCTGGCCGGAGACTTTCTCGACTGCACCCTGGAGGACTGGGCCTGGATCCGGTCGATCAACCTGGATGGCGTCGTCCACGGCTGCCACGCTTTCGGCGCGTTCATGCGGGAACGCGGCAGGGGCCAGGTCGTGAACGTGTCGTCCGGTCTGGCCTACGTCCCCAGCCGACGGACCACGGCGTACTGTGCGACCAAGGCCGCGGTGCTGATGCTCTCGCAGTCGCTGCGCGCCGACTGGGCCCGGCACGGCGTGGGGGTCAGCGCCATCTGCCCTGGTGTCATCGACACCCCCATCATCGACACGAGTCGTCTGCGCGGCGTGGGGGAGGACGAGCACGGCCGGCTCACCTGGACCTTCCGCCACGCCCGCCCCCCGGAGGCCGTCGCGAGGGCGATCGTGAAGGCAGCGTCGAAGAACACCGCCGTGTCGCCCGTCGGCCTGGAGTCGACCCTCGGCTACCTGGGGATCCGGCTCCTGCCCTCGAGGGCGCGCGACCTCGTGGGGCGGCTGTGAGCGCCGGCGTCACGCACGACGGGGTGCAGGCCGATGCGAAGGCCGCAGCGGTCCTGCACACGGCGGTCGTCGGGGCCGGCTTCTCCGGCATCGGAGCCGCGATCAAGCTGCGCGAGGCAGGCCTGGACGACTTCGTCGTCCTCGAGGCCGGTGACGGCGTCGGCGGCACCTGGCACTGGAACACCTACCCCGGCGTGGCGGTCGACATCCCGTCGTTCAGCTACCAGTTCTCGTTCGCCCAGCGCAGCACATGGACGCGCACCTACGCCCCGGGCGACGAGCTCAAGCAGTACGCCGAATGGCTCGTCGAACGCTACGCACTCACGAGCCGGATCAGGCTGAGCACCCACGTCGTCCGCGCCGTCTGGGAGAAGGAGCAGCATCTGTGGCGCCTGGAGCTCGACGACGGCGCCACCGTGCGAGCCCGCTTCCTCATCAACGGCTCGGGTGTGCTGACCACCCCGAAGGCCCCGGACCTCCCGGGCATCGACACCTTCCGCGGGACGACCGTGCACACCGCGCGTTGGGACCACGACCTGGACCTGTCCGGCCAGCGCGTGGCCGTCATCGGCACCGGCGCCTCGGCGATCCAGCTGATCCCGGCCATCGCCGAGCAGGTGGACACCCTGACGGTGTTCCAGCGCACCCCGATCTGGTGCCTCCCCAAGCCCGACCTACCCGTGCCACGGTGGGTGCAGCGGGCGCTGAGCGCGCCCGGGGGGCGCAGCGCGACCCGGCTGATCAGCCAAGGATTCGTCGAGATGTGTCGCGTGCCGGGTCTGATGGAGGCTCTCATTCCACGGAAGGATGAGAGTCATGGCAGCACCGAGGAAGTATCCCGAGGAGCTTCGGGAACGGGCG